>JAEWLN010000122.1 GCA_023457535.1 Bacteroidota bacterium
AGATAGGTTTCGGTGCTGAATGTTTTATCTGCACTTACCGCCGTTACTTTCGAATCTTTCTTGAGGTATCCTTGCTGCTCGAGCGTATTCTCGTTGACACGGTCCGTTCTCCATTTGCTGAATTCGACAGCCTGGATCCAGTTCACACCCACCACCGGATAATTGGCGTATGCCGGGTGGCGCAGGTAGTTGTTGGTCATCGTCTCGTTATAACCCAAGCGGTTTCTCCATACGAGCGTATCGGGAGAAGCACCTTCATAAATATTCTTGTAATTGTCCTGATCCGGCGGGAAGACGCGCTTGAGCCAGTCGAGGTATTCCATATACATGAGGTTGGTCACCTCAGTTTCGTCCATATAAAAGGACTGAACGTGCTGTTGATTTGGCGAGTTGTTCCAATCGTGCATGACGTCGTCCTGAACCTTACCCATAGTAAATGTACCGCCCTCCACCATCACCAGGCCGGGACCCGTCGCCTGCTTCTTGAAGTTCGACGCGTACTGGAAACCTCCTTTTTTGTCGTTGATTTTCCAACCCGTCGCACGCGATGAGTTCTTAGAGCTGGATCCTTTGCTGCAGCTTGTCGCAGTCAATCCAAACGCTATTGCCAATGACAGTAAGAGTTTGCCAGCCATAATCTTGTTTACTTTCATACGTTTAGTAGGTAATAAATTTCGTGGCGCAATATAATAATTAACCTTTACATTGCAACTACTTTTTTCAAATAAAATTAAAGTCGCCCTTTGTTTTCAATGATTCTATGAGCAACAACGCAAATTTAAAACAAATAGTATACAGTATCCCCTTAAATAATTATTTTTACTCCCCGGTAATATTTACGCGGCAAAGCCGTTAGTTATTCTGATGAAAAAAATTTTAACATTCTTTTTGACACTGGTGTGCGCCTGCGTCTGGTCTCAGCACCGCGGTACCGCTACGCTGACGTGGACTGACGGTACAGAAGCGATGTTTGGCGAGCGCAAAGTAACCATCCCGCAATTCGAGCCTGAACATTTTGACTATAACGCCAGTAAAAAAGAAATTCAATACAGGTTGCGCATCCCGCTGACCGCCCGCATCGATGAACATTCGCTCCAAATCACGAATGTGGTCCTGGAAAGCGTATCGGCGGCACAGCTGGGCGAACTATCGGTTGCGGCCATCCCCAACAAAATCATCGGAAAGATAGAAAACCGGCAGGCGCGCGACAAAATATCGGCACTGCTCACCATTACTCCTATAATAAAGGACGCATCGGGATACAAAAGGGTCAAATCGTTTGCGTATTCTTTCAACGCCAGTACGGCGCGCGTGACATCGGCCAATGCGCCCAATGTGATCACCAGCTCGGTGTTGGCTTCAGGGGAATGGTTCCGGTTTTACGTGGTCAAGTCCGGCGTGTACCTGATCAACAAAGTGTTTTTGCAACAGCTTGGGATCAACCCGAACATCATCGATCCGCGCAAAATCAAAATCTACGGCCATGGCGGACGAATGGTTCCCCTGGCCAACAGCACACCTTATCCCGATGATCTCATCGAGAATGCCATCCAGGTTTCCGGCGAAAGCGACGGATTCTTCCACGACAACGACTATGTGCTGTTCTATGCCGAAGGGGTCGACAACTGGAACGAAGAAAGCCAGACGCACAACAACCTGTACGCGGACAAGTCCTATTATTACATCAACGTCCAAGGCGCAGACGGCAAACGCATCCAACCCATGCCGCAACCTTCAGCGACGGGTACGCCGATTACCGCCTTTGACGACCGCCAGTATTACGAAAAAGACCTTGTCAACCTGGTGCGTTTGGGCCGCAGGTGGTTTGGAGAGGAATTCGACATGACCAACGAGCAGCAGTTCACGCTCAGCATGCCCAACATCGTCACGACTGAACCGGCCAGCCTGACCGTTACCACAGGAAGCGTTTCGCAGGCGACCACCAGTTTCAAGATCGAAGTCAACGGCCAGCTTGCGGGCAATGCGTCGATGAGTGGCATCAGCGGGGAACGGTATGCGTCCGACGGCGCTTTGTCGACCAACATTGCCGCTGCCGAGAATTTTACGGTCAAGCTCACCTATAATAACAGTGGGGTGCCGAATTCGAAGGGTTACCTCGATTACATCGTGATCCGCGCCAAGCGGTTTTTGCGCGGTTACGGCAAGCAGTTCCGGTTCCAGTATGATTTGTCGGCCTCGACCATTGGCGTGGGCGAGTACCAGTTATCCAACGCAGGCGGCATCAATCAGGTTTGGGATATTACCGATATCTACAACGTTACCAAGGCAGAGAATCCGGGCCAGCAAAATTTTGCGTTCAAAGCCGATTTTGGCCAGTTGCGCAAATACGTCGCCATTGATTTCAACGACCTTTATTTTCCACTGCCCGACGTCCAGCCGCGCGTGATCAACCAAAACCTCAAAGGCACGATTTTCCAGAATGCGCAGGGACAAATGCAGGATGTGGATTACCTGATCGTTTCCCCGTCGGTATTTACGCCGCAAGCCGAGAAACTCGCCAACTTCCATCGGAATTATTCCGGACTCAATGTAAAAGTGGTGTCGCTCGAAAGCATCTATCAGGAATTTTCATCGGGGAAACAGGACATTGGCGCGATCCGCAATTTTGTCCGGTACGTTTACAACAACGCCCCCAACGGCAGCAAGGTGAAATACCTCAATTTGTTTGGCGATGCGTCGTTCGATTTTAAAAACCGCGTTTCGATTTTTTCCAATTGGGTGCCGATTTACCACTCGCTGTACAGCTTTTCGATCGACCGCGAGGGTTTTGCCTCGGACGATTTCTTTGCCATGATGGATAGTGACGAAGGTTACATGGATCCCGGCGGACGTGGCGAGCCCGATATTGCCGTGGGCCGCATGATCGTGAGTTCAAACCAACAGGCCGATGAGATGGTCAACAAAGTGATCGATTACCACGATTTGCGCTCTTACGGGAACTGGCGCAACAACTATGTGTGTATCGCCGATGATCCGCAGCCCAACTCGGCCGACAATCAATTGCAATACCGCCAGAACAAACTCGCCGATCGCATCGTACAGGAAAAACCGTTCATCAATGTCACGAAGATCCTGACCGATTCGTACCAGCAAATCACCACTTCCGGCGGCTATCGGTATCCCAAGGCGCGACAGGATATTTTCAACGCTTTTGAGAAAGGCGCGCTCGTGTTCAATTATCTCGGACACGGCGGCGAGGACGGCCTGGCCCAGGAACGCATTTTTGAAAAAGCCGATGGCCAGAACATGAACAACCGTTTCAAATACCCGTTGTTTGTGACCATTACGTGTGAATTTTCGCGATTTGACAATCCTTTCCGACCTACTGCCGGCGAATATACCTACCTTAATCCGCGTGGCGGCGCCATTTCGATGATCACTACGATTCGCGCCATTTTACAGGGAACCGGACAAACGTTCAACGATTTGTTGTCGGAATATCTGTTTTCGTACGGATCGAACCAGTACGTATCGATCGCAGAGGCGCTCCGACTGGCCAAAAACGCATCGAGCCAGCAAACCAGCATTGTTTTTTATCTGGGCGATCCGGCGCTGATGCTCGCCATCCCAAAGCCCAACATCCGCCTGACGGAAGTCAATGACGTGCCTGTCTCCGGCGCAATCGATGACCTCAAGGCATTGTCCTATGTCAAACTCGAAGGCGAAGTGCTCGACGAGGCGAACAACCCGCTGACCAATTACAACGGCGAACTGGCCATTCAGATTTTCGACAAGCAAATCACGCGCACCACGCTGCGCAACGACCAGGCCGACGCGCTCACAGACAACGGAATAGCGCCCGTCATGCCGTTTGTAACCCTTGGAGAAACGATTTTCCGGGGCAATGCGAGCGTGACCAACGGAAAGTTTGAATTCGGGTTTGTGGTTCCGCGCGACATCACCATCAACGTGGCGCCCGGACGCGCGAGCTTCTACAGCAAACGTGGTCAGGTGCTGCTCGACAAGACCGGCCTGGATACCACGATCAAAGTGGGCGGCATCAACGCCAACGCCCCGGCGGACAATACCGGCCCGACGGTTCGTTTGTATATGAACGACACCAACTTCGTATCGGGCGGCATCACCAACCAGAACCCGCTGTTCCTTGCGTTTTTGGAGGACGAAAACGGGATCAATACGGCCAGTGGCATCGGGCATGACATCGTGGCGATTTTGGATGGCGATGAAAGCAATCCATACAAACTCAATGATTATTACGAGACCGAGCTTGACAATTACAAGAAGGGCAAGGTCAATTATCCGTTCCGGAATCTGGCGCTCGGGCTGCATACGATCAAGTTCATGGCGTGGGACGTATACAACAATCTGGTCACGGCAGAAATCACGTTTATTGTCGTGGGCGACGATTCGATTACGATCAGCAACGTGCTCAACTATCCGAATCCGTTTGTGAATTACACCCAATTCTGGTTCACGCACAACAAACCATTTGAACCGCTCGAAGTGCAGGTACAGATCCTGACCATTACGGGCAAGGTTGTCTGGACGCGCAACCAGACCGTCACCACCGATGGCTTCCTTTCACGCGAGGTCAGTTGGGACGGCAAGGACGATTTTGGAGACAAAGTCGGAAAAGGCGTTTACGTTTACAAGCTGACGGTCAAGTCGATGGTCAGCAACACCAAGACGCACAAATACGAGAAACTTGTAATCCTTTAAGAAAATACTATATTTGTCCAATTATTTAAATTTTCAGAATGAAAAAAATTGCAGTTTTACTTTTTTGTTTATTCGCCGTGCAGTTCTCCCGCGCCCAGGAAGACGGTAACCGCGTGATCACGACAGGTGTCCCGTTCTTGCTTATCGCCGCCGACGCGCGTTCTGCGAGTATGGGCGACCAGGGTGTAGCCACTTCTCCGGACGCTTTTTCCCAGCAATACAATCCGGCCAAATATGCGTTTGCGGGTGATAAATTTGGTGGCGCGATCAGCTACACGCCTTACCTCACGGACATTGTCAACGATATTTCACTGGCCCAGCTCAATTTTTACAACAGATTCAACGACCGTATGGCTTTTGCAGCCAGCTTGCGTTACTTTGGTCTGGGAGAAATCGAGTTGCGCAAAACTTACGAAGAGACGCCACGCATCGTTAAACCAAACGAAATGGCGCTCGATGTGTCTTATTCCCTTAAATTAAGCGAGCAATTTGCAATGGCGGTCGCGGGTCGCTATATCCGGTCTGCACTTAAAATTCCCGATGAGACCGGCGATGCCAAACCGGCGAACTCTTTTGCTGTAGACGTGGCGGGTTACTATCAATCGGAAGAAATCGCGTTCAACGAATTCAACGGGAAGTACAAGTTGGGTTTCAACTTTCAGAACCTCGGCCCAAAGATCAGTTACGCCAGTGATGACAACGATAACAACGCGAACTTTTTGCCGGCCAACATGAGATTGGGCGGTGCTTTTGACTTCATCCTCGACGATTACAACAAAGTATCACTCAACGCCGAAGTCAATAAACTGCTCGTTCCGACGCCACAGGAAATCGAATACGTCGACCTGGACGGCAATGGCGAAATCAGCGACACCGAACGCGCTGCGGCCCGAAATAAAAACATCCAGGATTACCAAGGCATCAGCTGGACTTCCGGGATTTTCCAATCATTTGGCGATGCACCTGACGGATTCAGCGAAGAACTCAAAGAATTCACATGGGCATTGGGTGCGGAATACATGTACCAGGATTCATTTGGTTTCCGATTGGGGTACTTCAACGAAAGCGCCGTCAAAGGCGCCCGACGTTTCTTTGCACTCGGCGCAGGTTTTAAGTACAACATCGTAAAAGTCGACGTGTCGTATCTGTTCTCTGCATCTAAAGTCAAAAATCCGCTCGAGAACACCTTGCGTTTCTCGCTCAGTTTTGCGTTCGGAGACAAATATGACGAATATTAGAATTATTTAAACCCATACCAAGAATCCAAATTTCCCCGTGAGATTTGGATTTTTTTTCCCTTATAAGCAATGAACGAAATCACGATACAAACCAAATTCTCGGTTTTTGAGAATATCAGCGAACTGCCTGCCGACATCCAACAGTTAATGGCAAAAGCAGTTGACATCCGCAAAAAGGCGTACGCGCCGTATTCAAAATTCCGCGTCGGGGCAGCACTGTTGCTCGACAATGACCAGACGGTGCTCGGCTCCAATCAGGAAAACGCTGCCTTCCCGTCCGGATTGTGTGCCGAACGCACGGCCATCTTCCATGCCGGGGCCAATTATCCCGATGCAAAAATTGTCAAAATGGCGATCTCGGCCGCATCGGACACCAACACGACCACTGCCCCTATCCCGCCGTGCGGTGCCTGCAGGCAGTCGATTGCCGAATACGAATTTCGCCAGGATCGTCCGATCGAGATCTATTTTATGGGTGAGACCGGCGTGATTTACAAATCGGATTCGCTCAAGAATTTGCTGCCGCTTACCTTTGACAAAAATTTCTTGTAAGCCCGATTTTGAAAATTTGCTTATTTATAGATTTTCTGTAAGTGGGTTAGCGTTGAGAATGATATCTTAGCGCCAGGGAAGGGGACGTTGAAAGTATACCCCAACGAAATAAAAAGGGCATTCGATTATAGAAAATCTGTACTTTTTGTTAAAGTTTTCCAACCCGGTTTAGCGTTTTGACGCACAAGTCACGGCCTGCCCCATCGCGTACAATTTTTTGAAATTTACAGTTTTATTTCCGCGCAAGAATCGCTACTTTTGCTTGTCGCAAATTGGCGTGAGGAAACCGTTTTGCGTGGTATCAAATAACGTAGCTGAAAAATAACACCAATGAAAGAAGTAACAAGAGAAGTTTATTTGAAATGGTATGAGGAAATGCTGTTTTGGAGAAAATTTGAAGACAAGCTAGCCGCGCTCTACATCCAGCAAAAAGTAAGGGGGTTCCTTCACCTGTATAACGGTCAGGAAGCCGTTCTCGCAGGCGCCCTACATGCGATGGACCTGTCCAAAGACAAAATGATTACCGCCTATAGAAACCACGTTCAGCCTATCGGGATGGGTGTGGATCCGAAGGCCGTCATGGCCGAATTGCTTGGAAAAGTCACCGGAACGTCCAAAGGAATGGGCGGATCGATGCACATTTTTTCCAAAGAGCACGGGTTTTACGGCGGACACGGCATCGTCGGGGCGCAAATCCCGGTAGGTGCCGGAATTGCGTTTGCAGACAAATACTTCGGGCGCGACGGCGTGACGCTGACCTATTTTGGCGACGGTGCCGCACGTCAGGGCTCACTGCACGAGGCGTTCAACATGGCCATGCTGTGGAAATTGCCGGTGGTGTTCATCGTCGAAAACAACGGCTACGCGATGGGAACATCGGTCGAAAGGACTGCCAATCACACCGACATCTGGAAACTTGGTCTGGGCTATGAAATGCCCTGCGGACCGGTTGACGGCATGAATCCTGTAAAGGTCGCCGAGGCGATGGACGAAGCAATCCAGCGCGCACGTCGTGGCGACGGGCCGACGTTCCTTGAAATGAAAACGTACCGTTACCGCGGCCACTCGATGTCCGATGCGCAACTCTACCGCACCAAGGAGGAGGTCGAGGAATACAAAAAAATCGACCCGATCACACAGGTCCTTGACATCATCAAAGAGAACAAATACGCGAGCGAAGCAGAAATCGAAGCGATGGACGAGCGCGTGAAAAACCTCGTCGACGAATGTGAAAAATTCGCTGAAGAATCTCCTTTCCCTGAAGCGCAGCAATTGTACGATGTCGTTTACGAACAAGAAAATTATCCATTCATCCCTCACAGACTTTAACCGATATGGCAACAGTAGTAACCATGCCGCGACTCAGCGACACGATGACAGAAGGAACCGTAGCCACATGGCTTAAAAAAGTGGGCGATAAAGTTTCAGAAGGCGACATTCTGGCCGAGATCGAAACGGACAAGGCCACGATGGAATTTGAATCGTTCAATGCCGGAACGCTTTTGCACATTGGCATCGAAGCGGGACAAACCGCTCCGGTCGACTCGCTTTTGGCCATTATAGGTAACGAAGGCGAAGATATTTCAGCATTGATCAGCGGCGGCGCTCCTGCGCAACCCAAGTCAGAGGCGCCAAAAGAACAAGCCGCAAAATCCGAAGATAAGTCTGCGGAGGCGGCCAAGGCGGAAACGTCTGAAAATAAATCGGAGAAAACCGGCCCAGAACAACCGGCAACGACGCATCAGGAATTGCCAAAAGGCGTTGTTGTGGTGACCATGCCGCGCCTGTCCGATACGATGACGGACGGAACCGTGGCCAAATGGCTTAAAAAAGTAGGCGATAAAATATCGGAAGGCGACATTCTGGCCGAAATCGAGACCGATAAAGCCACGATGGAATTCGAATCGTTCCATGCGGGCACCTTGCTCAAAATTGGTGTCAACGAAGGTGAAAACGCTCCGGTGGACAGCCTTTTGGCAATCATCGGACCGGAAGGCACAGATGTTTCGAACGTAGCTGCAGACGCTAAACCGGGTTCAAAACCGGAAACAAAAACCGAGACAAAGACCGATGCGCCGAAACCTGACGCCGAGAAAGAAACCGAAACGGTAAAAGTGGAATCGGACGGAAAGCGCATTTTCATTTCGCCATTGGCCAAAAAGATCGCCGAGGAAAAAGGGATCAATATTTCGCAGGTCAAAGGATCGGGCGAAAATGGGCGTATTGTCAAAGCCGATATCGAGAACTTTACTCCGGCCGCTTCCACACCGACGGCTCCCGCTTCTCAGGCATCGGCTCCAAAAACAGAAGCTGCAGCACCGGTTCGTCCGTTTGTGCCGGCTGGCGAAGAAATGGCCGAAGAACACAAGAATTCGCAGATGCGCAAAACGATCGCGCGCCGTTTGGGTGAGTCGAAATTTACCGCGCCACATTACTATCTGACCATTGAAGTGGCGATGGACGATGCGATGAAATCCCGTGCGGTCATCAATACCATTCCGGATACCAAAGTGTCTTTCAACGACATGGTCATCAAGGCGTGTGCGATGGCGCTCAAAAAACATCCGCAAGTCAATTCGCAATGGAAAGACGATGTGACGGTGATCAACCACCACGTACACATTGGCGTGGCCGTTGCCGTAGAAGACGGATTGCTCGTTCCGGTACTCAAATTCGCCGACCAGATGGGCCTCACGCAAATCGGCGCTGCAGTCAAAGACATGGCCGGAAAAGCGAGAAACAAGAAACTGCAACCTGCCGAAATGGAAGGCTCGACGTTTACAGTTTCGAACCTCGGCATGTTTGGTATTTCTGAATTTACGTCGATCATCAACCAGCCGAACTCCGCGATTTTGTCTGTCGGCGCGATCATCGAAAAACCGGTCGTGAGAAACGGACAGATTGTCGTCGGCAACACGATGAAAGTGACGCTCGCGTGCGACCACAGAACGGTCGATGGAGCCACCGGCGCGCAGTTCCTGCAAACGCTCAGAACGTATCTCGAAAATCCGGTGACGATGCTCGCATAAACGTCACCGATTGCGATAAATTAATCCCGCTTGGTTGTAAAAATCGAGGCGGGATTTTTTTGTACCTTGATTTGAAACACAACCATACGTCATGAAAACTTACACCGCTTTATTTTTGGAAGAACTGCGTCGCGAAGTGCCGTCGACGCGCAAATGCCTGGAAAACCTGACACAAGAAACGTTTGATTTCAAACCACATCCGACGTCGATGGAAATGCGTTACATGGCGTTGCTCGTCGCAGAAATTCCGCAATGGATCGCTTATATGATCAATGAAGGCGAACTCGACTTTGCAACCTATCCGCAGTTTACGTTCGAAACGCCCAAAGAATTGCTCAACCATTTTGAGCAGTGCGTCAAAAAAGCCGAAACCGCGCTCGAGAACGCCGACGATTCCATACTCGAAAATAAGTTCACGCTCAAACGCGACGGCAAGGAATTGTATTCTTCGCCGCTCAAGATTGATATCCCGACGACGCTCAACCATTGGGTACACCACCGCGGGCAACTGACCGTTTACATGCGCATGAACGAAATCAAGGTACCGTCGATTTACGGACCTTCGGGTGATGACAGGGAATTTAACACCGGCGCGTGACTTTAAGTGCATTTGGTTTTACGGCCGCATTTTTATTTTTATCTTAGGGCCAAATATCGGACGATGAAAAAAATATATTTGCTGCTGCTTGCCGTGGTATGGACTGCGTGCCAGAAAAAAGAAACCGTTATCCAGACCGTGACCAAAAAGGGAGGCACAAAAGATACACATACTTTTTCCGAACCTGAAAAAGCGGTTGTAACGCATCTCGATCTCGATATTGTGGTGGATTTTTCAAACCGGATCTTATCGGGGAAAGCGTCGTGGACCATCGACAACAAGAGCAAGGGCAATGCTATTGTGTTTGATCAGAACGGACTTGAAATTACTAAAGTGACACTTGGGAATGATGACACACCGACGGAATTTGAATCGGGGGATCCGGTCGAATTTCACGGCAGACCGCTCAAAATAGCAATTGCGCCAAACACTACGCGGGTAAATATCTATTATAAAACTACACAGGATGCTGTCGCGCTGCAATGGCTCGCCCCCGAGCAAACCGCCGATAAAAAGCACCCGTTTTTGTTTTCGCAAGGTCAGAGTATCTGGACGCGTACGTGGGTTCCGTGCCAGGATTCGCCTGCAATACGGTTTACTTACGACGCCAAAGTGACCGTTCCGCAAAACCTGATGGCGGTGATGAGTGCGGTCAATCCGCAGCAGAAAAACGGTACCGGCGTATATCAATTCAAACAGGACAAACCCATTCCGTCTTACCTGATGGCGCTTGCCGTGGGCGATATTGCATTTAAACCGATCGATCATCGTACGGGCGTTTATGCCGAACCGTCAGTATTGGACAAGGCTGCCTGGGAATTTGGCGAATTGGGAAAGATGGTGTATGCTGCCGAAGAATTGTTCGGGCCTTACCGCTGGGGACGCTACGATGTGTTGGTATTGCCGCCGAGCTTTCCATACGGTGGAATGGAAAACCCGAATCTGACGTTTTTAACCCCTGGCGTGATTGCCGGCGACCGTTCGCTGACGAGTCTACTCGCGCATGAGCTCGGACACAGCTGGAGCGGCAATTTGGTCACTAACGCAACCTGGGACGATATTTGGCTTAACGAAGGATTTACAACCTATGTAGAGCACCGCATCGGGGAAGCGATTTATGGCAAACAGGAGGCCGATATGCAGGATGTCCTGAGCCGAAAAGTGTTGTCGGACAACTTGGCCGATTATGGCGTCAACCATCCTGCTACCGCTTTAAAAGTCAACGTGGACGGACAAAATGCCGACAATTCGCTGACCGATATTCCGTATGAGAAAGGATATGCGTTTTTGCAAGTGGTTGAGCAAGCAGTGGGACGCGAACGATTCGATGCATTTATTACCGAATATTTCAATACATATGCGTTCAAATCTATTCACACCGACGAGTTCCTTCGTTATTTTAACGACAAACTAATTCGCGGCGATCAGTTGCTTGCTGATAAAATCAAAGCGGATCAGTGGATTTTCAAGCCGGATTTGCCGGATAACATTACCAAGGTGGCGTCCGCGGATTTTGAGCGCATTGACGAAATCCAGCGTTCTTGGCGCAAGACAGGCGTGTCCGGTTTGGCTAAAAAAATCCGATCCACCAATGAACGACAGCGCTTTATAGACTATCTACCGGAAGATTTGACAGTTCCTGAAATGGCGGCCATCGACCGGGAATTTCGATTTACGGAGTTGGGCAACTTTGTGATTAAAAGACAATGGTTTGTGCAGGCGATTCGCCACCGCTATTCACCCGCATACCCCGAAATCGAAAAATTCCTTATAGCAACCAGCCGCACAGGTTCACTGCACACTTTGTACAAGGAAATGGTCAAAACTCCCGATGGGAAGCTTTGGGCCAAACGTATTTTTGAACAGGCCAAGTTGGGTTATCATGGCACTACGGTGCAGGATTTAAAGGTGTTGTTGCGATAGTTTGGGTGGTATGCTGAACTTGTTTCAGCATCTGCAACTTCCAGGCTAAAACGTCGGTTGAAAACGCATATGACATGCAAGCAGATTTTCTGGCGGCGTTTGGAGGATGCTGAACTTGTTTCAGCATCTGCAACTTCCAGGCTAAAGCGTCGGTTGAAAACGCATATGACATGCAAGCAGATTTTCTGGCGGTGTCTGGAGAGATGCTGAACTTGTTTCAGCATCTGGAAAGGAAACGTGGCGGGAAAAATCAGACGAGGCCGTAGATGCCGAATTTATTTCAGCCTCTAATTGGGCATCTAAAAAAAATCGTCCCA
>JAEWLN010000123.1 GCA_023457535.1 Bacteroidota bacterium
CTTCGTGCCGTAACGGTTGAAAATCTCCAACTTGCGAACATTCAAACCCGCCAAATCGAAAAAGTCGTTGTTGTTGCCATCCCCTGGGGAGATCCCGCGTTGGATGATACAAGATACTGAGTCGACATTCAGCGCAGCATTTCCGGAGCAGCTTCCGGCCGTAACCATAACAGCGTAATCTCCGGTTGCCGTGATGGTAATCGAAGCACCGTTGGCACCGGACACCGGAACGCCATTGGCAGTCCATGAATAGGTTACATCGTCCTGGTCGTAACTGCCCTCAAGTGGAATCGCCGTGAGTACGTAATCGTTGCCGTTACAACCTTTAGCGATGCCTACCTTAGGCTTGGTAGTCACATTTACAGAAAGGATCTGAACAGATGAGCACTGACCCGCAGCAGGGGTAAATGTATAGTCACCTGAATTCTGGTTGTCAATGACAGCCGGTGACCAGGTACCGGTAATACCGTTAGGTGAAATCAAGTCAAGTGCAGGAACAGCATCCCCGGCACAAATACCGGCAATTTCAGCAAAGCCCGGCGCAATGGTCGGATTGACCACAATGGTCATCGTTACCTGACCCGCGCAAGATCCTGCAGCAGGAGTAAAGGTATACGTTTGCGTGGCCTGGTTGTCAACAGTAGCTGGCGTCCACGTTCCGGCAACACCATTATTCGATGTCGCTGGCAAGGTCAGAGAAGTATCACCTGAACAGATCGGACCCAATTGGGTAAACGTGGGAATAACCTGCGGATTAACCGTGATATTGACCACCTGAACAGTAGCGCACTGACCTGCATTCGGTGTGAATGTATAAATACCGCTAAGGGTATTGTCCACGGTAGCAGGCGACCATACGCCGGTGATTCCGTTAGGAGACGTACTGTCGAGAACAGGTGCCACATCGCCAAAACATACTACAGACTGGATCGCAAAATCAGGGACAATCGGCGCAGTAACGTTGATGCTCAAACAAGCCTGTACCGTACAACCCTGTCCTGCATCTGGCGTAAAGCAGAAGTTAAACGTGCCTGCTACTGATGTATCGACCGTAGCCGGAGACCATGTTCCCGTCAATCCGCTTACCGTTGCCGGCAAGTTGACTACTCCGCCCACACATACATCGGCGATTGGCGCAGGAACCGGCGTGATCGTAGGATCGATCGTAACGCTCAGCGTAACCGCAACCGCACACGGAGCCAATGTAGCATCTGGCGTAAAGGTGAAGGTTTGCGTGCCCGGAGCCGACGTGTCGATTGCAGCGTCCCATGTTCCAGGAACTGCTTCAGGTCCTTGAGATACCAATGGCAATTCAGGGGCCGTTGCGTTCTGACAGATATTGGCAATCGGGTTGAAGAACGGTGTGATTTCCGGAACGACGGTAATAGAAATCGTCGTTGGGATCGCACAGCCTACCGCTCCGTCAGGGGTAAATGTATAGATGGTCGTACCGGCGACTGAAGTGTCGACCGCCGGACTCCACGTTCCGCTGATGCCGTTATTTGACGTGTTCGGCAACCCAACTGCTGCGTTGAGGCAAACCGTTGGAACCGGATCGAACGTTGGTGTGATTTCTGAATCGATCGTAACGCTGATTGTCGTTGGAACCGCGCATGGAACTGCACCGTCCGGAGTAAATTCAAACGTGAACGTACCGGCTACCGATGTGTCTATTGTTACAGGATTCCACGTACCGGTGATTGGCGTCGGCACGTTGGTCGATTGCGATGGCAATGCCGGTGCAGCACCGTTGAGACAAATGTCCGCTATCGGATCGAATGTTGGTACAATCTGATCGTCGATCGTAATGGTAAAGTCGCTGTCATCCTGACATTGGCCGGCTTGCGCGTGGATGTAAATCGTAGTGACACCCTGCGCTGTGATCTCAGTCAATGCCGGAATCACGTTTCCTCCGCCGTTTGGCTCGTCGTGATACGTTTGGTTAGGCGGCAGGACAGGCAGGATGAAACCGTTACAGTCTGTGACGTCGGCCTGTTCGAAAGCTTCGATGTCGCCAATGGTTACCGTAAAGTCGCTCTGGCTGATACAATCTCCGTTCACGCCAAGGATGTAAATAGTTCTAACGCCCTCTGTGGTGATCTCAGAAAGCTCCGGCAGGTTATTACCAGCGCCGTCCGGTTCGTCGAAATAGAAGAAACCGTCTGGCAGATCAGGCAATGTGTAGCTCGTACACTCTACTACGTCTTCGAGCGATGGCGCCACAATGCCGTTGATGATGACGTTGAATTCTTCCTCATCGGAACAAATTGGTTCTACGGTTGTACCGGCCCATACAAATACGGTCTGGTTGTTACAAATTTGGGTGCCGGCAGGAATTTCAACTCCAGTACCGTTCGGTCCGCCTGTGGCAGTATAGTAACGTTGCAGTGGCTCTGTAAGTGCCGGCAATGTATAGCAATCGCAGGTAGTGACATCTTCGATTGGCTCAATGTCGATTTCATTGATTCTGAGCAATACGCTTACTTCCTTGGTGGTTTGCGTACCACCACATCCGGTGTAAACCGCTCTTGCCGTCATCAGCGTTGTTTCAGAAACGCACACCTGGATGTCTGTAGCGTTGTTGCCTACAGGCTCAGTACCTTGCAACCACGTGAACACTACGTTAGAGTTGCCGTTTGGCGTAAATCTCCAACCTTCGTTGTGTGCTTCCCAAGGGCCTGTATTTCTGCCCGGAGGAAAGTGTGCCAGCGTACCGGCAGCATTTTGCATACCGATTACGCCGTTTCCGCTGTTCCAGGTAGAACAAACGGTTCTGTCCTGAACGTAAACTTCAACGATGTTCGAAGTTTCATACAATACGATCTGGCTCGTTTGCAACCCAACACTGGTACCGCAGCTGAACTGCGCCACCTGATAATAGTTTACGACAAATGCACGACAAGGGGCCGTACCCAAAACCTGATAGTTGATACTGTGAACCAGTGGAGCCGTACTTACGTTCGGGTTGATATCCTGATAAACACCATAGATCGCATTTTTGATCGGGAATCCGGCATTAGGGATCGTTTGGGTAAACGCCCATTGGCAGTTGCCCGGGAATGCTTGTGGCGTAAACGTGATTACACCGTTTGACCCAACCTGTACCGATTGAGAGTTCACGCCATAGAAACAGAAGTTGAACGGCAAGGTTACCGGTGGACCCCAGATGTCATCCGTGGTAATGTTAAGCTCTGTTCCGCCGATGAATGGGAATGGTGGCGCAAATGCTACGGCATCCACCGTATAAGTAGAGGTGTCTTTAAAGTCAACAAATGACGCCGACAAATCGATGCAATTCTCGCCAGGGCAAAGATCGATTACGCCAGGGCTTGTGGTTTCCACCTCGAGCGTTACTTCCGGACAAACCGGCTGAACGTTGATGATAAAGAAAGAGGTCGGACCGGAAATCTCGCTGTCGTCCTCAGGAGTACAAATCGCACGTACGTAATAGTCATACAATCCTGCAGGCAGGGCACCATTGACCGTAGTGTCGAATGTAGTTGTGTTTACAATTGTTCCCGATCCAGGAACCGGCACAGGAGAATCTGCCGGAACGACAAAAACCTCCCATTGTTGCGCAGGACCTACTTCAGTCCATGAAAGTTCAGCCGAATCCACATCGGTGCTGACCACGACCAGGTTGATCGGTTGCGGACAAGTTGGCAAAGTACGTGTTGGCACGCCGTTGCTCCAGATACTCGGACTGTTGGCCGCGCAAATCGCACGTACATATACGGTATAGTCTGTGCTTGGCAACAAATCAATTGAAGTTGTCAATGAAGTACCGGTCACACCTGGGTATGTAGGAGTGGTATTGGCATCCGGAGCCGGAGATCCGGTTGGTACAATATAAACATCAAACGCCGTGTTGAAGTTTGCAGCTGTCCAGTTGATGGTTGCCCCAAAAATGCCCGGTACAACCGTAATGTTCGTTGGTGGCAAACACAATGGTGCGCTACAATCTACGTTGGCTTGGGTATAAAGAACCGTTCCTGCCAAACCGGCACTTGAGGTAGTCAGTGCATAGATTTGCTGACCAAAGTTGTTGCTGATCGCTACACGCACTTCGCCTGGGAACGTTCCCGGCAAGTTCCAGAACAAGTCAAAAGGAACGCCGTTACACAGCGGTACCTGAACAAGGATCGGACCGCCGCCACCTGTAAAGTTAGCTCCAAGGGTCGCAACGACAATACCGTTCTGTCTTACCTGCATTCTCGCTCCGTTCCATCCGTCTCCGAATGAATCGGTCAGTGCGAAGGTGTAGATACATTGTTCCGATGGCGCACAGATTATAGTGTTGAAAGTGGTTGGCGCACTTGGCTGGCCCACATCGGTGCCACCCAAACAAATGGAACGAACGTAAACGTTGTACAAAGTTCCAGCCTGGAGTGAACCGGCTGGTGTAGTATAGGTAGTTGCGGTTTGTACGGCAGACCATCCGTTTTCCGGCAACGGCAATGTCGACGGAGCAGGAACAATCTGAACCTGATAACCTGTGGCAGCCCCAACTGCGTTCCACGTAACAGTGGCTTCAGTAGCGGTAATAGTAGCTACAGGCACCAGTATGTTGGTTGGCTTAGGACATGTCGGCAATGTACAGAATGGCACAGCGGTCAGTGTCCAGGCGCTCGGGCCGTTGACTGAACAAACTGAGCGAACCCAAACGTTGTAACATGTATCCGATGTCAATCCACCTGCAATGGTATAAGTTGCAGCCGGGCCAGTTGCGGTGTAGTTCCCCGGAGTTTCTGGTGTAGGTGCCGGCGAGGTTTGCGGCACAACATACAATTCCCATCCTGTGGTAGGAACTCCTGAAGACGTCCAGTTGATCGTTGCACCACTTGTAGTGACGGTAGCTGTTGGAACTGCGACACCTGTTGGCGGCAAACACAATGGATCGAAACAATCTACGATACCCTCATACAATACCGTGCCCGCGAGGCCGGCACTTGCAGTGGTCATCGCATACAATACCTGGTTGAATGAATTCTGAACCCTGATGCGGATCTCCCCTGGGAAGCTTCCTCCGGTTGCCCAGAACAAATCAAAAGGAATGTCATCGCACATCGGTACGGTTACAGAAACCTGTGTCGTGCCCTGCGCATTGGTAGGACCGGTCAGCGTCGCAACGACAATACCGTTTTGTCTTACCTGCATGGTACCTCCGTTCCAGGAATCCCCAAAAGTATCCTGCATTATAAAGGTGTAGTTACATTGGCTTGCGGCCTCACAAATTCTGGTATTGAAAAGGTAAGGTCCTGACCAGAGGCTGAACGTTCCGTTGTTACAATCGGCGCGTACCCAAAATTCATATTGCGTGGCTGCCGCGAGCGGACCACCAAAGGCCAGCGCTGCAGACAAGTTCACATTGTTGGTAGTCGGGAAGCCCGGTCCGGCAGGAATGCCGCCGCCCGCTGGCTGCACTACGACTTCCCATTGGGTAGAGGTCGGGTTGGTCCAGGTCAGTTGCGCATCGGTCATACCGATCGAATTGGCAATAGCCTGCCCATTGGTTGGTGCCGGACAGTTCACCACCTGAATGGCGAGCGTATACGGATAATTTTGCGTGGCTGTCGTCGAAGACAAAACAATGAAAATCGTTTGGTTCGGCGCAAGGTTCAGCACCGGAATTTCACGAATAGTCGCATTGGCATTGCCTACCCCGGCGATACAATTTACCCCGATGTTGGCACAGCTGCTGTACACAAACATACCGGTGTTGGTGGCTGCGCCCGGATTCATCTGGATGTTAATGTTCAGCGGCGTGGCATTCGGGTTGGTATAGGAGTAAACAACATCGTTCCCTCCAAGGAAGTTGCCGGTAGCTCCGCAAGAAGTCCCTGCGCCGGTTCCGGTAATGTTGTTGCCGTATTGCAGCGTATGGTCCACCGTAAAGTACGGCAGTGTTGGCGGAATTACGATCGGGCCGGCACAAGTCGACCCCAATGGCGAGGTACAAAAGCTAAACGGCCCTGTCAGCAAACTGCTTGACTCTATGGCGCCATTCACGCAAAAAGACGTAATATAAAATTGATAACACGTATTAGGTGTCAACGTTCCAACAGGAAGCACATAAGTGTCATTGGCGCCTCCGTCAGGAATATTGGCAACGACCGTTCCGGCGCCGGTTCCAGGGAAAAACCCGGATGGTCCGTATTCAATCGTGTAGCTGGTCGCCGTGGCAGTCCAACCCAAAGTGGCCCCTGTCGAAGAAATGTTCGTCGCAGACAGTGTGGTAGGCTCAGGACAACGCTCAACCAGTTTTACATCGTCAATCAGCCAGCGGTCGCCACTTGTAACGGCACCTTCCTGGGTGTGTACTTTCACAAATGCAAAATACCTGTTTCCGGTAAGGCCGGTCAGGTTAATGATCTTCTCTTCATAGTCGAGCAACGATGGCGTGACCGTACTCAGAGTGGTTTCAGTATACTCCGCCAACAGCGTATACGCTGCAAAATTCAGCGGATCGGCATTGTTCGAAACCATTACGCGGTAGAGCGTTCCGGTATCGCCGTTAAGGGTTTGCCGCGTAAAGAAACGCAGCTGCCTGTTGGCGGCCGGAAGGTTGAACTGCGGCGTAATGAGCCACTCCTGGGCCAGGACACCATCACCTGTGTTTTCGCGGTTCACAAATGCTGCGCGCGCGCCTCCGTTGGGCGTATGCACAGTACCGGCGGTGGATTGCCAGTTTGGTGCGGCATTGAGTCGGTTGTCCCTGACAAGCCAGTTTCCAGTGCTTAGTGGCCAGATGCCTGTCACCGGATCTGGCTCAGTCAAGGCTTCGAAGTCCTCCGTTTGGGCGAACCCACACCAGGAACTCAATAGCACCAGAAAGAGAAGAATAATTTTTTTCATAAAATGAAAATTTAGGTGGTTTGATATAGTTTTGTAAAAATTGAGTTCCAAATTTAACAATTTTTATGAAACCATTAGGAGAATTTTGCTTTTTAACTATTTTGTGTAAATAACACTCTTGACGTCAGAACCATACGTAACAGTTTAGTTTTCCAATACCCTACTTTTTTGTTTTGGCATCACCCTGCGGGTCGGGCTGTACGCGGCACGCGGTGCCTTGCTTCCATCCCTGATGCGGCTTTATTTTTGCCGGAACGTTGGCGCATTTGACGTAAAAGTGTGTTCCGTCGGCGATGCTCCGAGGAAGATAATTTGGGAATTTGAAAATTTGGAAATTTGGAAATGCGGGTCATGTAACCTTGTTTCAATTTGGAAATTTGAAAATTTGAAAATGTGCGTGCGTGTAACCGAAGCCAATTTGGGAATTTGAAAATTTGAAAATTTGGAAATGGTTGTCCGTGTTATGGCATTTCAATTGGGAAATTTGATTTAAATAAAAAAAAAGCGCCCTGATAAAAGGGCGCTTCATTTTACGGATACCTATCGCTATTTCACGATCAAAAATTCGCTTCGTCTGTTTTGTGCGTGCTGCTCTTCTGTGCAGTTCTCGCCGCAGTCCACTT
>JAEWLN010000124.1 GCA_023457535.1 Bacteroidota bacterium
GTCGCCATCGTTACAATCGGTGTTGTTCGCAACATATCCTACTGGCTGGTGACAAGCCGATTGGCTTACCGCAGCATTTCCGAATCCGTCGCCATCTGCATCTGCATACCACATTGTTGGCGTACAAACTGTTACGTTGATCGTATAATCTTCAGATTGTCCGTAACCGCCACCTGTACACGCATCCCATGTTGCAGGCGGAGTTGTGCCATACAATTTTTTGATACGCATTCTTGTATTTCCTGCAAGCGCGCCTGCCGGAACAACAATGTTGGTTGTTGCTGAAACAGCATCAAGACCTGTCGAATTGGTAATAGATCCGCCGCTGATAGACTCATTGGCATCTGCAAAATCACCATCCTGGTTCCAGTCGATGAACACGCGGAAATAACTTGTGAAATCGCCGGCAGTGTTGCCTTTCAATACCATTGGATAAGTTGACTCTGTGGTAACATTACCAGAGATTGAAATAAAGTTCTCCAAAGCAGGTGTCCCGTCAACCACATTGCTTGACGTATTGTTGATGCCGGCAAATGAAACCGATGTGATCGGCTCAACATCTGTCGTGTAGCTCACGTTTGAACAATACGGCGCAAATGGATTCGGCTGCGTTGTAAAGCTGAAAATAGCACAGCTTGCCGCATCACCGCCAATAGACGATGTAGGGACAATTCTCCAGTAATAAGTTGTAGAATACGCCGGTGCAGAAGCGTTATAAGTGAATACCGACGCGCTTGTTGTAGTAACCAGCGTAGTCGCCGCGGCATTGGTTCCAAAGTATACTTTGTAGCCTGATGGTGCCGGGCCGGTTGTTGGCGCCGTCCAGTTCAGGGCAACCGTTCCGATGGCTACGTTTGTGGCAGCATTGGCCGGCGCCGTCATCGCAGCACATTGGGTTGGGTTGGCATTTACGGTCAACACACCGCTGTTGCTGTCTGTTCCGTTCCATGCATTATATGGATTTCCACCATAGATGTACGGTCCGCCGTTCAGTTGGAAACGCGACGCATAACGATACGTTCCTACTGCTAATGTTGCACCGATGTTCGCCTGGTACTCATCATTGGCGCCTCCGTCAGTTTCTACGTTGAAAGTGGCCGGAATCCAGTTGGTCCAGGTATTAGGATTTGAAGATGCATCGGCACCTTGCGGGCTGATTCCGATCCAGGCAAGAATACCAGATGCTTGTCCGGAAGTAGCATCGGTAAGGCCGCCTTCGTAAACTCTGGCATAAACCGTTGCAGAATTACCTGCCAACACACTTGCAGAAGCCGGAAATTGTAAGTTCACATAATCAGGCGTATCTGTAGGTGCCGTATCAACACTCACGTTATCGATGTGGAAATCGAGATCTGGCGAAGTAGACGTTGTAGTAACGAGGAACCCGATTTTAACCACACCGCTGTAATTGAGCAAAATGTGCTCCGTTGTTCCGGTATTGCTATAAGTAGCAGCCCCTGTATAGGTCTTGATTACATTGTTGGTGCTCCATGTTGCGCCGCCATCGGTCGATACTACGACACGAACCATGTGGGTTCCCAAAGTGGTTTGCGCTGTTGTACCATTGAAACTGGTGAGCGCGTAGTCGTAGTTCAATCGTTTGACCCCTGGTGCAGGGCCCAGATCGATCGGTTGTGAAATCAGCCAGTCATTGTCCGGTGACGCTACGGTACCTCCATACACATTGATCTTGACAGCCGTATTGGATCCGGTATTGCCAAAACCTGTACTGGCTGCCCAGACGGAAGTTGTGCCCGTCAGCGTTGAAGAAGCCGTTAAAGCACCTGTAGCTTCTGACCAGCAAGTTGGCGTATAGGTAGCGAATGTTTGAACAGCCGTTGGTGTGCTGTCAATGGCACACGGCGTAACAAAACTGCCCCCTGAGGCCCAGGCCGTGGTTTCTGTACCACAGTCAGAACGAACCCACCAGTAATAAGTACTTGCCCCGTTCAATCCGGCAGCGTTGTATGAAACTGATGGATGATTTTCAACCGTTGGCGTAGTTCCGGCCAAAGGCGCTGTATTGGTAGTGCTGTAGTAAATATCATATCCGTTGGACGGGTTTGAATTGGAAGCCGTCCAGGCCAATGTAGCGGTGTGTGCAGTTACCGCAGTGCCATTGAGTGCAGTAGGCGGCACGCAGCTAGGCGGGGCCACCACATGAAGTGTAAAGTCGATCGTCGTACCGTACGAAGCGGACCCACACGCAGGCGGATTTGCCGTTGCACTGAATTGAGATCTTACGCGAACGCGGTAAGTTCCCTGCGGTGTAGCAAAAGGAATGGTAACCGATCCGGTTTTGGTAGCGCTTGAATTGGCCAGGTAAAATACTTCATCACCGGCGTCAAAATTGCCGTCATTACCAAAGTCGATCCATATTTTCATACCATTGCCCCCGCCCACATAGGTGTGCGAGAAATTAAAGGCTTCTCCCTGACCCACGGCAAAGTTCTGAGCAGTTTGATCAGAGTAAGAACCCGCAGGGTTGCTGCTGGCTGTGTACGATACGTTATTGTTGGCCAATGTAGTGCTAAAGGCTGAAGTATAATCTCCGGTGTTTACCACACTAACGGTACAATAATTTACACCTGTTCCGGTTGTAAATGAACGCTCCACACAAGAGGTAGCAGGTCCGTTGTTGTTCCTAGGAACCACTTTCCAGTAATAAGTTGTGTTAGCCGCCATTGTGGCTGGCGTATAAGACGTGTTTGGCTGATTCCCCACAAAAGGTGCATTTGGAGCCGTTCCAAAATAAATGTCATAACTTGTAGGACTTCCGGCAGCGGCGGTCCAGGTTAAAGTACTGTTGCGGACCACGTCAGTCGCCAGATCTGCCGGAACATGGCCGGTGGCACAGCTTGGCGGCACAACAGGAATCAACTCCACTATAAAATCGTCGATAAAAAAGTCGATATCGGCTGAACCGTCTGCAATGCCTTCAAAAGCGCGGAAGGCAAATTGGACGGTTTGTCCGCTATAGGCTTCCAGGTCTACCTCATCGAGCTGCCCCAGATGAGAAGGCACATTGGCACTGTTGTACGTTTTTAAAACCGTCCAGTTGGTATTGGACGTAGAAACCAAAAGTTCTACCAAATCATCCGCTTCCCAATTGGTAACGGCAGTGGCGGCACCCCAGTTGGTGGCACCAACGCTATACTTGACTCTGTAGCCCGAAGCCGGGATTGTGTAGAATGGCGATATGAGCCACTCTGATCCGGTAGCGGCGTCAATATTCATTTTTGCTGCACCCGTCGTACCCGCATTTAAAAATCCGTCTGAAGTCCAATCACTTGCAGAAGAACTGATTGTAGCCGGACCCGCTGTCAAATCGCCCATATCACCCTCTTTCCAACAGGTGGGCAGGTAGGTGTCGAAAGGTTGTGCGCTTGGAAAAGTGGTAATCGCCGCGCACGCGGTCGTAAAGGTATGCGATGATGAATTGGCGCTATAGCCGCCGGCCGCGCAAATTTGACGTACATACACTACATAGGTGGTAGATGGAGCCAGTCCGCCCAATGCAAAAGGCGAAGTAGCGGCAGACGATGCGATCGTCCCGCCTGTTCCGGCAGTGGCACCCGTTCCCGGCGTGAATCCTGAAGCACCGTACTCCACAATATAGGTTCCGGTTCCGGTCCATGTAATATTGGCCGACGTAGTGGTGACGGTGTTGCTACCCACTGATGTTCCTGTGGCGCATACGGTGGTTCTTGATCCGGTCAATGGTGACGTTGTCAGATAACTGGCGGTACATCCGCTGTCATTAAGCGAAAAGACATAGTAATAGTAAGTTGTCCCTGCGGTTAAACCAGTATCATTAAAAGAGACTGCGCTCGAACTTTGAACTACATAAGTCCCTGTTCCCAAAGCTGTCGATCCTGCAGCGTAAGAAGTTCCGTTAGCAGGAGTTGGTGCAGTAGCACTGGTACTTCTTACCAAAAGATATTTTGCCGGAGCAGGACTTGCGGCTGTAAACGATCCGGCAATTGCAGAAGTTGTAGTGGTACCGAACGCCAGCGCCGTTGGCTGTGCTGTTGGTGCTGCGCATGGCCCTGGTGGTGTCCATGTGAATGTCAAACCGCTCGCAGGCATTGTCACGGTGTTCAAAACACTACAAGTGGCACTGTTTGAGCCGCCAGCTGTGGTGGCGTTCCAATTTGTAGTTGTTGTTCTGTTTATGAAATGACCTGTTGTAGTGCTGGATTTAGCCCCTACTTGCACAACGTCACTCGTTGTACTGCTGTAAGTCATCGTTCCATAAACAACAGAGAACACATTTGTTGTTTCTGCCAATCTCACTTGAAAGGTCACATCAACACCTGCGCGATTGTAATTTCGCATGTTTTTCCACTCAATTACCAATTCCCTGTTCGGAGCGGTACCCTCGAGTTTCCATGCAATTTGCGAACTTGCACTCAAACCACCAAGGTCATCTGCATAAGCCGCAATAAAAGCATTTCCTCCGGACGTAGAGCTTAACGGTGTATACACTGTCCCACCCATCAAACTCGACCTCAACCCCATGAATCCGTTAGGAGAAACCGTAAAGGCTGTGTAGCTAACGCCGGCAAAATTAAATGTAAAGCCAGATAAACTGGATGCTGAGATACTGTAAGTCGTATTATCTAATGCCGATCCGCTACCCAATACCGTTGGCGAAGTCAACGCATTAAATGTCCCAGAACTTTGCGTAAAGGTATAATTTGATACCTGAGCCGATCCGAGCTGCGTGAATAAAAGCAACAACACTGTGCTTATCCACGATAAAAAGGTAAAATCACCAAAAACCGGCCTTTTATGACCTGCATGGTTGGAATTACCGCACCGCGACTCCGAATTCACCGGATGTTCGCGATAATTGTAATTGTCGTTCATAAATGTTTTTTGAATTAAGTTAATTTCGTCAAAAGACAGGCTGCTAATTTATAAAAATTAGACACGGATTCTCTGCGCTTGAATCAAGTTGTTGATAGATTGTAAGTTTTTTGGCATTTTCCCGATAAAAGGCAAAATTCCATCGACCAACGGCGCAATTTTAACACATTGCGAATGCATTTTTTAGCGGATTTACTTACATAAATGAGCTAAACGACAGATTTCAAACGTCATAAAAATGTTAAAATAGACTTACAAAACGCCGTAGTGAAGGATTTTTTTGCGCAAAATTTGTTAAATTTTTAAGGCCGCGGTTTCGCCCGTGACCACCGCACCTTCCATAAATCCCTGCCAGTCGGCAATATGCTCCCCTGCAAAAGAAGTATGCAGGAAATCTTCGCGCAATACAGGCATGAGGTCAAACCACTGGCCGGGCTGATACAACGCATAAGCACCGCGCGTATATTCATGGTTGCCCCAATAAAAATTTTCCTGTTTGGCGATCAGCGGGCCAATGTCGCCAAAATGTGGCTGCAGCGTCTGGACGATATGCCGTGCATTGACCGCGGGATCCTGATTGGCGATCACGGCCGCCTTATCGCCGATAGTGTATGAAATCAATACACCTTGGGAAGATCTTTGGTTTTTGGTCGCATGGTAAAAATAATGGGGCAACTGATCGGTCAGCAGGTCAAAATCTTCGCGCGGCCAGAAACGCCTGTCAAACAGCACCGCATGTTTATTGATGCGCGCGTACTGCAACTGATTGATCGCGTCGACTTTGTTTTGCGCAAAACCCGGCTCCCACTGGATGTGGCGCAACGCAACTGTTGGAAGTGTGCAAATGAGCTTATCGGCCTCGAACATTTTCCCGTTGGCGCAGTATACGCGAACACCGTTGGAATGTTGGACCACGCGCGTGACTTTGTGTTGGAGATGGATGTGTTGCCGTCCGATTTTGTCCGCGATCCGATGCGCAAGCAACTCATTGCCGCCCGCTATTTTATAGTCCATTTCATTCTTTTCGCTGCTCATGGCATATTCCTCAAGCGCCGCAAACGCCGATACATGCCGGATGCTTTCGCCAAAATCCGTACTATCTGACAATTCGCGAAGGTCGAGATCGCGGCCCGTACATCCGTTGTTGACCAGATAGCGCCACCAGTCATAACGGTCGAACAGGCGCTTATCCGCTTCAGGAAGCTGTCTGTAATCGTCGAGCAATTGCGCTATTCGAGCGGTCCATTCCGGCGAATAGGCTGATTCTGCCTTTGGAAAATAACGGCCTTTGTAGATGGCGCCGGATGCCATTTGGTTGTTGTCGAGATCCAATCTGAACTCTTCGCAAAGCGCACACATTCGTTCGTGGGAATCGCCAATCCATTCCCCACCAAGCTCGACGGTCAAATTGCCCATCTGGTGCGAAAAGACGCGTCCGCCTAATCTGTGCTGCGCTTCGAGCAACGTATAGCCGATCCCGCGCTGTTGCAGAACGCGCGCCGCGGCCAGTCCGGACAACCCAGCGCCCATTATAATCACCTGCGGCTTTTTTCCGATCCATGTTTGCGCAGCCAAAGCGGGCGATAAAAGTAAACCTGAGGCAGCGATCGCGCTGTTTTTGAGAAATTCGCGTCTTGTGGTCATTGAAAGTCGGGATTTAAACCAAAGGTAATCAAATAGCTGGCCTCTAAAATAAGTTTTTCTTAACAAAAACAGGCGCGCTTAATGTCGTTTTTTATCTATCGATAATTAGGGTTTTCCCCATGTGATAGGAGCGCAAATTGTCCCTATTTTGAACAGAATCCAATCCGCTTTGTTTTCAGGACCGTGAAAAACCGCACACTTTGAAAAAATGCGTTCGCATGTTGTCCGATTTTGCGCAAAAAAGGCAAAACCTCAATTAGTTTTTATTTATTTGCGAAAAAAATGCAGGCCTATGAAATCACCCATGTTGTCCGATGCCCGCAAACTCTGGAGTAAAATCCAGATAGAACATCTCTCCGAGGACCTCGATCATCAGATCACGCTGCAACGCAAGCTGCTCGATTTTTTGCACGTAGGGCCCTTTTATTATTATGTGTTTGATGTCAAACGCGGCAAATTCAATTACGTGAGTCCGGAGATTGAACAAGTACTCGGATATACGGCGCAGGAGATGTCGATAGAGCGCTATTTTTCGCTCGTTCATCCGGACGACCGTCCGACGTTGCTTGCGTTTGAAGAAGCAGTGATCGGGTTCTTCCAGAATCTTGCTGCCGAAAAAATCACCAAATACAAGTTCAGCTACGACATGCGCGTCCAAAAAAGCGATGGGACCTACATTCGCCTGTTGCAGCAAGCCATGACCATAAGCCATAGCGCCGGGGATGACACCTTGCTCACACTGGGCATCCACACCGATATCTCGCACCTCAAAAGTTGCGGTACCCCTACGCTTTCCTTTATCGGGCTCGATGGCGAACCGTCATTTTACAACGTTACGGTAAAGCAGCCGTATGTCGCAACCCCCGAAATATTCACGCGTCGCGAAAAGGAAATTATCCGGCTGATCATGACCGGCGCAGAATCGGCAGAAATCGGGCGCCAGCTGTTCATCAGCAAATACACCGTCGACACGCACCGCAAGAACATCCTGCTCAAGACCGGTACAAAAAGCGCCGTAGAATTGGTCGTAAAAGTAATGTCTGAAGGCATGCTGTGACGCATCTCTCACGGCCGGACACATCGCCGTCGCAGTTTTTTTGATCAGAAACGCAAATGAAAAAGCCCTTCCAATCGAAAGGGCCTTGCGGTATTGCTTATGGAATTTATCGCTTGATCACGCGCAACGTCTGAACTTTTTCGCCCTGACACACCACAACCTGGTACACACCTGCCGGATATCCCGCCCCGATTCGCATGGCTGAAATCCCGGCCACCTCAGCGTCGTGAACCCCGAGCAATTTTCCGAGCATATCATACACTTTCACAACCACCTTTTGCACATCGGGCGTCGAAACCTCGACATAGAAACGAGTTCAACGCTTTTCTGCAGCGCCGTTTGGTAACACAAAAGCGCTTTGTCATATTGCTGCAAATTGGTGTACACATGACCCAGTCCGCTGTAATTGTTTGCAATGGATTGGCTGTCGCCGGCTTTTTTGGCGTGATAAAGACCTTTTTCGAGATACTGTATCGCCTGCTGGTTTTTGTGCTGATGCGAATAAATCTGTCCGATGTTGTTGCAGATCACGCCAATGGCGCTCTGGTTCCCCAACGATTCCATCATCTTCAGGCACATCAGGTAATTTTTAAGTGCTTCCTGCGGATTGTTCTGCGACATCTGCAACACGCCTATGTTGTTGTATATGCCTGCAATTCCATACTGGTCGCCCAATTGCTTTGCGATGGCCAGACTGCGCAACAGGTAACGCAGCGCTTGCGTATAATTGGCCTGACTTGCGTAAACGCTCCCGATGTTGGCATTGGCGTCGGCTTCGAGCTGCCTGGCCCCGATTTGACGCGCCACGTGTACCGACGCTTTGTAATACTTGACCGCGTTGACTTTGTCCGACCGCGTATCGAGCACATTCCCGAGGTTGTTGTAAGCCAGCGCCACGCCTTTCGCAAACCCGATACGGCGCGAGAGCAGCGACTGCCGGTTGGCATAAGTCAGCGCCCGGGTCAGGTCGTGATCCATGTATTGCAGTTACAACCGATGGTACAAATCGCCCTGGACCGAGTCCTGGGGCGCATCGCTGCGATTGCCCTTTTTGGACTCATACTGTTGGAGCGCGCGCTGTAAACTGTCCAGAGTTGGCTGTGCAAAGCCGGACGCTGCAAGCAAAAAAGGGAATGATTAATAAACACAGCTTTTTCATCGGCTCGAAGGTCGGAAATCTAAATGAAGAATAATCGAATTTAAGGAATGGGCTACAAATAAAAAAGCCTCCGCATGGGAGGCCTTTTGTTTTATCGTTTGACGACGCGCATCGTTCGGATGCCGCCACCTTGTTCGACGATTACATTGTAAACGCCCGATGGGTATTGGCCCCCGAGTTTGACGTCTTGAACATCGGCTGCATCGACTACCATGGACTCCACGAGTTTGCCGAGCATGTCGTATACTTTCAGCGTTGCCCGGACCGGATTTTCGACCGCAACGGAAAAATCATGTGTAAACGGGTTCGGGTACGCCGATGCTTTCACGCTGGCGACCACCGCGTTTTCTACCGGTCTGGAAACACCACCCGGGGCGGTCAGTTCGCACACATCGCTGAACGGTGACCAATTGCCCGTGGTCATGATCGACACGCGCACAAAGTATTCGGCGCCAGGCGTAAAGATCGCTGATGGCACAAGGTTGAACGTAAAGAAATTCGTGCTGCGGTCTATTGTAGCTGAGGCATTGTCCGATGCGCGTACAATCTGGAAACGGTATTGCGCCGCACCTGAAGTACTCGTTACGGCAACCGGCGTGGTCATTGCGGCAACGGTGCTGCCACAGTTGACCATAGATGGTACGGGCGGCGAGGTGATTTCGCATGGCGTACCGTATCCACCATAACTTCCCGTGGTCTTGACCGATACTTCGATGCGGTATTGCGTGCCGTAATTGTAACGCGTGAGCATTTGAAGTGTGAACCAGTTTTGTACGCGGTCGACAGTTTGAACCGCATTCGGGCCTGTAGGATCCGTAAGGTTGGTCACGCGGAAACGGTAACCGGTCACCCCTGCAATGCTCGAAGTGGCGATCAGCGAATTGATCTGGCTGAGCGTGATGCCACACTGCAATGGGTTGACTGCCGCGCTTCCGCCCTGCTGCAAAATGGCCGGAGTTGATACAAAACACACCGCGCCCCAGCTCGCCTGCCATAGTCCGGCGCGTTGCAACTGGACGTCGATAGAATACGTGGTCGCATAAGCATAGTTCGCAAATTGCGTCATCGTGAAGTGCGGTACGGTGGTTTCGATGGTTTGGGTTTGTCCGCCGCCCGTAGCGCGGATACGGTAGCCTGTGATCTGGTGGCCACCCACGGTTTGAATCCCGATCAGCGATTGCAGCGCATTGAGCGTCACCCCGCAAGAAGAAGCGAGCAACGTCGTAAATACGGTTCCTGTTTCATCGGCGACACCGTCGCAATTGTCATCGATGCCGTTGTAAGGCACATCTGCTGCGTTCGGATGGATCGCTCCCACGTTGTCGTTACAGTCGATCGCGGTCAAATTCAACAAATAACCTGATGGAATGGTCGCACCATAGCAGACGGTTTGCGTCTCGCCACTGGTGTAGCCGTCAAAATCGGCGTCGATGTACAAATCGGCGCTTTGGTAAAGGAGCGGATTGAGATCGTCACAATCGGTGTTGTTCAGTGCATAACCGGTTGGCGGTGTGTTGGCATCGATGGCGCAAATTGAAACAGGATTGCCTACGCCATAGCCGTCATTGTCATTGTCGACGTAAAACTCGAATGCCGTATGGATTTGGTTGTTGTTGTCGTCGCAATCGGTATTGCTCAGTGAGTAGCCCGTTGGTGGCGTTTCCGAATCAATGGCACATACTTGTACCAAGCTGCCTGTGCCGAATCCGTCGCCGTCGCCATCGGTGTAAAAGGCAAAAGTCGTGTGGATTTGGTTGTTTGCGTCGTTGCAATCGGTGTTGTTCAAAACGTAATTGAGTGGTTGTTCGCAGGCAAGTTGGCTTACATTCGGGTTACCGAAAGTGTCGCCGTCAGCATCGGCATACCAGATTTGCGGTGTGTTGACCGTAATGGTCACGCTCGCGCAATCGCCCGCCGTGATGCATCCGCCTTCGCCACGGACGTAATAAGTGGTCGTGGTTGCAGGTGAAACGTTGATGGAAGCGCCTGTACCCACCAAAGTGCCGCCGCAAGAACCCGAATACCAGGTCCACGCCGTAGCGCTGTTCAAATCGCCCGTAGCGATGCTGAGCGTAGTGGGTTGGGTGCCGCAGTTGGTCGTCGATGAGGCGTTGATCGTGGCAAGTGTCGGATCGGTACAAACCGATTGTCCCGTCCCGATTTTGTAAAAGCCCATTGCAACCGGCGATTCAGTTACCGAAGTCACCGCGCCGGATGCTACCGTTCCGCCAAGCGAAGTAAATTGTCCGCCCAAAGTCGGCGAATATCCAATCGCATCTGTGGCAGAAAGCCCGTTGTCGTTAAGGGAAATGGTTCCTACCGATACGAGGTTTGCCGCATTCGATGTCGCATTGGCCGACCAGTAATGATCGGTATTGGCGTCGCTCAAAGTGCCGTCGGTGGTTCCGCCCGCATCGCCGTCAAAAGCTTGTGCGGTTATGATCACATTGCCTGAGCTTGCTGTAGTGAGGCCGTTGAGTGTCAATTTTTGTGAAGCGCTCGCGCCAATTGGCCAAATGTAAGTAGCTCCGTTCGAATTGGCCGCAATCGTACGCGCCAAAGGTCCGTTGATGTAGGAAGATGAAACACTTTGCTGTACGTTATTCGGGGCATTGCCCGTTACGGTGATGCCGGCGCTGTTGTTCACTACGCCAGAATTCAACGACATTCCACCCACCGAAAACGCCGACGCGAAATTGGCCGTTCCGCCGATACGGTTCATCGTGAAACTCGCCAATTGCGGGCTGCTCGCGAAGACCAGCCCACCGCCCAATGCATTGCTTCCGTTGATGTGCAGAATCGCCGCGCTACCGCCAATCAGTCGACCGGTTCCCGCTACGGTGCCGTCGATCGATAACGTTTGGGTAGAACCGTTGGAGATTTGCAACGCAGCATTGGCAGCCGTTGTAAGTGTATTACCGACACGCATCGAACTCAGCATAATAAGTGGGTTGCTGGTTCTGTTAATTGTTAAGTTGCGGATGGTGTTGCTACCGCCTATAGTTTGAAAGCTGCTCAAGTCAAAGTACATGCTGGCCACGCCCGATCCTCCGATGGTGAGATTAGCATTGGCGCCGCCGATGACCTGTCCTCCTGTGACGCCACCGCCGGTAATTGGTCCGTTTAGCGTCAGCGTACTGCTGCCGATCGAAAATTTACCTGCTGCCAAATTGAACGTTCCGTTTACCATCAGGTTTTGATTCGTGCCCAATGAGATTTCAGTAAGGCTTCTGGTCGTGCTGAAGTTATTGAGAGTAACGGGCCACGTATTGGATAAGATGGCACCCAAAGTTTTTTCGACACTTCCGCCAAAACTCAAGCTGCTGGACGATGTGGTGAGAATCCGGCCGTTAGACACTTCGATATCATTACCGCCCGAAGATGAACCAACAGTCAACGTATTGCCGCCAACAGCCAAAGTGGCCGCCGTTAAGGTAAGCCTCGACGAAACGGTGAGATTTGACCCCATGGTTTTGGTTCCGGTTCCCGTAACGTTTAGATTGGGAATCGCAATTGAGCTACTGATGCTTTGGGCTGCGCCGCCCAATACAATATTTCCAGAGCCCGTAATCGAGCCACCGGTAATCGAAACTGTTCCCGTAACGAATAAATTTCCGGTAATGTTCAAGGTTCCTGCAGACATGGTGAGGTTCGTAACGGTCAAGGTGCTTGACACGTTTAACACTGCGGTTGAACCTGAGATTGTCAAGTTGTTACAGGCCATCGGATTCACCGTCCCGGTTGCCGTAATGGTCTCCGCACAACTCATGGTTACGTTGAAAGCGGTGCTGTTGGGATAGGTAGAGCCTCCGGCACCACCACAGGTAGTGGACCACGCACCGGTAGATGCCCAGTTTCCTCCGGTGGATGACGGATAACGCAAGGTTTGCGAAAAGCCCTTCAGGCTGCATAAAAACAACAAAATTGTTGCATACCGGGCCAGGTTTCGGACGGCCCGTTGGGTAAAATTGTTTTGCATAGGGAATTTAACTTTGTGTGAATGAATGTGGTATTAAAAACTGGCAATATAGTACTCAATCAGAAACATTTCTATTCTTTTCGTTGAAACGGAATAAAAGCCGTTGAATGCAACTTTTCTGACATTTTTTAACATTTGCGCGCTTATTTTTTGACGATTTTTCGGAGGATTGTTTGGTGGTTTTTGTCCTTGATTTCAACAGAATAGATGCCGCGGGCCAATGCAGAAACATCGATCGTATTTTGGGCGTTGACCGATTGCACCAATTGACCAAGCATCGAG
>JAEWLN010000125.1 GCA_023457535.1 Bacteroidota bacterium
ATGTACTGCCAGGTATTACCACTGAGTTTCTTAACCGAAACTCTGCCGTTGTTTGAGGCATCGAGAAATGCGACGTAGGGAATATCATCTTCATCCAATAAAAAACTAGGCGAGGCGTCTCCTGTAAACGCAATGTCACCCACCATATTCCATTGCAAACCGTCAAAGGTTTGTAAACGTCCCGATCTGTAAAACACATATGGTTGGTTGTTGTGTCCAATCTTAAAATCAAATTTAGTATTTGCCGATTGTGAAAAATTGATCGGGCCCACGGGTTGCCATCCAGACGCGGTGAGCTTTTTAACTGTAATTTTACTATCGCCGGATGGCAATTTATTGTTGTAGGCGAGATAAATCTGGCCATCGGTTCCGGAATCGATGCGAACCATGTGGACTTGATTTTCAGATACTGTCTCGCCGCCAAGCAAATTCCAACCGCCATTGGTAAACATGCGGACCTTTGCGGGACTTCCGTAAGCGAGCATTGGGATGCCGTTGCAGATTTTAAAATCATAACCCGGCGCGTTCTCGGAATTGAAAGTACTTCCACCGAGCAACTCCGCCGTTGATTCACTTACCCGAGATACCTCCGGCCGGCCGGCAACGAAAAGTTCGAGATGATAGGCATCATTACCTGATACGGCGTAAGTGTTTTCGGCCCAATAAGGGTCGCTATAAATATTTTCCCAATTGGTTCCATTGAACTTTCTTAAGTAGTTGGGACCTGCTTCTCCATGAAAATAGTTGACGTACATCACGACAAACATTTCATTGCTCGCATTGAACAACAGATGTTGCAACCTGCCTGACCAACCGACGGTTCCCGACAATGTAACGGGATTGTCAATATTTATCCAGGAGGTCCCATCAAACTTCTTAATTTCCAAGCTGTTGTAAAAATACAAGTGGGGTACGTTCAAAGCGTCAAAAATCACTGATGCGCCTTGCAAGGCAAATCCCGTGACACCAACATCTTCCCAGGTGTTTCCATTGAATTTCCACACATACGTGTTGTAGTTTGAGCCCGAGGGATCGTAAGACACTACATAAGGAACGTCATTGTTGTCAAGCGAAAGAGACATCGTCGGGTATTGAACGAATTCAAAAACTTCAGCAATCAGTACCCATGCGTTGCCATCGTATCGTTTGATCTTGACCACGCCGCCCTCCCGAACCAGCACGCGCGGCAAATTATCAGTTCCGATATTGATGTTGAGCAGCGATGAACCCGTTGCCGATAGTCCGGGGCCAAGGTCCGTCCAACTACCGTTTGCATATTTTTTTACATGAGGCAGACCGTTTTCCGGCGATGATTGCAAAAGCAGATAAGGTGTTCCGTTATTGTCCACAGCAACATCGGCGACAGGTGTTTGCGAAAAAAAATAAGGTAATGGCATGTGGGTCCAGGCACCGTTGGAATATTTGCTGACAGTGAGGCGGAATTTGTTAAACTCATAATCGGGCTTCTCTATATTAAAATTAAAGACGCTGCCACTTTTTGCTATCAATGGCGTGCGCCCAACTTTGGCGACAGAACCACGGCCTGCACGGTTAAAATCATCGTCCCCGAGTGCGCGCCAGGCTTCCTGCGAAAATACTACAATTGGAATAAACAGTAAAAAGAGAAAAAGTTTTGCCTTCATTGTAATAAATTTTAAATCAAATATAACGTTTTCGGGCATAATCTGTTAAATATATCCGATAAAATAATATTGTCATGAAGCTTGTTGTGTGAGCGATTGCAGCAAGTTGCCGTGCAACGCGAAAAGCGCGACGGCGTGCGCAGGATCGTGTTTGGATTCCGATGATCTGCGCCGGCACACCCAAAAGACAAATCCCAAACATTTCTAAATATTGGAATTAGTTTTCAAATTCCGCTATCTTTGCCGTCCCGAAACAGGGAATTCTATGACATTCGACTTATTACACAAAGACCCGCAAACACAAGCGCGCGCGGGCAAGATCACGCTCGGCCACGGCGTCATCGAAACGCCGATTTTTATGCCCGTAGGTACGGTAGCGTCGGTCAAAGGCGTCCACCAGCGCGAGCTCAAAGACGATATCAACCCCGATATCATCTTGGGAAACACTTATCATTTGTACCTGCGTCCGCAAATGGACGTGCTCGAAAAAGCGGGCGGATTGCACAAATTCATGAATTGGGGCCGCAATATCCTGACCGATTCAGGCGGTTACCAGGTTTATTCGTTATCAGCCAACCGCAAGATCAAGGAAGAAGGCGTCAAGTTCAAAAGCCACATCGACGGGTCGTACCACTTTTTTACGCCCGAAAATGTGATGGAAATCCAGCGTACCATTGGCGCCGACATCATCATGGCATTCGATGAGTGTACGCCGTACCCGTGCGACTTTCACTACGCGCGTCGTTCGATGCACATGACGCACCGCTGGCTCGACCGATGCATCAGGCATCTGGAAAACCTGCCGTTCAAATACGGTTACGAGCAGGCGTTTTTCCCGATTGTCCAGGGCTCGACGTATAAGGACCTGCGCCAGCAATCGGCAGAATACATCGCCAATACGAACCAGTTTGGCAATGCCATCGGCGGACTCTCTGTGGGTGAACCGGCAGAGGAAATGTACGCCATGACTGAAGTGGTGACGGCCATTCTGCCCGAGGACAAACCGCGTTACCTGATGGGCGTGGGCACACCGGCCAACATTCTGGAAAATATCGCCCTGGGCATCGACATGTTCGACTGCGTGATGCCGACCCGGAATGCGCGCAACGGCATGCTGTTTACCGCCCACGGCACGATCAACATCAAAAACAAAAAATGGGAAGCCGATTTTTCAGCGTTGGACGAAATGGGGCATACCTTCGTCGATACCGAATATTCGAAAGCGTACCTGCGGCATTTGTTCGCGGCCAACGAATACCTGGGCAAACAAATCGCGACGATCCACAACTTAGGGTTTTACATGTGGTTGGTTCGTGAGGCCAGAAAACATATCTTAGCGGGAGATTTCCGCCAGTGGAAGAATATGATGGTGAAACAGATGGACCAGAGACTTTAAATTGTCAAATGTCGAATGTCGAATGTCTAACGAGTACTGTTTCATTCGACGTTTGACGTTCGACGTTCGACTAAAACGATGCTGACGATAATCGACCGATACATCCTCAAACGCTACCTCGCCACATTCGCGGTGATGCTGCTGTTGTTCATTCCGATCGGGATTGTGATCGACGTATCGGAAAAGATCAACAAAATGCTCGAGAACAAGGTGCCATTTGTCGACATCGCGATGTATTACCTTCATTTTACGATTTACTTTGCCAATTTGCTGTTCCCGATTTTCCTGTTTTTGTCCGTGATCTGGTTTACGTCCAAGCTGGCCAATAATACGGAGGTCATTGCGATTCTGAGCTCGGGGATTTCGTTTACGCGGTTTTTGCGGCCGTATCTGGTTGGGGCGACGATCGTATCGGTTTTTGCGCTCCTGATGGGATTCTTTATCGTGCCCAAGGCCAGCGAAGGGTTCAATAATTTCCGATACACGTATCTCAAGGCCAACGGGCGCGAGGACATGCGCGAGGATTCGAATGTGTACCGGCAAATCGGCGACGACGAATTCATTTACGTCAACAATTTCAACACGGTCTCGAAAATGGCGTTCAATTTTTCGCTCGAGAAGTTCAAAGGCGAGCAGCTTGCGTTTAAGATCACGGCGAGCCGCATCAAATTCAATCCAAAAGACAGTACCTATACGCTGTACAATTATGTCAAGCGCAAAGTCGGGCCGATGGACGACATCATCGAACGCGCCGACAAAAAAGACACGATTTTCAAATTTGAACTCGAAGACCTCACGCCGGTGGTTTACATCGCAGAAACGCTTACTTTGGGTGAGCTCAACGATTTCATCGACAAAGAACGCGCGCGCGGCAACGCCAACATCAATACGTATCTGGTGGTGTTGTACAAAAAATACAGCATTCCGGTATCGGCCTTTATCCTGACCATTATTGCCGTTGCCGTATCGTCGATGAAGCGCCGCGGCGGAATGGGAATGAACCTGGCCATCGGTATCGCACTGGCCTTTACATTTGTATTCTTCGACAAAGTCTTTGGCGTTATGGCCGAAAAATCGAGTATCCCACCCATTGTTGCCGTCTGGATCCCGAATGTTTCGTTTGGGGTGCTGGCCGTTTACCTGCTCAGAAATGCCAAGCGCTAACGTCAAAAGTTACCTGCAGCTGCACCTGATTGTGTTCATCTGGGGATTTACAGCTGTTTTGGGCGACCTGATCTCGATACGCGACGCATCGCTCGTGTGGTACAGAATGTTGCTGGCCGGATTGTTCCTGCTGGCTTTTTTGGCCTTTAAGCGAAAGTCGTTTGTGCTTCCAATGCGTGAGGCGCGCAATCTGGTGCTCGTAGGGCTGCTGATCGCGATCCATTGGATTTTCTTTTTTCGGGCGATAGACGTCTCGAACGTATCGGTCACGCTTGCGATGTTCTCCACAGGCGCCTTTTTCGCCTCCATCCTGGAACCGATTTTTTACCGACGCAAAATGCTGTGGTATGAGATTCTGTTCGGGCTTATCATCGTGGCGTGCCTTTGCCTGATCATGAATGTCGAGATCAAATACCTCGAAGGGATGCTTTGCGCGTTGTTCTCTGTGTTTATGGGCGTCATGTTTACGATTTTTAACGGCAAGCTGATCCAAAAACACGATTCGTCGGTGATCAGCCTTTACGAATTTTTCTCCGGATTTGCATTTGTCACATTGTACCTGATGTTCGACGGGCGTTTCTCTTCAGATTTCTTCCATCTGTCTACCAAAGACTGGCTGCTGCTGCTGCTGCTGTCGTCGGTTTGTACGGCTTACGCTTTTACGGCTGCCGTAAACGTGATGAAAAAACTCTCGCCTTATACGGTCATGCTCACAACAAACCTCGAGCCTGTTTACGGTATTTTTCTCGCGTATCTGATCATTGGCGACAGCGAAAAGATGAGTGTGCCGTTCTATATTGTCTCTGCGATTATTTTGCTGACCGTGATTGCCAATGGCGTGGTCAAGCATTACGTTCGCAAAGGGTAGGAGCAGGCGCTTTTTGCGGCGATCCGCTGCAATCTTTTGCAACGAACAGCGGGTAACGGCTCCCAAAAAACATTTTCCAATAAAAATTTTCCGTTATCTTTGCGTTTCCAATTTAAATGAAAACACCAAAATCCTATGGAATATCTAGATTTTGAGCTTCCGATAAAAGAACTTGAAGACCAGCTTGACAAATGCCAGATCATCGGTTCGGAATCCAATGTCGATGTATCTGCAACCTGCAAGCAAATCGAAAAGAAATTAGAAGAAACCAAGAAAAAAATATACAAAAACCTCACGGCATGGCAACGCGTCCAGCTGTCGCGCCACCCGAACCGCCCTTACACCATGGACCATGTCCGCGCCTTGTGCGGCGATACGTTCCTCGAGCTTTTTGGCGACCGCAATTTCAAGGACGACAAAGCGATGATTGGCGGTCTGGGCAAAATCGGGGGACAGTCCTTTATGCTCATCGGACAGCAAAAAGGATACAATACCAAGACGCGCCAGTACAGGAATTTTGGGATGGCGAATCCTGAAGGCTACAGAAAGGCATTGCGGTTGATGAAAATGGCGGAGAAATTCAACGTTCCCGTAGTCACGTTCATCGATACGCCGGGCGCTTATCCCGGACTCGAGGCCGAAGAGCGCGGGCAAGGCGAGGCCATCGCGAGAAATATTTACGAAATGTGCGTGCTCAAAGTCCCGATCATTTGCGTGATCGTGGGCGAAGGCGCATCGGGCGGCGCGCTGGGGATTGGCGTTGGCGACCGCGTACTGATGATGGAAAATACATGGTATTCCGTCATATCGCCTGAATCGTGTTCGTCGATCCTCTGGAAAAGCTGGGAATACAAAGAACAGGCGGCCGAAGCGCTCAAGCTGACGTCTGACGATATGAAAAAGCAAAAGCTCGTGGACGATGTGATTCCTGAACCACTGGGCGGCGCACATTACGATCGCGATACGGCGTTCAAAACCGTCAAAGAATACATCCTTAAGAATTTCAGCGAGCTCAAAGATTTATCAACAGAGGAATTGGTGCGCAAGCGCGTTGAAAAATACAGCAAAATGGGCGAATTCCGCGAATAATCGGCTTGTCGCTGAACTTTCAATCCGAAGCCTTACCGTTTCGGATTTTTTTTGCGTTATAAACAAATAATATCTTTTTATCAACAGGTCCGGGTAATAACTCTGCCGGACTCTTTTTTAATTTTTCTTTACTTTCGCTGCATGGAAAACTTCAGGAATATCAATCCGCTTCGCGTGGACAAAACCACCATCATCAACCTAGAGAAAGGCAAGCTCCCGCCGCAGGCACTCGAGCTTGAGGAGGCCGTGCTCGGCGCGATGATGATCGACAAAAAAGGCGTCGACGAAGTCATTGACATCCTGCAGCCCGATGCGTTTTACAAAGAAGCGCACAAGTACATTTTTGAAGCCATTGTGCAGTTATTCACAGATACGCAGCCGATCGATTTGCTGACCGTTTCTGCCCAGCTCAAAAAGAACGCAAAGCTCGAACTGGCCGGCGGCGATTTTTACCTGATCCAGCTCACGCAAAAGATTTCGTCCTCGGCGCACATCGAATTCCACTCGCGCATCATTCTGCAAAAATACATCCAGCGTTCCCTGATCAAGATCTCGTCTGAAATTATCGAGGAATCCTACGATGAAACCACAGATGTATTCGACCTGCTCGACAAAGCCGAATCCAAATTGTACGAAGTTACGCAAGGCAACATCAAGCGTTCGTCCGAGACCGCACAATCGCTCGTGATCCAGGCCAAGAAGCGCATCGAGGAGATTGCGGGCAAGGAAGGGCTTTCCGGGATTGCGACCGGTTTTGAAAAGCTCGACGAGGTTACCTCGGGCTGGCAACCGTCCGATCTGATCATCATCGCAGCGCGTCCGGGTATGGGTAAAACCGCCTTTGTTTTGAGTATGGCGCGCAATGTGGCGATCGATTTCGGGCATCCGGTGGCGGTGTTTTCCCTTGAGATGTCGTCCGTACAGCTCATCACGCGTTTGATTTCGTCCGAAACCGGATTGTCATCGGAAAAACTGCGTACCGGAAAACTCGAAAAACACGAATGGGAGCAACTTTCGATCAAGGTCAAAAACCTCGAAAAGGCGCCGCTTTTCATCGATGATACGCCGTCGTTGTCCATTTTCGATCTGAGGGCCAAGGCGCGCCGGTTGTCGTCCCAACACGGCATCAAGCTCATCATCGTGGATTACCTCCAACTCATGACTGCCGGTGGTTCTGGCGGAAAAGGCGGCGGGAACCGCGAACAGGAAATCTCGACGATCTCCCGAAACCTCAAGGCACTTGCCAAGGAACTCAACGTGCCGGTCATCGCGCTTTCACAACTTTCGCGTGCCGTTGAGACGCGTGGATCGAGCAAACGCCCGCTTTTGTCGGATCTTCGTGAATCCGGTGCGATCGAGCAGGACGCCGATATCGTATCGTTCATTTACCGTCCCGAATACTACAAAATCGACGAGTGGGACGATGAAGAGCAGACCCCTACAGCCGGCCAGGCCGAATTCATCATCGCCAAGCACCGTAACGGCGGGCTCGAAAACGTGCGTTTGAAGTTTATCGGCAGTTTGGGTAAATTCGACAACCTTGAGGAATATGGCGGCGGATACGACGATTTGCCGTCCAAGATGAACCATGAGGACAATCCGTTTACGACCAAACACCTTCCGTCGGCCAATGAAGCCTTTGGCAGCAACATGAACAGCGTCGAGGATGACAGCGACGTTCCGTTTTAAAATCAGGCGCTTATGTCAGGGCAGCGGCGTTTTCACTTTGGGACGGAATTATAAAGCGCGAATTTCTATTTTAACTACCGGCAAACCGCGTCCCGAAAATTCCTACGGCCAATTCGGCCCATACCAGCGCTAAGATCAGCAGCGCAATTCCGCACCATACCAGGCGGCTTGCGGTGGGTTTTACCTTGCGCAGGATCAGTTCGATTGCAAATCCTGTGGTGAGCAGCAGTGCGGCTGCAACGATGAAGTCGAACGCACTCCAGTTGACCTCGGCGGTAAATTGCATCGCGACAAGCGGAACGAGCAGCAGAATGCCTACAACGGCGAGAATGACGGTCAATCTTTTGTTTTTCATGGTATTAACGATTTAGAAAGGAACACTTGGATCAGTACAAATATATAAAAGTACTTTGAAATACAAAGTAATTAAATAATTTATTTTTGCCGGCTTTTTGGGATCACACACCACAATTTTATCGTTTTGTTCACACCGATTTCGCTATCTTTGGAAACCTTAAACCATTGCCAATGCGCTTGTACAGATTATTTTTCGTGTTGATGCTGCTCGTTTCGCTATCGGCCAGGGCCAATTTTATCCTGCTGCCCATGGACGAATCCACGCAACAAAACCACCTCAAGGCTTATGGCATCACGTATTGGTGTCTCGACAAGCAATTTAAGGCGAGCTGGCTGCTCAATTACCGCGGCGGCTCGTTCCTGCTGCCCGATGCGCCGGAAATCCGCAAAGAATGCCAAATCCGCGGGGTCAGCTTTGAAGTGCTCAGCGATGCCCAGGCCAACCAGATCCTTGACGAAATATCGAGCCCGTCGCAAAACATGGAAACGGTTGTGCTTGAAAAGGCCCCTAAAGTCGCAGTCTATACGCCCAAAGGCAAGCAGCCGTGGGACGATGCGGTGACGCTTGTGCTCACTTACGCCGAAATCCCGTTTACGGCCGTTTACGATGAAGAGGTATTGGGCGACCAACTGCTGTTGTATGATTGGTTGCACCTGCACCACGAAGATTTTACCGGGCAGTACGGCAAATTCTTCGGGGCTTACCGCAATGCACCGTGGTACATCGAGCAAAAAAAGGAGGCCGAAGCACTCGCGGCCAAACTCGGGTATGCTAAAGTATCGCAGGAAAAGCTGGCCGTGGCCAAGAAGATCCGCGACTTTGTAATTGGTGGCGGATTCATGTTCGCGATGTGTTCGGCTACCGACAGTTTTGACATTGCGTTGGCCGCCGATGGCGTGGATATTTGCGAAACCATGTTCGACGGCGATGCCAGCGAGCCCAATTACCAATCCAGAATCGATTATGCCAAGTCGTTTGCGTTCAAGAATTACACGCTCGAGCGCCGTCCGGAACGCTACGAATTCTCGGACATCGACATGACTGAAAAGCGCAAGATCCCGATGGAAAAAGATTATTTCACACTGATGGAATTTTCCGCCAAATGGGATGTGATCCCAAGCATGCTGTGTCAGAACCACACGCAGCTCGTCAAAGGTTTTATGGGACAAAGCACGGCGTTCGAGCGCGATCTGGTCAAATCCAATGTGCTTGTTCTGGGCGAATGCCAGCTCAATGGCGAGGCGCGCTACATCCACGGACAAATCGGCAAGGGAATGTTTACCTATTACGGCGGCCATGATCCTGAGGATTACCAGCACCGCGTTGGCGATGAACCGACCGTGCTGGATTTGCATCCAACCTCACCGGGCTATCGTCTGATTTTAAACAATGTGCTGTTCCCGGCTGCGCGCAAGAAAAAGCAAAAAACCTGACATCAAAGACCATAAAAAATCCCAAACTCCGGTAACGACGCCCGGAATTTGGGATTTTGCATTTGGGATTGCTTTTTATTTGTTGTTGTCGATGATGTAATGCAACACTTTAGTCATCAAATGCACGCGGTCTTTGCCCATCACGTTGTGTTTGTGCATCGGATACGGGAAATAATCGACCTGTTTGCCATTTTCGACAAACTTTTTGACCAGCGATAAATTGTGCTGTTCAACCACCACATCGTCGCTGGTTCCGTGGATCAGCAACAACTTGCCTTTGAGGTCTTTGGCGTAGTTCAGCACGCTGGCCTCTTCAAATCCTTTCTGGTTTTCCGCAGGGGTATCCATGTAGCGTTCGCCATACATCACTTCGTACCATTTCCAGTCGATGACAGGGCCACCGGCAACGCCCACTTTAAATACGTCTGGTTTGCGCAGCATCAGAGACGTTGTCATGAACCCGCCGTAGCTCCATCCGTGGACCGCCAACCGGTTCGCATCGACATACGGCAGCGATTTAAGGTATTCAACCCCCTTGAGCTGGTCTTCGATCTCGTTGACGCCAAGTCTTGCGTGGATCACTTTTTCAAATGCAGCGCCGCGCCCTTCAGATCCGCGGTTGTCCACTGTGAACACCAGATAACCCTGCTCGGCCATCCAGAACATCCATAAATTGGCGCCGTCAAGATAGGAGTTGGTAATCATTTGCGCGTGCGGTCCGCCGTATACGTAGACCATCACAGGGTATTTTTTGGCCGGATCGAAATTACTCGGTTTGATCAAACGCGTGTACAAATCGGTCGTTCCATCGGCGGCCTTGATCGTCTTGACTTCAGAGGTTCCGATGGTGTAGCCTGCATATTTATCGGCGCTTTCCATCAACGTCTTCGCCTTCAGGTTCCGGTCGTACAACAGCGATTTTGATTGGGTCGAATGGTTGGTGAATTCGTCAAAAATCCAGTTGCCGTCTGTCGAAATGGCCACCGTATGGGTGCCTTCGTCCCGGGTAATCAACGTTTGTTTGCCTTTGAGCGTCACTTTGTAGGCCAGCGTATTGGTAGGATTGGCGCCGGTTGCCGTAAAATAAATCTCGGTTCCCGCCGGGTTGCTGCCCAAAATGTCCTTGAGCACAAATTTGTTGGACGTAAGCTGTTTGATCAGTTTGCCGTCGATCGAATAGTAATACAAATTGTTGAAACCATCTTTTTCGCTGACCCAAACCAGGTTGTTGGATTTGTCCGACGGGAAAAATGCCGCATGTTCCGGTTCGACCCAATTGGCCGATTTTTCCTGCAAAACGGTCCGTACGAACGCGCCTGTTTTTGCGTCGTAAAGGTTCAGGCGCATGTCGTTCTGGCCGCGGTTGAGCTCTGCGATCAGCACAAATTGCTCGTCCGGCGTCCACGAAAGGTTCGTCAGGTAATCGTCTGCGGCACCTTTGGGCGCAATGTATACGGTTTTTTGGGTCGACAGATTATAGATCCCCACGCGTGGTTTCTCGCTTTTCTGCCCGATCATCGGATACTTGACCGATTCAAGCTTGCCAGGCGTTTCGTTGATGTTCAGCATCGGATAATCGGCCACTTCGGATTCATCCTTTTGATAAAATGCGATAAAGTTCGATTTGGGCGACCAGAAAATGCCGTTGTGAATCCCGAATTCGCTGCGCGCAATGGTTTGCCCCGATACAATCGCCGGATTGGTTTCACTGGTGATGGCCACTTTGCGGTTGCCGTCAAGCCAGTACAAATTGTTGCTTTCTGTAAAGGCGATCCTGGAACGCGACTTGTCAAACGTTTGATTTTCTGCGGCCTGGCCCAGATCGGCGATGAGTTTGCCCGTTTGGGTCGCTTTGTTGTATTCGTAGACCTTGTTGCCGCCGGAGAGCACAAATGTGTTGGCGTCTTTCCATTCGATGCCAAAAAATCCTTTGAAATCCGCACCGGTAGCTTGGTTCAGATCGGCCAGCGATACGAGTTCCTGCGCGTTGGTATTGGTCGCGGTCGCCGTCATCAGTTTGCGCCCCGAATCGGCGAAATACATGTATTGGTTGGTATTTGGGATCCATTGGAATCCGAGCATCCGGTCTGCACGGAATGCCCTGTTTTGTTGAAGTACGCCGTCATCGAGCGTGATTTTCTTTTGCGCGATCGCCGAAACGATAAAAAAGAAGCTGCAAAGAGCCAGCAATTTTTGGTTCATAAGGTAGGTTTTTGAAAGGAACAAATGTAGTGAAAACGATCCACAACAGCCTTGTTGGTCTTTGGGCGCGTTTGTTTGTTACACCGCAGGCGTTTGAAAAACGGTGGACGTCAAACGCCGATTCCACCGTTACGCTTGTGCGCGCGGTGGAATCGGGCGAAAAAAAATATAATCGTTACACCATTCCTTCCTCGTTTTCCTTGTCGAGGTATTCCTGGACGATGCCGATGGCGTTGGTCACCACATCGCTGAGCGCGGTAATGAAGGTGCCTTCTTCTGCCGAATTGATCGCGTGCTTGATCGCCTCGACTTCCTTGGTGATGATTTCGTGCGTGACGTTTCTCCCCGATGCTGCGATGCCTTCGAGGATCAGGTCAAT
>JAEWLN010000126.1 GCA_023457535.1 Bacteroidota bacterium
CGCTTGCACCAACGATGTTAAAACCGTTAAGCGTCCCGGCAGCACAAATTTCCTGATTGCCGGAAATGGTGCCTGAAGGAGCGGCCAAAACCGTTGCTGTAACCGGTGTACGCGTTGGCGTCGAACAATTGCCCAGCGTGGCACTCGCATATACGGTACGTGTCGCGGCCAGATTCTGCAGATGCAGCTCATTGCCCGTCCCTAAAAGTGTTCCGCCCGTAGAGGCGCTGTACCATTTTACAGTCCCCAGGTTGTATTGCGCCGATACGGTGACATTACCTGATCCGCATCGCGAGGCAGGCGTGGTGCTGACCAACACCGGCGTACTTGCGATCGAACCCGTAAGCACATTGGCTGTATTGAATACCCGGCAGCTTCCACTGGCGTTAAACGTATAAATGCGGTAATAGATGTTTTGGCAAAGCGTAGGGATCGCATCGGCAAATGATGTGTTGCCCGAACCTGAATTGATGGCAACAACCGTCCAGTTGCCCAAAGTTTGCCCGACTGATAAATTGGCGAAATTAGCAGGGTGGCTTACCGCCGGCGCAGCATTGCCGGCCGCGCGAAGCACTACATATCCACCCGACGCTGTTGCGCTAAAATTGCCGTTGATTGCATTGCCGGATCCGGTTAATTGCAAATTGGTAGCCTGAGCACCGGGTGCTGAAGGAACCGTTGACGAGGCCGGACTTTGGATCGAACCGCCAATGTTGCCCACGAGCAAACCAGAGCCGTTTTGGCCAATGATGCCATTATTAGTAAACGTCCCTGTAGAACGAATGTAGTTGCAGTCCGAATTTGGCCCGCCGATGATGCGTCCGCCGCCGTTATTGAGAATCCCGTTGGCCGTAACACTGCCAATGACCGTCAGGTTACCGTTGTTGGTAAGCGATCCGGTAATTGTCGTAGTCCCGCCAAGGACAACATTGGCGTTGCTGTTGATGGTCAGCGCGCTTACTGTCATCGTGCCGTAATTGGCAAAACCTATTCCTGAATTTACATTGACATTGCCCAATGTAATGGTTCCCGTTGCATTGTTGGTAAAACTCGTGCCCGAGTTGAAATTGAGGTTACCCGTATTTTGAAATGTACCGTTATTGATGATCGTCCAGTTGCCATTGTAATTGGGCGCGGAGGCCGGATTGTACGTCACACCGGTACCGATGCACAAGGTGTTGCCGCTAAAATTGTTCAATCTTCCTGTGAATGCGCCGGTTCCTACAATACAAACGGTTTGACCCGATGTCAGGTTATGGGTGGCGCTGTTCGGCACCGTAATAGTGTAATTGCAATTGGTACATTGACCATATCCGATCACGGCGGTTAATAAAAAACAAAGAAGGGCAACTTGGCTTAATCTTTTCATGATTTGTAACTTGGTTTGGGACAAAAATAAAAATTATAATCGACGAAATGACGTTTTTTACCGATAAAATGCGTTAATTTTTAACTTTTGTAAGTTTTAACCGAATTTTCCACATTATGCGAAATGTGTCAAATTAAAAGTTCGCAAAACGTACTGGTTCTAAGGTAAAAACCACCGCATTTAATCGCAGAAACCGGCCGTAAATGTGCCATCCGCGTCAATTCGGGCGCAAAATTAGAGGGAATGTGTAGGTGTAAGAAACTTCGTCGATGAATGAGCAGGAAACTCGTCGTACGACATAAATTAACGAAAATCGTGCATTTCACCGGCAAATAAACTGACACTTCTACGGTGTCGCCGAATGTGAGAAGAATTCTGAGTTTGCGAAGTGAAACCTATAGGAATAAAAAAAGCCCGGCAAATTGCCAGGCTTCTTAGTAGCGGGAACAGGACTCGAACCTGTGACCTTCGGGTTATGAGCCCGACGAGCTGCCTACTGCTCTATCCCGCGATGTTCGAGTGCAAATATACGACACAAATCCGGAAACACAAGTAAATTTTGGTAAAAGTTTCAATAATCCGGGTTTTGACATTGTGCAAACGTGGCAATTGTATAGACTTCAACCCGATAACCATAACAGCGAAAGTGTTCTTCGGCGCTATTTTTGATCAAAAAAAGATGGATTATACCACGCTACTGGGTTATTTGGCGGCAACATGCACCACCGTTTGCAACATTCCGCAAGTGGTCAAAATCATTCGCACGCGCGAAACCAAAGGAATTTCAGCACTCACCTACTCGTTCCTGCTCGCCGGATTGCTGATTTGGGTGGTGTACGGCGTGCTCAGGCGTGACTGGCCGGTGGTTGCGGCCAACACATTATCGGCGCTGATATGCGCGATCGTTTTAACGTTGAAGCTGCTGTCCAAACGGGCGCTGCACAAAGTGTCCGAGACGATCGATACGCAGCAGTAACCTATCGGTTCAGCCAGCGCTTGAACTCGCCTGAATTGTCGATGCTGACGACCACGTCGCATTCGGCAGCGGGTTTAAGCTCTAACTTGATACGGCTCTTGGACCAAACGATCATTTGCTGGATCGCATCAAAACCAACGATAAATTGTCGGTTGACGCGAAAAAACAAATTGGGATCCACTTTGTGCGACACACTCTCGAGCGACTGGTCCAGCAAATATTTTTCATTGGATTTGGTCACAAGCTTCACATAACGGCCCTCTGACAGAAAATACGCCACATCGCCCGTTAAAATACTCTTGATTTTATGCCCGGACATGACCAT
>JAEWLN010000127.1 GCA_023457535.1 Bacteroidota bacterium
ATCCAGAGAGGCCGACGTCAGCGATCTGAACATGGAAAAAGTGGGTGCGCAATATCCTGCCGGCGTTTACAACGTGATTGTAAGCCAGGGCGGCATTGTGAAAACACTTCGCGTGATCAAACGTTAACTGTAATATCTGACGTTATTAAAAGGGAGGCAACAGCCTCCCTTTTTTTATTTACTTATTTGTAAATGTGACGGTTGTGCGCTTGGTATTTCGTCGGGTAAAATGGCGTCTTAATCGATTAACTACACTGTTGTTAAGGAAATGCTAAAATTATTTTGCATCTTAAGTGCTGAATATTAACCCAATTTTTTATTTATGATGTTAAACTACAATCCTTTGGAAAAAGGTAGGGATGCCTTGACCCAAACAGATGTGGGGTTTATGAGTGGTATACCACCCACAAAACCTCAAGCCGTCCGAACGAGATGGCTCATGCGTATGATGATGTTGATGATCTGCCTGTCGGCTGGAATCGACATCCGCGCGCAAGTTTCTACTTATTCGTATGGCCAAAGTAATAGTGCTTATGTGCCGATTGTAGGTACTGTCTGGCAAAGCGGTGTTACCTTGAATACCGATGCCGTGTCAGGGCAAATCCCTTTAGGGTTTACCTTTAGGTATAATCACAAGAATTATACAAGTGTGATTATTTCTAACAACGGTTTCGTTACGCTTGGAAATACAGCACCGGCAGCCTCTAACGTATTGCCGATTTCAACATCTTCAAACAGTGGAACGGCTACAAACGGTTATGAAGCAGCCATTTCAGCCTTCGGCACCAATTTGATCGCTTCGACAGCGTCCGGTGCCGCGCCTTCTGTGCGATATGGGCTGGACGGCGGCGACTTTGTTATTCAATACACAGACGTAGCACGTACGGCTAATGCGTCAGAGCGCGTCAATTTTCAAATCCGTTTGACGCAAACCACCCATGTGGTCACTTTTCGTTACGGAAATTGCAGTGCTGCTACAGGCCTTGCTTCTTTCCCGCAAGTCGGATTGCGGGGTGCAAGTAACTGGGATTGGCGAAACCTGACCGGCACGACGTCAACTTCGTGGACTGCGCCTACCAGCCAGGCCTCTATTGGTACGGCTGCATCAGCTTCTACAGTTCGTTTCACCTCTGGAGCCGATCCGGCAGCACCTGTTTCAGGCCAGACCTATACGTTTACGCCACCAGCGCCGCTCGCGGCACCGACGTATGCTACCATACCGGCCACAGAGAATTTCGACGCCGCGCCTTGGGCTAACGGTACCAACACGGCTGATTTGCCCAATGTCAACCACTGGCGTACATGGCCTACTTTTGGGGATCGTTCCTGGAGAAGGCATAATGTGACCCTGGCCAATGCGGGATGGCAATCCAACAGTGGTAGTTTTACTATCGCGTCTCCCGCCAGTGGTGGTGCAGCCCGATTCCATATGTATGATGCGACGAGTCAGGCAACGGGTTACATGGATTATTATGTCGATTTTTCAACACCAGGACTCAAACAACTCAATTTCGATCATATTAATACATCTGGTACTGACGTGATAAGGGTATCTCTGTCTACCGATGGAGGCGCCACCTTCGGGCCCGTACTGGCGACCTTTGGGACCGCAACCTCCTGGACCAACCGAACGCTTCTTCTGGGCGACTCTTCGTCGGCGACATGCGTTATCCGCTTTGAAGCCACTGGCGATTACGGAACGACAGATCCGGGAATTGACAACGTAGCAGTGACCCTCAATGTTACCCTTCCGGGGTGCGCAACGTTGAGCGGTCCGGCAGATGCAGCCACGAACGTGAACAGAAACGTTATTTTAAGTTGGACTGCTGCTGCCTCGGCCAGCGCTTATGATTTGTATTTTGGGACGTCGCCGTCACCGTCATTTTATGTCACAACTACCGGAACAACTTATTCGTTCGCTCCGGCATTGGCGCCTAATACAACTTACTATTGGTCGGTTGTTCCTAAAAATGTCAACGGAAGCGCAACCGGATGCGTAACGCGTTCGTTTACCACCAGCGCCAATATCGTATATTGTATTCCTACCATTACCAACGGCTGTAATGATGGCGACGTCATTGCGCGCGTACAACTCAATACGCTCGACAACAGTTCGGGTGCCGGATGTCCGAGCGGGTTGTCAGGGTATTCCAATTATACATCCAACCCCGCGCTGACCACAACACTACAGGCCGGGTCGGTTTATAATATAACCATCTACGCAGGGCAGTATAACGAAGCTTACGCTGCCTGGATCGACTATAATGACGACGGGTTTTTTGACAACGTCACAGAGCGCGTCGGATATTCCCCTGGTCTTATCGCCGGTAGCGGCAACGTCGGGCAGATAGGCTCCTCGGCATCATTCCCGATTGCCATCGCGTGTAATCCGCCTGTAGGCCAACACCGTCTCCGGGTTCGTGCGATGTACGATGTTGGGGGAGTAGAGGCCGTTTCGGGTTCGCAGGTGACACCCTGTACGAACAACCAATATGGCGAAGTCGAAGATTATATCATTACGATTTCTGCACCGGCTGCCTGTCCGCAACCATCGGCCTTGGCCTCGAGCAACGTTACGGCATCCTCCGCTGATTTGAGCTGGACCATCGGTTGTAACGAATCGGCTTGGGAAGTAGCGGTACAGATAGCTGGATCAGGTGTGCCTACATCAGGCCAGCCATCGGGCGCTCCGACCTATCATGCCAGCGGATTGATCGCCGGGAACGTATACGAGTTTTACGTCAGGGCAAACTGTGGCGGTGACGGTTACAGTGCCTGGACCGGCCCTTATATCTTCACGCCGCCGGGTTGTTCAACATTGTTGAGCCCGACCGATATGCAAACGGGTGTGCCTGTAGCCATTGTTGACGGCGTTTCGCAAATCAGCCTCGATTGGAGCGCTTCCCCGGGAGCTACTTCGTATGACGTATATTGGGGGATCTCTCCCTCTTCGCTTACGATGCTGGGTAGCACAGGTGGCGACCAGGTTAACATTACCAACGTACTGGTGGGCACTACATATTATTGGAGTATTGTTCCAAAAAACAGCAACGGGCAAGCGCAAGGATGCTTGTCGACGGTATTTAGTTTTACGACTGCAACTCCGCCCGGCGACGTATGCGCCACGGCTCTTTCGCTCGACTCACTTACCTCGCCGGTCAGCGGTTCTACGTCAGGCATGACCGACAACTACCTGCCTACGTGTATCGCATCCACCGGCGGACCGGATGTTTTCTATTCGATCACAGTTCCGGCCGGATTTACCTTTACTATAGCGGACACCGCCAACGCTTACGATTCTGGTCGTGCGCTCCTGAGCGGAACGTGTTCGAATCTGACACAGGTAGCCTGCGCCGACGACCCGGATACATCGGTGCTGACCTACACCAATAGCACAGCTGCTTCGCAAGTCATTTATTTTGTACAGGATGGTTATTCTACCAATTCGGGCGCGTATACGTTATCATGGACGCTTACCCCGCCGCCGGTAGTGGTTTCGGGCTTCAGCCCTGTATCGGTCTGTTCGGCAGACGCCGACGGAACGGTCGTTACGTTGACGGGCTCTAACTTTACGGCCGCGACGAACGTTCAGCTCAATGGCGAAGATGTCGATTTTACTGTTGTAAGCGACACCCAGATCAGTGTGACGCTTTCAGAAACGGCCACATCCGGAACTTTTGAAGTATTCAACGCAGTGACTTCAGGAGCAAATGCCACTGTTTTCACGGTGAATGCAAACCCGACGGTTGCGCCTACCACGGCGCCGGACGGGGCAACCAACATCTGCTTGCCGGAAACGTTGACCTTGTCCAACCTGACGCCAACCGGTGTATGGAGTTCCTCTAATGTTGATATAGCTACCGTAAATACGTCGGGTGTAGTGACATCGGTAAGCGTAGGTAACGTAATTATTGCTTACACGGTGACCAATGCGCTCACCGGGTGTGTCACCGTTCAGGAATATGCGCTTTCCATCAGCGCACCGGTACAAATCACCGGCAGTACGCCTACGCAAAGTGTAGTAACTGGCGGAAATACGTCATTCTCCGTTACGGCTACCGGCAGCGGTAATCCGTCGCTTACCTATATGTGGGAAGTTTGTACCGACGGTTCGGGCGTCAATTTCGAGCCTGTCGTCAACGGGGGCAATTATAGTGGTGCAGACACCCCTACATTGTCGATTTTGAATGCACCTGAAACCTTTGATTTCTATTTCTACCAGTGTACGGTTACCGGTACTTGTAACGCGGTAATTTCGGATCTGGCGGTATTGCTCGTGGGGGAAACCGGAATTTCAGAACAGCCGCAAAATGCAGTAATTTGTGATAGTGCTACAGATACGGTACAGTTTACCGTTGTCGCATCGGACGATGTAACAGCATACCAATGGTACGAAGACCAGGGCGGAGACGATTGGCAACCGGTTTCAAACACAGGGATGTACAGCGGCGCAACGTCTGCTACACTGACCCTTGACGGCGTGACGGCAGCCAACTCAACCTGGCGCTATAAAGTGGTGGTGACCGGTATCGGTTCGGTGGAATCGAATCCTGCTACGCTGACTGTAGTAGCGTCTGTTGGAATTACCACTGATCTTACCAGCCAAGCAATTTGTTATACAGGTGGTTCTGCTATATTTAGCGTTGAGGCCACGGGCGGCGTCGCGTCGTACAGCTGGCAATATTCGTCCAACGGTGGTGCGAGCTGGAACGCTGTCGCAAACGGAATCCCTGCGGGTGCAACCTATTCAGGGGTCACGTCGGGCAATTTAACGGTCAACA
>JAEWLN010000128.1 GCA_023457535.1 Bacteroidota bacterium
TTTCAATTCTCTGCTTTGTTTTTTTTGATTTTACAACCGACGCAAAATCACCGACAAAGAGGAAAAAAAAGTTTCCACGATATTTCAACTGTCCGTATTTCAGCCGATTTCCAAACCCAATATTCTTAATCAGAATTCTGCGCAAAGTATTTTAGCCGATATCCAAACCAAATATTCTTGTTCAGAAATCTGCGCAAAGTATTGTCTACCGATTTTTCCGTCAATAATCCCGAAATTTAAATTGACACTTTTCAAAAGTTTCCTATTGGAAACAGCGAAGCTTTACACAGATGTTCTAGCTTAGATTGCGCAAGTATGACTTGTCTCTGAAAAACCAAAACGTCATTTTGATTTTCCGACAACGGATTTCAGTAATTTATTCAAAGTCTATTTAAAAATTCAAATTTGCCAAATTTTCTGTTTTCTCCAAACGTTCTTCGTCACGTCCGCGCTGTCATGTAACGCTTGGCCGCTCCACGAAGTTGCCGAAAAAGCGGACCGAGTTCTTTCTGCCGAAGATAAACAATGTTCGTGAAATACAACGTTCAATTTACTCAAATCCAGGCAATTTCTTGGAACGGCGGTTAGTGGTCGTTTCATTCCTCAGACCAAAATTTCTCAGTCAAATAGAAAACCGTATCAATGAAATATAAAATTTCATTTTGTGTCAAAACATTCTCATCATGCAAATCTTCTAAAATGATTCCAATATCAGAATTGATATAATCATTGTTTCGGTTATTCTGAAAACCGTTCGCGATCATAAACTCTTTGACTTTCTGTAAATCTGTCTCTGATGTAACCGAAACATAATTTTGCTTTACAATTGCATACAAAGTTGCGTTTTCTTTTGTAAACCCTATTAGTTCGTAGGCGGTGTCAGAGAAAAAATAATTGTGAAGTAACAGATTGTGAAAATAGTCTCTCCAAGAATTATAGTAAATGGCATCATTGAGCTTTAGTACATGCGCACTGTCTTTGAGGTAAACTTTCTGTTCCGTACCTTCACTTACATATTGAGAAAAATCTAAATATGGTTACCCAAAGGTTATTCTCAAAAATAAACTTTTCTAGCCGCGTTGCTTCTTGTTCGTCGTGGTGCTTTTGGTTTTCAGCATTTGAGCTTGTTTGCGCGCCATCGCTAAGGTAACTGGCGATTGTTTGGACAATTGTTCCAAACCTAACTTCGCTCTTTCCTGAAAGGACATTGTGTAATTCATTTCTTAAGTGATTTTGCATTGACAAATATAGGAAAGAATTTTGAAGTTTCTGTCTCGCGGTTTCGCCCTCGGAAATGACCACTAACGTTAGGCCGCTCCACGAAGTTGCCGATCAGAGCGGACTGAGTTCCCTCTGCCGAAGATAATGTTTCTTCGTGAAATATCAATTTCCGGCTACCGAAAACCCGGCAATTTCTTGGAACGGCGGTTACCTGCTGGCTCGTTGATTAAAAGCTTTAAAAATTGATTTTAGAATAAGGTCTATGTCTGTGAAGTCCGCATTGTTTTCAGACTTTAATTTCTTTCGGAATTTTTCCTGAGTATATAATTTTTCAAAGATTTCCCCCTGATATTGTTGTTCCTTTTCATTGTAAGCTTTCCAATGAATTGGAATTATTTCATTTTCCTTACTTAAGACATCTTTTCCGAAGTACATTTCTATTCCGCATGCTAAACCGTTAACATTCATTTTCTTTTTACCAGTCGGACCAATTGTTGGATAAGATTTTGCAGATTTTAAATCAGGAAATTTTAATACCTTAATATTTGAAGGCAGTTTCAGTAGTTTTAGTCTTTTCATTTCCATAATTCCTGTTGTATCATTGTCAAACAATACGATAATAGGATGTTTGACATTAGATGCAGCCAGTGCTGTGACAAATTTAACTAAGGCTGACGCATTGCTCTCAACTTTAAATTCATCAAAATCCGTAAAATGATAGTAGGGATATAAATGTGGATATAGTTTTAGTAATGCTTTACTAATAAATTCAGTATCTGTTTTCCCTTCGCCTAAAATAATAATCTTTTCGATATCGATTTTTGTAACTTGAGACTCTTGAACCCAACCACCATAAATCACTTCGGACAAATCGTATTCGATGATAGAGTCTTCGGGAATCACGCTGAGAATTGAATACAAAAGTCCACTCACAGATTGTCCAATTATTGAAAGTTCATTGGCAATCAAACTTTCTTTTAAATTATAATATAAATCATTGTAATTTTTCTCTTTATTTTTTATGATCGTTTCCAGTTCACTTAAGTATGTTTTGTATGGGACTTTTCCAATTGGAAAATCGTATATGTATTCGTCACGGGATATTATTCTAGCATTTTCAAAATCCTTTTTGGCAGTTGAGAAAGAGTTTCCGTAAATTTCTAATCTCTCTTTACATATTTTAGCAGATTGAGAAAATCCTTTAAATGTATATGTTCCGTGGTCATCCTCATCAATTTCCCAAGCAATTTCATTACGTGAAATGTTTGGTCTTTCTTCAACTATAAAATCTTCAGGTAAGAAAATGCTATTTACTACTTGTGTTTCATAAGAGTTTTTATATGAAAATATTGGATAATCGTTAAATGAAATATGTGAATATGATCCCATTTTTACTACGGTTTTTGTTGAGCTTGCAGGTAACGTTTCGCGCAACTACGCAGGAGCGGGAAAGCGAACTGAGTTTGCTCTGCCAAGATAGAACTTTCTTCGTGAAACTGAACTTTCAATTTACTAAAAACCAGCTCTTGCTTAGTTGCGCTGTTAGT
>JAEWLN010000129.1 GCA_023457535.1 Bacteroidota bacterium
TTTTAGAATTGCCGCGCGGGCCGACGCATAAAAATCTTTGTATTTGAAAACGGTTTGCGCAAATTGTTCGACGCTGTGGATCTTCGCGATAAAAAAGTCCTGGAGCCCGTCGCTGCCGCGTGCGAAATATTCGTTTTGGAAAATGGTTGCTGCTTTTGCCGGCTCCTTAAGGGCCATATCGAACGCGCGATAGAACAAATCGATGTCCGAGGTGATCACGCGCGACCCATGCGGAGTGCTTGCTAGGGCCGGATTTATGGTCGCAAGTAATTTCGCCCATCGCGGGTCAGGATGCAGCGCGGCCAGATCGGGCTCGTTCTCGATTTGGTTGCGGTTGGAATACCCGATTTTGGTCAGTATAAATAGATTTTCAAACGCCCGGTCATGCGCTTCGGCAAGTGAGAAGCTGCATGCGGCGTTGTAATAGGCTTTTTTACGCAGCGCGTTCATCCAGGCAGCATCTGCCGACCGGAGGTGTTTCAATCCGGCGTCGTAGTGCGATTTTTGATTACTTTGAAGCGCGTCCATAAGATCTGGCCGGACGCCATTTTGCGCCCACAGTAAATGGCTGGACCAAAGAAACAGCAAGGATAGATTTTTCATACCGACGGAGATCAGAAATGACCGGGTATTGGCTGGCTTGACCGCGCCACACGTACCGGGGTTTGCCTGGTCGATTTATATCTAACGGCATGCCACGCAAAATAGACCATTGAAAATGCGGTAAGTAACGGTACAAAGGGAATAAGTCCCAGAATAAAAAGTGATTTCATGATTGATGATTTGATGATTACCGTTTTAGTCCGCAGGCGCCAGAATTTGTTACACCCGCGGTTGGTTTTTATATTTTGCGGTTCTTTGGAAGATCATCCGCACTTGCCCGGGTCCGCTGGCATGAGGTTTCGTCCGGTCGCGGCGCTAAAAGCATAATGTGCAAGACGCTGTCGGTAAGATTACTAAGCGACGGCGCTGTTTTTTACGCCACTGCAAAAGCGGAAAAGTTTGTCCGTATGCCGTATTATGGTTAAATTAGGCAAAATTTAAAGCAATTGCAGTCAACAAACATCTTTAAGGCATTTTTTGAAAGTGAGAAAGCCGGTGGGCTGATCCTGATTGCCTGCACGGCGCTCTCGCTGCTTTTAGCCAATTCTTCGTGGGGCGGGCAATACCTGCATTTGTGGCATGCCGATTTTGGTGGCAAGCCGATCGAATTCTGGATCAACGACGGCCTGATGGCGATTTTTTTCCTGCTCATAGGACTCGAACTCGAGCGTGAAATATACATTGGCGAACTCTCGAGCATGAAGCATGCGGTATTGCCGATATTCGCCGCGTTGGGCGGGATGTTGGTTCCGGCGGCGATCTATCTGGCTTTCAATTTTGGCCTGCCGTCACAGTCCGGTGCGGGAATCCCGATGGCGACCGATATTGCGTTCGCACTCGGCGTACTATCGTTGCTTGGCGATCGGGTACCAACAGCACTCAAGGTATTCCTGACCGCATTGGCCGTAATAGACGACCTGGGCGCCATCCTTGTGATTGCCGTTTTCTACACCGATGGGTTGTCGCTGCTGAACCTGTCCATTGCACTGTCCATTTTTGCGCTGCTTTATGTATTGGGACGGCGCAAGGTTTACGCGCTTTGGCCGTATCTGGCGGGCGGTGCGGTAATGTGGTACTTTATGCTGCAGTCCGGCGTACACGCGACCATTGCCGGTGTGATGCTTGCCTTTGCGATTCCATTTGGCAATGGCGGTGAGCGTGCCACCTCGGCGCGATTGCAACACGCTTTGCACGGTCCGGTGGCTTTTGTAATTCTTCCCTTGTTTGCGTTGGCCAATACGGCGATTGCGGTCGATTCAGGACTCGACGGATTGTTTGCCGAACCCTATGGCATTGGCATCGCACTGGGCCTGGTGCTGGGAAAGCCGCTTGGAATATGGCTCATGACGCGGGGTGCCGTGGCGATGGGGTGGTGCCGGTTGCCTTCAGGGGTCAGCTGGCGCGCTGTTCTGGGTGTGGGATTTTTGGGCGGTATCGGTTTTACGATGTCGATTTTCATCACGCTGCTCGCTTTTTCCGACGCGCATCACATCGGACAGGCCAAACTGGTCATCCTGTTGGCTTCTGTAGTGGCCGGAACGATAGGTTTTTTCTGGCTCAAAAGCAGTTTACGCAAGCGTTGGTAATCTTTTTCCTGAACAATTGGGATCGCTTTGGTGTCACCAATTCTTTGGATAATAACCATTTCCTTTTTACTATTTGGCATAGGCCGTCTTGGGATAGAATGCGCGCAGTGCGTTGTACACCGCCTGGTGGAGTGCCGTAGCGTGTGTTTCATTGGCCATATAATCGTAGTGGACGCGAACTCCTGCCTTTTGAAGTACATCGGACAATGCGACAGCTACTTCATACATTCCGGTGTCTTCGTCCTTGTTGCAAGCGTTCACGTAAACTGTTGCGCGCGGCTTGTGTAACTGGAGCAGTCCCGGAGCTTGCTGCAGCAATGCGCGGTCGCCCCACCACAAACTTGGCGTGATAATGATGTAATGGTCGAACAGATGCGGGTGTTTGAGCAATATTTCCGTGGCGAGCAGTCCGGCCATCGATTCACCGATCAGCGTACTTTTTGCATTTCCTTTATACTTGCTCCGAATGTACGGCTGCAGTTCTTTTTCGATAAAACCAATGTAATTTGCGGACTTGCCGTATACGGGAAACTGTGATTTTTTAAAGCCGGCTTTTTCGACAAAATCCAGGTTAGACACCGCAAAAGTGAAGTCGCGCTTGCGATTGGTGTTTTCAATTCCCACAACGATGGACTTTGGAAAACGCGCAATCCACGGCTGTGTATTGTAGCGGACCAGTCCTGCCAGATGGAAAAAATCTTCTTCAGCACCACCGTCGGGAATATAAATCACGGGATAGGTGAGGGTGTCTTTGGGGTTAAAATCCTCCGGCAGGTAAATGTTGATCGTGCGCACTTCATCGAGCTGCACCGATTTTATTTTCTCCGTGACGCCAAACGCGAGCGGCTTGTTTTCAATGGTTTGCAGTTGCGCGAATATCGGTCCGGCCGACAGGACAAATGCCAACAATGGGAATTTTATGCGCATTGCAGTTATTTTAAATTAATCATCGGGGTAGCATTGCCCAGCGTTGTAGAAGGCAATTCGCCGTTCCATTTGCTGGCTTTGATGTATTCGACATAAAGCGGCGTAAGTTCTTTTTGCTTGAGTTTTAAGGCGGCCGCTTCAGAGCTTGCCTGAATTACCACAGTAGCGCTGTCACCTTTGGCCAATGCGATTTTGCGCTGGGCGTCCGCGGTGGCGGCTTTGGCCTGCGACTCTGAGGTGATGGCGTCCTGTACCGCGAGCGCTTTGGCTTTGATCGATTCGACGATGCTTGGCGGCGGTTGGATGTTGGTACGCAGCTGCGAAATCGTAAACCATTTTCCGACGCGTTTGTTGGCCTCGACGACAATGGCGGCCTCAAATCCGGAGCGGTTGTTGAAAATGTCGTCAATGACCCATTTGTTGGCCACATCGCTCACTGCGCCCAAAATGGCAATTTCGAGCCAGCCTTTTTCAATAGCTTCCAGCCCGCCGTTGCGGTACGAAGTTCGCAGGTTGGTAAACATGTCCGAACTGGTCGCGCGCTTGACCGAATGGTTGAAACTGGGCGAAATGTCGCACGGGAAACCGCCTTTGGCGATGACGGTCTGCTTTTCGTAGCGGATCGTGCGCTGGTCAAGCGGAATCTGGTGGATCTCTTCAGTCCAGGTATTGTAAATTTTCCACCCAGACACTTCCTGGATCGTGGACGCACCACGGGAATCGCCTACAAGATTGACAAGAAGGCCTTGATAACCCGCCTCGATTTTTTTCATCTCATACGGTTGGAGAATGATAAATACCACGGCGAGAACTGCAAAAACAATGGGTTTGTAGTTGATTCGTTGTAAGCTGCCGTCGGGATGGCGTTCGATGACCTGGAAGCGCTTTTGCGCCCACATCATGCCAAAGACCAATGCGGTCAGGACCAGGAGTGCGATTGTGATCATGTGGGTTGTTTCGGTTCGGTTGGTTGGTTTGTGCGCTTGCGGCGCGTTGGCCAAATTAAAGCAAAAGCGCGTTGCTATGCAACTGTTGCACGCGAATTATCGGATTTTGTTTTGGCCCAGGTACGTCAAACCGCAAGAATTCCCCTGAATCCACGGGCCGCGTAGTAGGATTCTGCGCCATTGTGGTATGTGAAAACGTGGTCGTACCGACGGTCGCAAAAAAGCGCGCCGCCGCGTTTGCGGATGTTCTCAGGCGTTTGGATCCAACTCGAAGTTTTAAGGTCGAACGCAAAAAGCTGCTGTAAATGGCGGTATTGCGCCTCGGTAAGCATTCTGACGCCCATTTGAGAGGCCATTCCCAGAGCGCTGTTTTTGGGCTTGTGTTCTTTGCGCGATTCAAGAGCGGCCTGATCAAAGCAAACACTGCGTCTGCCCTTTGGGCTCTCCGGCGCGCAGTCTGCAAACAGGATTTCGCCCGTGCTTTCATCGATGCCTATGACATCGGGCTCACCATCGGTGATTTCCATCTGATCCAATACATACAGTTTTTGCGGGTGCATTTCCAGACGCGCCTGCACAGATTCCCAACCGATGCCGCGATGCAGGTGGGGATTTTGCTCAAAGCGCTTTTGCAGGATTTCGAGCAGTTTCTTTTTTCGTTCGTCGGGAAGTGTTTTTGTGGCCATGGGTATCGGGTTTAATTTAATACTAAGGTAGAAAATTGGGATTGAATTTCATTTTTTTTGTCTGTCGGGGTCGCATGCGGCGTTTTAGTGATTTTTTCGGCGCTTAGCCTGCATCGTTACACACTTTATCGACGAAATGCATGCGTTTGTCTATCGGTGAAATGCACATTTTTGGGGTTCAAATCGGTGCGGTTTTGCCAATTTTGCACTTTAACGGTTTTTATTGTCGTTTCGTAGGGAAAGTATTACCCGATAAATTCGCGTATGTACCTTAGCACTGTGGATTTGAGCCAACAAACAAACAAAAAATCCCTGGTCATGAAAGCAATTCAACTTTATTTCGCAGTAGTCGCCATTGCCCTTTCCACGGGCGGTTTTGCGCAAAAAGCCGAGATCTTCAACTGGAATGAAAACATCGGGAATGCGCAACTGATGGCCGACAACATGAACAACAATGCGGCAGAAAATGATCTTGTCGTGGTGTCCTATAACGTGGTCGAAAAGATCAACATGAACTTTGGCGGCAGCATCACCACTTATAATGTTTCAGATGCGCGTTTGATCAGCACCAAGGAAATGGGTGACAACAACAGCCGTGTGGTGACGCCAAAGTATGGAAAATCACGGGTGCGCGCGGCAGTAAGCAGCGTAATGGTGCCGCAGCCAGCAAATCGGATACCGTTTACTTTCACGATGGTCAAGCCCGAAATATGGTCCAGAAAGGCCGCCCCGAAAACCGTCTACATCGATCTGGTCGGAACCTATGAGCGCGTACTGGAAAAAGGTTATAAATCGGTCGATTTGTTGAAAAAAGTAGCCGACGAGCGTTACTTCAATGAAAACTACCACGCGTCGGCCAAATGGTATAGAGAGCTTTTCGCACTGGTGCCGGATCTTGCTCCGGAGTATTACTTCCGCTACGGCAAATCTTTGGTATCGGTTGGCCAGACGCAGAAAGGCAACGAAATGATCGCGCTTTACGAGGCCAAAAGCAAGTAATCACCCCAACATTTTTTTGATCAGCACGATTTGCCCGAGGTGGTAATAGCTGTGTTCGATCATGCCGTCGATGTTACGAAGCACCGTGCCGTATCTGACATCAGCAAACGCATCGTTGAGTTGCGCGTCGTCCAGTTGTTCGACCAACGTACAAAAGTCTCCGGCGTCGCTCCAAAATGCATCAAGGAAATCTTCCCAGTTTTGTTGGGATGCGATCGGGGCGAAATCAAAACTGAATTTGTCGCTGATTTCAAGCCTTCCGCCGCGCAATACGTTGTTGATTCCCGCAATGTAATAATGGATGTGCCGGGCGAGCAACGCAATCGAATTCAATTGGCCTACCGATCGGGTGGCGGTTTTCCAATCCAGGCCCGACAACTGGTGCCGGAAATTGGTATTGGCGATCCAAGTGCCGTCGAGAATCACTTCGCGCATCCGCGCGGAAAGGGCGTGTGTTTGTTTCATTTTGATATTTTATTGGGATTTGTCTGCTGCGGCATCGCGCGCGAATTCGAGAATATCGCCGGGTTGGCAATCAAGTGCTTTACAGATGGCTTCCAACGTGGAGAATCGGACCGCTTTGGCTTTACCGGTTTTGAGAATCGACAGATTGGACAGCGTCAAGTCTACTCTTTCCGATAATTCGTTGAGCGACATTTTGCGTTTGGCCATCATGACGTCGAGGTTTACGATGATCGGCATGGTTAAATGGTGAGTTCGTTTTCAGATTGCATCGCGATGCCACGTTTGAACAATTGTGCGACCACGAGCAACGTTACGCCCATGAAGATCCACACATCGGCGCCGCCCAACCGGAGCGCTTCCACATCGGGCATACGCACGCCAAGACTTTCGAACCACGCACTGTATCGGGCCCCCCAATAGGAAAACAGTCCGATAAACAGCGACAAGTAGCCGATTTTAAAAATGAACTGCGCCACTTCTGGGTGGAACGGATGCGTTGGGTCGATTTTTTTCTCGTACAGGATTTTGATGATCCAATAGAACAACAGTGCGCGCATCGCAGCCACGAGCACCATGAATCCCGTCATGACGACATAGTAGCCGCGGTCATGTTGGTAAAGCGCCTCCAGGTTTACTCCCTGCCAAAAATAGCCCGCGATATCGGGGCGCATGATTTTAACCGAAGCGCTTGCCAGAAACCCGCCGGCTTCAACACAAACCCCAACAAATATGACCCATGCTATTACATGCAGCAGTTGGAGCATTTCCCGGGTTCCGATTGTTATAGCCATAATTTTCGTTTTAAAGTTTCTCAAAAATAGTAAATTTATTGATAAACAATAAAAAAATATTACAATTCGTTTAATTTTTATTTTTGAATGGGTCAAATCAACGACCGGCCAGCGCAATTATATGGCCATCCGCGTCCATCAGATACCCTACGTTGTGGCCCCAATCGCGGAGTTGGACAGGGCTCACCATTACAGCGCCAAGTGTGGTCGCATGCGCAAAGGCCTGGAATACGTCATCGGTGAGCAAATACAGTTCACACCTCGGGATGCCGTTCGCGGTGGCCGGATGCGGTGTTTTGCCGGACAGGATTTTTGCGATTCCGTCATTGGGCATGAGCCCGAGCTTGCTTTGTGGCAGGAGCTCAAATTCCGTCATTCCGGGTACGTCGAGTATCGGATTGCGTTGCAACAGGCGCGTGTAGAATGCTGTAGCGGCGCGTTGGTCGCTGACATAGAGGATGATTTGAGTGGATTGTATGTTCATCGGGGAATCGGGTAGAAGTAAGATATAAAGATGATGTATCCCGATGGTACATCGGAAAAAAATGAACGGCTGAAGCCTGTTTTTTAAATCATCCGTCAGATTGAAACGCCTGGGCCGGTGTTATTCTTTCTGGTTGAAATACGCCACGCCCATCCAAACCAGGCCCAAACCCACGCCAATGGTCAGGGCAAGTTGCAGCGCATTAAAGACCAAACCCAGCACAAGCCCGATGATAACGCAGCAAAAAAACACGGTAAGCGCTTTTAAAAAGCCAGGTTTCTTTGTTTCTTTGATCGCCTTGGCAAAAAGGCTTTCTCTCTCGTGTTCCATAATTCCCTTTTTTAGATTGGTTGGCGTTCGTCGGGGTAAATTGGCGACACCTCACGCTAAATTAACGAATTTTGGCTTAAAAATATTCCAACTTGTTGATATCTAGGGATAAATTTTGGATCGGTGATGGAAGGGTCACATTGGCATAACCCAAATTTATCCCAAACGATGGCCTGTTTCGAATAAAAACTGTAACTTTGCGTATTATAAACCCGTTACACGGACTTAATTCGATTGTTTACCGATCCTCAGACGTTTATACAAGCTATAGCCATTTGCTGATTCTAAATTCCGTTTTTTGTTTTTGCGACATAAGAACAAAGCGATGGCAGTACAAAATTTTCCCAAACATATTTTTCTGGCCGATGACGATATCGACGACCGCACGCTGTTTGCTGATATGGTCAACGAAATAAGCGAGGCGACAACTTTGACGCAATTTGAAAACGGGCATCAGCTGACCACTTTTCTCGACAACATACTAAATCCGATTCCAGATATGATCTTACTGGATTTGAACATGCCGGTCAAGGACGGTTTTGAATGTTTGCGCGAAATCCGTTCGCACCACCGCAATTTGTCCGATCTGAGCGTGGTGGTGCTGACCACGAGCAGTGATCTCTACACGATGCGTCAGGTATTTGACCTGGGCGCCACGTATTATGCCGTGAAGCCGCGCAAATATACAGCGATGAAAAGTATGGTACATGAATTTATGAGCATCGATTGGCAATCGTCGCGGTTGAACGCCGAATCGAGTTTCCTGATTGCACCGATGAACATCTGACCTTTAGAACGCCGGGATGGTGCTACAATATAAACCCAACAATGTACAGCAGCAATCCGGTGATGCACGTAAGGGCCATGTCGCAGATGCCGATCCTGCCCCAGAATTTGTGCGTTTTGCTAAATGCGGTGGGCTTGGGCGATTGGTCGAATTTGATCAGCGACACGATGATCAGCACAATCCAGATCAGCGATGTTAGCGTTTCAGAAAATGCTTGGGTAGCTTAGTCATGACAACATACTCCCGCAATTCGCTTACAGGTTCTCAGTGGCTTGGCTTTCTATTTTGCTCACTTTAAAACCAATCCTGATCATTTTTCTTTAATCCAGTTTGCCATTTTGTTAAGGGCTATTGGTGAAACCGTTTGCTCAATTTTCTTGTATTCTCTGGGAGAGCCTGTTCCACATTCCTGAAATAAGTGGTTCAAATTTGGTAGGATAATGATTTGAAAGTTCTTTTTGTTCTTGGCAAGCCTTTTCAATATTTGAGCATTTTCCTTAGGCGGAACCTGCAAATCTTTGCTGCCAAAAAGAGCTAATAGTGGAATGGTTACTTTTTCAAGCGTTTTTTCAGGATCATATCTTATATAGAATTGCGTCCAATTATCGGTATAGAATTTAATTTCTCGCTCTATAAATTCATCTTCGCTCATGGTTTCGGGCTTTCTCAAACCAGGATTGTCTTTATAGGTGTTTTTTAGGTGAGCCCTTAAGCGCTCCTTTATTTTTTCGATTGATATGCTGTCGTTGGCAATGGCATAGGATTTCGCATTCATTTTGTCTGCCAAATCAATATTACTTTCTGATTCTCCCAGTGATTGTGAAATTAGCCTGTCTTGAAGCAAAAGTAACTTATCTCCCTTGATAGTGGGGCCTGCCATTGAAATGATGTAACGGACATCTTTTGATTTTTCGGCAACCATTGGTGCTATAATACCGCCTTCACTATGGCCAATTAATCCAATTTTATCTTTGTCTATCTCTTTTCGGCTTTTAAGATAGGTTACGGCAAATTCAACGTCTCTTGCAAAATCGACAGAAGTAGCTGTTGCATAATCTCCTGTAGATTGGCCAATACCGCGTTTATCATATCGCAACACGGCAATTCCATTTTTAGTTAAAAAGTCAGCAATTACTAAGAATGGTTTATGCTCCAGATAATCGCAATCCCTATCATTGGGGCCGCTTCCGGAAATAAGAGTTACCGCAGGCAGGTTACGCGCACCTTTTGGATAGGTGAATGTTCCAGCCAATGTAACGCCATCCGTGGTGTTTTCAAACGTTACATTTTCTGATTGATATGGATATGGCTCCATAGGAGTTTGAGGCCTGTTTAATTTATTTTCTTGACTAAGCAGACTGGGGATAGATAGGATAAACAATAAAATACGAACAGCAAATTTTCTCATATTGCTAATAAATTTTATGGTGCATACTTTAGTTCGTACATGTTCCTTTTGACCCTTAACTGCAACGGTCTGTTTGCTGTCACGTCTGTAACCTTGCCGCTAAGTTTCGCGCATTGGCGGTCACGTCAGAGCGGACCGAGTTCGCTCTGACGAAGATAAACAATATTCGTGAAAATTAAAGGTTCAACTCACACAAAATCAGGTGATTTACAGAATGATCGTTGAGCGCGGTATCGTCATTATCAGATATCACTATTAATTCAGCCATCCATTCTGCGCCGCTAATATCGATTAATTTCAATGTAATTTTCTTTGATTTCAACTTTATCCAAATCAATAGTCAAATCGGCTTTTGCACCGAGCGGAATAATCAAACTATGCTTTCCCGATTTGATTTTTGCCACATAGTGATTGTAAATTTTTTCCTTGGGAAATTGAGCCAATTCATTCTGATTAATGGATTTTACGACTTCATTGTTTTCATTCAAAATTCGAATGCCAATCAAAAAAGAGCCGTAAATGTCAGCACCTTCAACCCTAAAAATCTGAAAATTGAGTTGTGATTTTTTATGCTGAACGTTTAAAATTTCGACAATCGGTTTTACGGATTTATTGTGCAATTTTCCAAACACGCCACCGTGAAAATATTGGTTGGTAAACAATGTCAGTCCAAAAATAAGGACAGAAATTACCAATACTATCGGCTTCAAATTTTTGATGGTAAGCAAACCCGAACCGAGAAACGTAAACCACTTTTTGTGCGTGAAAGCAAGATTTTTCTTTATTAAATAATTATCCAAAGAATAATAGCCACTTCCCGTTAGGTAAAGTGTAAAACCACCCGCAATACCTAAAACTCCGATCTGCCATTCGTCAAGACAAGTCGTCCCGATCCAACCCGAACCCAACAAAATACCTATAGCCAAAGAAAAAACACCTATGCTCATCACACGCGTAAACAGTCCCAAATAATGAACAATCCCACAATGGCTTCGACAATCGTAAAAATGACCATTGAAATCTGTAAGGCTTCGGGATTGGAAACGAGGTATTCGATAATCGGTTTGATGCCTAGAGTATTGGGTAGGAAGTGATTGAATTTTTCGCCAATGTATCCCGCTTCTTCGGGTATTAATTTATTTTCTAAAATCAGTCTTCTCCAAAAAGCGGAAAAATAGGTCCAACCGATAACCCAACGGAGGGACAAGGTAAAAAGTCCGGCCATACCATTGGCCGTATCGTCGATATGATGTTTCATTTGAATTTATATTTTATTTGTTTAAAAAATATTTTGTTTAGTTTCTATCAGTTCATTTTCTTTTTGGACCCAGTCGTTGATTCCTCCCAAATAAATACTGACATTGTCAAAACCATTTTTTCGTAAGATTGAGTAAGCCATTGTTGCTCGAACACCGCTTTGGCAATGAACAACAACAGGCTTGTCTTTGATGATTTTATCCAAATTGTTTTCCAAAAAAGTTAAGACAATATTTTTAACGCCTTCAATGTGTCCGTTTTTGTATTCGTTTTCGGTGCGGACGTCGATGATTTGTAAGTCTTTTTTACCTAAATTCTTTTTCAATTCCTCAATGGTAACAAGGTTGGATTTTTCTGATGCCATGCTCATTTTATCCAAGTCGGTTATAAAACCGTAGATATTATCCATACCGATACGCATTAACTTTCGGGTCAAATCTTCGGTACGGTTTTCATCAGTTATCAGTACGATTTGTTGTTGATAATCTACTAACGAGCCCATCCACGTAGAGAATGATTTCCCGTTTTCGATGTGCAAGCTGTTTGGAACATGGCCTTTTGGAGTTTGTTCTTTTTTACGGGTATCAATAATCAAAAGATTGTTGTCGATGGCTTTTTGAAAATCGGTCTGAGTAAGTATCGGATGAATAGGAACCTGAACAAGCAACGCACGATTGACCTTGTTTAAATGCTTCATCATGGCGAAATATTTGGGAGGTGTCGGCTGTCCGTCCAAGATATAGGCGATAAATCCTTTTTCATTATTGCTAAAGTGAAAGGCTTTGTTGCTCTGTCTTTCTTGCTTTAATGTCAATTGCGGAATGGTACTTAAACTTTTTCCGCAGAACGAACCCGCGCCGTGTCCCGGCCAAATTTCCAAATCATCGGAAAGTTTTGAAAACTTCTGGATTGATTGATAGAGTTGTTTTGCCCCCGACTTCCTGCGAGCCGATATGACCTGCTGCTTTTTCCAATAAATCAGGACGACCGACATCGCCCACAAAAATAAAGTCGCCGGTAATAGCTCTTTGAGGCGTGGCAGGCGCTTTAGTATCTCTTACCAAAAAAGTAATGCTTTCAGGCGTGTGTCCGGGAGTGTGCATTACGTTCAATTCTACCTGCCCGATTTTGATAATACTTCCGTCTTTCAGTTGCGTATGAGGAAATTCATATTGCCAGTCAGTTCCGCCTTCATCAGATAACAACAGTTCGGCCTTGGTAACGACATTCAATTCACGGGAACCGCTTAAAAAGTCTGCATGGATATGGGTCTCGGCTACTTTGGTAATTTTAAGATTGTGCTCTTTGTCAATTTCCAGATAAATGTCCACATCTCTTTGCGGATCGATAACAATTGCCTCGTTTGTATTGAAATCGGCTATTACATAACTTGCCTGGGCTAATGTTCATCGTAAACACGCTCGAAAAAATAGCTTTGAGCTTGTAAGTTTGATTGAATGAAAATTAAAAATAAGGCGATTAAAATCTTTTTTACTGAATTATATTTCATTATGATGGATATTATTTGTTATAAATACTATGAATTTTGGGGTTATTGATAATGAAAAACAACAATCCGCCAAACAAAGCGATGTTTTTCCAAAGCGGACCGTGTAAAAGTCCGTTACCCATTTGAGTGGTAATGGTAATTGGGATAAGTAGCAAAAACAATATCAGTGCTGACCAACGGACAAAAAGGTAATCCCGAAAATAAGTAAGGCATAACCCGACAAGATTCCGAGCAAATAGGGGTCGCCAAATAGTAGGGCAAAACTGCTGTGTGGCGCATTTTGTATGCGTTGTGTTACTTGATCAGGATCTATTAAATGAGAAATTCCTGCATTGATGAATATACCGCTCAATGCTCTACGCAGGATTAAAACGGATAATCCGTTTACCTGAATTATATGAGACATAATGGATTTATATTTTATTAAACGTGAAAATTTGATGTAAAACGTAAATGGAGATTACGCTACATGCAATTTCAATCGTTATATAAAATATACTTGGGAGGACTGTTGCCAGATGTTGTTTGGGGGTAGAGGGTATTAATCGAAATACTGCAAAATACAAAAAACGAATTTGCGGTTATTTCGGCGGGCTCAGTTTGTTTATTGATTTTCGATTGTTTGACAACCGAAATTTGTTGATCCTGGACTTGTGAATAGTGGCAAGAGCTTGCCGGTATGGTGGTTTTTGTCTTGTTAAGCGGTATTGCATATTTGGCATTTGCCGCGCTGAACACAGCATCCTTTACCGCACAAGCACTTAATGCAAATAAAGCAAACCACACCCATAAAAGGTGTTTCAGGTTTGTGATGTGACTTTTTGCTTTATACATTGTGGTAAAGTTAATGCTTTTTTGGTATGGTCGTTTTGGGAGTGGCGGATTTTATTGCCATGGCTTATGACCTTTCGCCTGTAAGCGTAATGCGCGGCTTAAGCGGACCGAGTTCTCTCTGCCGAAGATAAATAATGTTCGTGAAAAACTAGAATTCAACTTATACAAAACCAAGCAATTTCTTGGAACGGCGGTTATAAGCCGTAGTATGATTTCTTTTTATTTATCTATTTGAAAATTCAAATTTGCCAAATTTTCTGTTTTCTCCAAACGTTCTTCGTCACGTCGGCGCTGTCATGTAACGTGCCGCCTGCAAGCGTAATTCGCGGTTCAAGCGGACAGAGTTCTCTCTGCCTAAGATAAACAATGTTCGTGAAATACAACGTTCAATTTACTCGAATCCAGGCAATTTCTTGGAACGGCGGTTACCAGACGGCGCATCTTAGAACATCATTCATCCTCTTTTTCATAGCCTTCATAATAATATGACTGCTCAATTCCTTTGAAGATAATTTCCCTATTGTCAACTTCGTTTGTTAGATTTTCTTCTAATAAAGTTCTCAATTCTAAATCATTTATTGGGCTTCGTTCCATTGCTTGTAAATAGAGCGTTTTGTCGACGAATTGCCAATTTACAACTTTTTTGAGTCTGTGTTTTAAAATCAGATCCAACCAGATTCTCATGGATCTGCCATTCCCCTCCATGAACGGATGAGCAATATTCATCTCAACATATTTAGCTATAATTTCTCGAAAATTATTTTCTGGCATTTGCTCAATTTTGACTAGAATTTCACTAAGATATAAAGCATTTGCAAACCTAAACCCGCCTTTAGAGATATTGAGTTTTCTAATTTTTCCTGCAAAATCATATAAACCTTCAAAGAGATAATTGTGAATCTGTTGCAGACCTTTTGTAGTACCAATTTCTATTTTATTAATATCATCCGATTCAAACAATCGATAAGCGTTTTCTAAACTGTTCTTGTCAATATTTTTCATAGAAATCTAGCTATAATTAAAGTCTAATACAAAAATACTTTAAAAGGGCGAAATAGCGTAAGCGTGGTTAGATTTTATGTTAAGTGTCTTGTCCTGAAATAGGTTGACCATTTTTGGTTAATAAAATGATCGTTCTAAATTATACTTTTTATTGATTCGGCCCATTGAAAAGTTTTTAAACTTGTTACGGGTTTAAAACTTTTCAACATGC
>JAEWLN010000130.1 GCA_023457535.1 Bacteroidota bacterium
CTACATGCGTTCCGTCGGGGGCAGGGTATTCGCAGGATCCAAACGGAATTACCAACGTCACGTTCAGCAACGTCGACAATACTACGGCTATTGAGCTTAATAATTACGGCGATTATTCCTATATTACCGGATACGCCGGGCAGGGTACTACGGTGCCATTTTCCATTACCTACAGAACAGGGTTCAGCTACAATACAAAAATATGGGTCGACTGGAACAATGACGGCGATTTCGACGATACGACGCCTTTCAACGAACTCGTTTACACGGGCGAGGCAGCAGGTACGGTTCCCGCTATCCTTTCAGGTACGTTTAACGTACCGGGTGGCGCAACATTAGGCGCGCACAGAATGCGTATTGGCGGGATGGATTTTGGCCCTGCCGCATTAACGCCGTGCCGCAGCGGCAGCTGGCAGGCTTATGAGGATTATACCTTATTTGTGACGTCTCCGCCTCCGGCTATCGTGCTGTCATTGACTTCGGCAACAGTTTGCCAGGGTACTCCTGTAACGGTAAATATTACTTCTCCGATTGGTAATTATACGAGCTACACGTGGACGCCGTCGGCAGGGGTTACCGGTACCGCCGCGTCGGGCTTCACATTTAACCCAACCACGACCACAACTTATCAACTTGTCGGTTACAATGGCGCCACCTATCACCGCGCCACGGCAACGGTGACGATCACGGTCAAACCAACGCCGTCAACGGTCAGTATCGCTCCGGCTGCTTTAACGGTTTGTCAGAACGCCACCACATTGGCACCACTGACCGCAATGGGCGGGATCATCAGCGGGCTCGCCGTTTTTTCTGAGGATTTCAACGGTACCGCCGCGGGGTGGACCCAAACCAATAATACGACCAATGCCGGCGGCGACGAAGACCTTGCCGCATGGGGATTGGCACCGGACGGTTACAACCCGTTTATTGAAATGCACAGTAATGACAATTCGCAGTTTGCATTTACAGAAAGCGATGCGCCCGGACCCGGATCAATCACCGATACTGCTTTGCTTTCACCACAAATCAATCTTGCCAATCTTACCAGCGCAACGCTCAACTTCTACGAATTTTACAGGCAGTGGTCGGGCGATCTGAACGATGAATACCGGGCCGTTGAGATCATGAATGCCGCGGGAACTGTGGTGCTTGCGACGCCACTTCAAAATCCAGGAAATGTCAATATTGGCGAGGCGACCAACTTTGCGCTTGCCACGGTGGATCTGACCCCTTACGTGGGTACGACGATCAGGCTGCGCTTCAGATACCATGCTACCTATGACTGGGGCTGGGCGATCGACAACGTGGTAGTGACGGGCAGCGGACCGTCTACCTATACCTGGGCACCGCTGACGGGATTGTACAATGACGCTGCAGGAACCATCGCCTATACCGGGGATGCGCGCGCCACGGTTTATCCGAGACCAACGGCAACAACAGCGTATACGGTTACCGCCACCGCTTTTGGTTGTCCGGTATCTTCAACGCCGATGACTGTCACTGTAACACCAATCAGCGGCGGAACAATGGCCATTACCAGCCAAACGGTTTGCGGAGGTTCACCGGCTTCAGATATCGTACTGTCGGGCGTACAGGGAACAGTCTTGTACTGGCAATACGCCGATGATGCTGCCTTTACAATCAACCTGACCAATATTCCGGCTTCGGGTGGTTTGACTACTTTGCCAGGGGCATCGGTGGGCGCCGTGACCGGGCCGCGTTATTTCAGGGCAGTCGTGCAAGCCTCAGGTTGCGCCAATGCATTTTCTCCTACCCATACCGTAACGGTAGCGTCGACCACGTGGACTGCAGGTCCGGGTTGGAGTGCAGGGCCGCCAACAGCCGGTGTAGCCGCAATTTTTAACGGCAATTATACCAGTACAGGAAACCTTAGTGCGTGTTCCGTACAGGTAAACAGCGGGACGGTAACAATCAATTCAGGCCATACACTGACGGTGCAAAACGGCGTCAATGTATCGAATTCCGCGCGACTGATTTTCGAAGATGACGCCAGCCTGGTTCAGGTTAACAATGCGACCAACGCAGGTGACATTACCTACAAGCGCGTAACCACACCAATGCGCCAGTATGATTATACGTATTGGTCATCGCCTGTAAACGCGCAAGTCCTTGCCAATTTCTCGCCACTGACCTTGTCCGATAAATATTTCTGGTTCAACACTACGACCTACCAATGGACGGCCGTTTCTGCACCGGGCCTTACGCCGATGACGCCGGGTCGCGGGTACATTATCCGCGCGCCGCAGGGATTTACCGCCACACCGCAAACGTGGTTGGGTGCCTTTGGTTATGACGGGATTACCCACGGTGGCGGCGTGCCGAACAACGGAACCATTACAGTTCCCGTAGGGCACAACAGCGCGACCAATAATCTGGATTGTATCGGTAATCCTTATCCGAGTGCGATCAGTGCCAACCTGTTCCTGTCCGATTCGCAAAATACTGCCGCATTGGGTACAGGTTCCACGTTGTACTTCTGGACGCACAATACGCCTATCACAGCCAACCAATACAACGGTTCGGATTACGCAAGCTATAATTTTACGGGCGGTGTTGGAACAGGTAGTGCTGCAACGAGTCCTGCGCCATGTACCGGATGCAACTTTAATATTCCGGATGGCAACATCGCCGCAGGCCAGGCATTTATGGTGGAAACTGTGGCCGCGGGAAGCGTTTATTTCAAAAACAGTATGCGTCTGACCGGTGTAAATACGCAGTTTTTCAGGATGAACAACCAGCCGGATCCGATCGAAACGTTGGAGCGCAGCAGAATCTGGCTCGAAATGACCAACAACAACGGTGCGTACAAGCAAGCGCTGGTGGGTTATATCCAAAATGCCACCGACGGGATCGATGCAGGCTACGACGGTTCGCTTGTAGAAGTAGGGAATCCGGTAAGTATCTATACATTTGCCGATGGCCGCAAACTTTCCATTCAGGGCAAGGCACCGCAATTTGCCGATTCTGATATCATTCCTTTGGGCTACCGGAGCAGTATTGCCGGTTCGTTCCAGATCAATATGCCCATGATAGACGGATTTTTTGTCGATCAGGACATTTATCTTGAAGACACCCTGCTCAACATCGTGCACGATCTCAAGCAGGGGCCTTATCTGTTTACAACCACTACAGGCTCGTTTGACACAAGATTCCAGCTTAAATTCGTCAACAATGCATTGTCTGTGGATCATCCATCAATTGCGCAGAACGATGTAGTGGTATACGAAAACGAGAACAGCATTTTCGTAGAGACTGCGCGCACCAAAATGAGTAGCGTTAAGATCTTCGATTTGCGCGGCCGTCTGATCGCGCAAAAAGGGGGCTTGAATCATCATAAAGTGGAATTCCGCGATCTTCACGCCGCCAATGAAGTGCTATTGGTACAAATTATTACAGACGGGAATGTCGTGGTAACCAAAAAAGTGCTGTTTTAAAATCCATATTTATAATCAAAAGCCTCCAATCGGGGGCTTTTTTTGGCGTTAACATTTTGATTCTTACAGAACTGCATTTGGTCGGATTTTTTTAGCAGTTGGTCGGATTAACTATCCAATATGTTTAACGATACATTAACTTTTTTTATCTTACAGGTGAATTTATTTAACCCAATTTTTATATTTTATGATTACAAACTACAATTCGCTGGTGCGCGATGACGATTCGCGCGTTGGCAAAGTACGGCAGCGCTCGTCGGAATCTCCGCCCGAACGCTCGACAAAAGCGCGAACCTGGCATTTGCTGAGTTTGCTTTTGATGTTTATGCTCGGGCCTGTGGCATGGGCAATCAATCCGCCGGGTGAAGGCGCTACCGCGTTTACAACTTGCGGTAATGCGACGGTAATTTCGCCGGCTTCGCTGCCCATTGTAAACCAAAACACGGTTTGTGGTACGAGCAATGATATTTCGGCTTCAAACGTTATTGTGGCATGCGGTAGCAATGATTACAAAGGTGGGTTGGAAGCGCTTTACGTGCTCACTCCAACCATTTCAGGATCCTATAATATTGCCTATTCGGGGCAGACCTGGACTGGTATTTTCGTGTTTCAGGGTTGCCCGACGGTAGCCGGAACCACCTGTGTCAACAGCGCGACCAGCACAGGATCCAGTAAAAATCTTGATGTGACCCTTACTGCCGGTGTGCAGTATTACATTATGTTCGATACCTGGCCTTCGCCGGCTAGCCCGTGTTCGGGAACCTTTTCAATCACTCCTCCTCCCGTTCCATGTGAGGGTACGCCAATTGCCGGGACGGTTACGCCTACCTCTCAGATGCGATGCAATGGCGCGGCTGCGGACGGGATTACCGTCAGCGGATTCGGCAATACTACAGGTTTAACCTATCTGTGGCAGCAGTCCACGGACGGCGGTTCCAACTGGGATGCTGCTGTAGGGGGGGCGGGCGCCACCACGGCAACCTATACGCCGCCTAATTATGCCGGTACCGCTATTTTGTATCGCGCGGTTGTGACTTGTGCTGCCTCTGGTGTTTCCACTCCTTCGGCTTCGTCGGCCGTTGTTTCTCAAACTGCACCTACGACGGCAGCTTCTGCGGTAACTTTTTCACCAACACTGGCCAACTCTGCAACAATCAGCTGGACCTCAGGAAACGGCGGTAGAAGATATGTAGTGGTCAATACTGCGAACAGTTTTACGAATCCTGTCGGGACCGCAGACGTAGTCGTAGCGGGAACTGCTTACACATCAGGCGAGCGAATCGTTTATGATGGGACAGGAACCTCGGTTACAGTAACCGGGCTTGTGCCAGGAACTACTTATTACGCACGTGTCTTCGAATACAACCGATGCACGGGCACGCCAAATGTAAATTATTACAATGTCAATACAGCGACGAACAATCCAAGTTCATTGGCCTATGTCAACAATGACGATTGTGCCAATGCAATAACATTGAATTCATGTTCAGGTGCCCCACAGACGCTTACTGCAACCACAGTAGGTTCGACAGCGGATCCTTATATCGATTGCGGGGCTACAGGCGATCTCGCGAGTCAGCGGGGCATCTGGTACCGATACATCGGTGATAATTCAAACGTTACGATAAATACTTGTAATGCAACGGGTTACGATACGCGATTAACTGTCTATTCAGGTAGTTGCGGGTCTTTTACATGCGTTGCCGGCAATGATGATATGTCTCCGGCCTGTCCGGCTGCGAGCTTCCGTTCAGAAGTGAATTTTAACGCCATGGCAGGAACTACGTACTATGTCTATGTTCACGGGTACCAATCCGGTACCACGCTGAGTGCCACCGGAACTTTTGTACTCAACTGGACGTGCGCACCACTGTGTACGCCTATAGCCGGTAACGATGAATGTTCTGCTGCAACGGCTTTAACCATTGGTACGGGTTTGGCTTCAAACAACACTTGCTCCTCCGGTACGGTGGGCGTTGCCTACCCTAGTTGCGGACCAAACCAGTTCGCTACTTATTACGATACCTGGTACAGCTTCAATTCAGGTGCCCATGCAACGCTGGAAGTCAGTGCGACTGCGGTGGCGCCTGCAATTATAGGTTATTCGGTGTATTCAGGTGTTTGCGGAACGCTTACCGAGATTGCGTGTCAGGCAACAGGCACGGCTTCAAGCGTCAGTTTAGCGGCCAATACCGTTTACTATGTACGCGTTTGGTCTGCCAACGCGCTCGAACGCGGTTCATTTACAGTAAGGGTAAAAGTGCCTTGTTTGCCGCCAACGGCTGTAACGGCGTCGAACATAACGCCATCAACCGCAGATCTTACCTGGACTCCGCCGGTAACCGCGCCAGGTTCAGGCTACGAGTACGCGCTGAACACATCGGCGACGCCACCTGCGGCAGGAACGCCTACCTCGGCAACATCGTATGCTGCCAGCGATCTGGTATCAGGCACATTGTATTATTTCCATGTCCGGTCAGTTTGCGGCGCGGGCGATGTGAGCCCTTGGGTTACGCGTCCGTTCAGATACCTGATCGGCGACAATTGCGCGCTGGCTATTGACCTTACCGGACAAACCAGCCCAATCAGCGGAACGACTGCAGGCGCATCGGATGACTACGACCCCACTTGTAATACAAGTTCAGTTGTTGTCGGCCCGGATATGTTTTACAAACTTACCGTTCCTGCAGGTTTTACACTGGTCATTGGATTAACGGCATCAAGTTACGATTCCGTTCATAGTGTTTATTATGGCAATTGTTCTACCAACACCAGCATCGTTTGTACCGACAGCGAGATCGTAAACCATACATGGGTAAACGAAACCGGCAGTACACAAACCGTTTACTGGGTCCAGGATGCATGGTCTTCCGGCACAGGCACATATACGCTGGCCTGGACACTGACCCCTCCTCCAATTGTCTTGACAAGCTTTGCGCCAACTTCTGCATGTTCGTCAGACGTTGAAAACGTAAATATCATTCTTACAGGAAGCAATTTTTTGAACGCTACCGATGTAAAACTCAACGGTGTTTCAATGCCGTTTACCGTAAACAGCGATACGCAGATTACCGTAGACCTTGATTCGTCGGCCACGACAGGTACGATCCAAGTGGTCAATGCGGTCACTTCGGTAACCACTACTGCTTCGTTCACAGTAAACGCAAACCCTACAGTTGAGCCGATAGCGGCTCCGGGCGGCGCTACAAACATTTGTTTGCCTGACACCATGACGCTTACCAACGTAACGCCTACAGGTATTTGGAGTTCATCCAATGTGGACGTGGCAACGGTCAACTTATCGGGGGTTGTTACTTCAGTAAGTGAAGGAAGCGCCGATATTTTGTATACAGTTACCGATGCGTTAACCGGATGTGCTACTGTTCAGACTTATCCATTGACCATCAGCACTGAGGTTCAGGTAACCTCGAGCACGCCAACCCAGGCGATCAGAGAAGGCGAAGATACTTCGTTTTCAGTAACAGCTACAGGAACAGGCGTACCAGCCCTTACCTATATGTGGGAAGTGTGTACAGACGGCAGCGGTACGAACTTCGAACCGGTCGTTGATGGAACGCATTATGCAGGTTCCAACACCGCTACGTTGCAAATCATCGATGCACCGCTGGACTTCCATCTTTATTTTTACCAATGTACCGTTACGGGAGTATGTAATTTCGTCATTTCAGACCTGGCCGTACTGCTCGTAGGTGAAACAGGATTTAACACCCAACCTCAAAGCGTGACCGTTTGTGAATCAGGAACCAACGACGTTCAATTCACAGTCGAAGCTTCTGAGGACGTTACTTTGTACCAATGGTATGAAGATCAGGGTGGCGATGATTGGCAGCCAATTTCAAACGGCGGCATGTACAGTGGCGCTGATTCGGCGACGCTGACGTTGACTGGCGTGACTACCGCAAACAGTACTTGGCGTTATAAGGTTTTGATCACCGGAATTGCTTCGGTAGAATCGAATCCTGCCACTTTGACCGTTGCGCAATCGGTTTCAGTTACAGGCAACCCGTCTGATGCATCGGTATGTTATAGCGGCGGATCTGCGACATTTGGCGTAACGGCTACTGGTGGCGTAAGCGGATATTCATGGCAACACTCCTCAAATGGTGGCGCTTCGTGGACTACCGTAGCTAACGGTATACCGGCCGGAGTGACTTATTCCGGTGCTGCTACTGCAAACCTTACCGTAAATGCCACCGGTGCAATTCCGGCCGCTGGTAACTATTTGTACCGCGCAGTAGTAAGTGGTATAGCACCATGTGCACCTACAGAATCTGCAAGTGCCCAACTGTTGATCAATAACCCGACTGTGACTTCACAGCCAGCTGCAACAACGGTTTTTGCAGGCAATACGGCAACATTTACTGTGGCGGCCAATACAATGCAAACTGCGTCTTACCAATGGCAATATGCTACTGCAGTCGGAGGGCCGTATACTGACGTGGTAAACGATACACCTGCAGGGGTAACGTACAGTAACGCCAATACAGCTACACTTAGTGTTGTTACAACAAGCGCGGCGGTTGCCAGCACGGCACGCTATTACCGCGCGGTGGTATCTTCCGGTGCAGGATGTAATGTAAACTCGAACGGAGCACAGCTGACCATTAACAATTACTGTATTCCGCCAGCCATAACCGGTACTGCATCTTACTTCAATTCATTTACCACTACAGGTGGTCTTACCAACATCAACAATTCAACCGGGTTCTCTACGGGCGGCTATGGCAACTATGTCAACTTGAGCGCATCCCAATTTCAAGGGGAATCGATCAGCTACAACACTGGTTTGACCGGTACTACCGTGGGGGTTGCTATCTTTGTCGATTGGAATTCTGATGGCGATTTTACTGACACCGGTGAAGCTGTTGCCTATACGACGACCTATACTTCCACATTTGCGGGCAGTTTCACTGTTCCGGCAGGTGCCACTCCGGGTCCCAAAAGGATGCGTATCTACATGGACTGGAGCAGAAGTGACCTCAGAAATTTCCCTTGTGGCCCATTTGCGGGATCAAGAGGCGAGATGGAGGATTATACTTTCAACGTCCTGCTGAAGCCGGCGTGTACTGGCGCACCAGCAGCCGGAACTATTTCCACGGCCACATCGAACCTTTGCGTTTCCGGTACAGCCACGCTGACGGCATCAGGTTACCAAACTGGTGTTACCGGTATCACGTTCCAATGGTATAATTCACAAGGTCCTATTGCTTCCGCCACAGGAACATCGTACACCACGCCGGTGCTCACTGCGCCTGAAACGTATTTTATGCGTGTAATTTGCAGCGGAGGCGCTTTCTCCGACACCAACTCAATCACTATTGGTGTGAGCAACCCTTCTGTAGCGGAAACTACAGCCGGATCGCGTTGCGGGGTTGGAACGGTATCGTTAGGGGCCAATGTTTCGGCAGGCGCAACACCGGTCTGGTATACTGCTGCTTCAGGCGGTACCAGAGTAGGTTCGGGTTCTTCGTTTACAACGCCGTCGATTTCTTCGACCACTAATTTCTACGTAGCGGCAGAAGTACCGTCTGTGGGCATTGCCACCGTGGGAACGGCTACTACGCTAACCGGCGCTACGGAGCAGCCTACTGCGTTCTGTAACCGTTGGTCGTCATACCAGGGGCAATATTTGTTTACGGCTGCCGAGCTTAATGCTGCAGGGTTGAGAGCTGGAAACATCACAGCCATCTCGTTCAATATCTCTACCATGGGTGACGCCGCGACCAATGCCAATTACAAAGTGGCAATCGGTACGACGACGGCTACAGCAATGACCACCACGTTTGCGACCGGTTTGACTACTGTGTACGGTCCGGCAACGTATACGCATGCCATTGGCATCAACATGGTTAACTTAACGACGCCTTATAACTGGGATGGGGTTTCCAACCTGATTATCGAGGTGACGCATAGCGGCGCAAACGCGACGAACAACTCGCAGACGTACTTTACAGCAACTACCGACAATACCGTGGCATATGCCACATCGGGTACTACGACCGGAACGCTGTCAAACAAGCGCTTGAACATCGGTTTCTCCGGGCAAACGGCTTGTTCGTCTGCTCGTACGGCAGTTGCTGCCACGGTGGTAACACCTCCTGTACTGACGCTGAGCGCGGCCTCTGCGACTATATGCGCGGGCACGCCGGCTACAGTTCAGGTTACGGCCGGGCTTTCCAGCTACGACACATTTATATGGACGCCAAATACAGGAGTCACCGGATCTGCTGCGACGGGTTACATCTTCAACCCAGCCCAGAACACTTCCTATACGCTGACTGCATCGCAGTCCGGAGGCGATTTGTGTGCTACGTCGGTTCCATTCGCTGTAGTTGTCAATTCAGTTCCTGCGGTGCCGGTTATCGGATCCAACAGTCCTGTTTGTGAAGGAGGAACGATCAACCTGACCACCACTGCTGTCTCTTCGACTACTTATACGATGAATCCGAACAGCGGCGTGGCGTTTATCGACATTGCGTCAACCGGAACAGCCATTACCGGTTTGGGTGATGATACTGAACACAATATTACCATTCCGTCATTTACATATAATGGTGTGGCTTATACCACCGCCCGTGTTGCAATGAATGGTATCATCGCATTGGGATCCACAACAGGCGATGTCAGCGTGTCCAATGTCGCGTTGCCTACTACAACTGTCGGAACAGGAAATATTTTCCTTGCGCCATACTGGGATGATTTGGATATTAATATGGGCGCGACTATTAAGACGCAGACCGTGGGCTCTAAATTCATCATTCAGTATACCAATGCTGATCATAATTTGTACACGACAGGAAATATAACGTTCCAGGTTCAGCTCGATCTGAACAACGGACAAATCCATTTCGTGTACAATGATGTTATTTTTGGCAGTGCAACTTACGATGCAGGCGTCACAGCCAGCATCGGTATCCAGTTGAATTCGACCACTGCATTGGGTTATTCGAACAATACAGCGAGTCTGACCAATGGACAGGCCATCACGTTCAGTCCGCCAAATCCGATCAGCTATGCCTGGTCAGGCCCTAACGGATTCACTTCGACAGTTCAGAACCCGACGATTCCAAACGCTACTTCGGCAAACGCGGGTGTTTACACGCTAGTAGTTTCAAATGTGGGGACAGGATGTTCATCATCTGCTTCACAAACCATTGTCGTAAACCCTAACATCACGTATTATGCCGATGCGGACAATGACGGCTATGGTAACCCGGCGGTTTCGCTTGTCAATTGTACAGGAGTAGCTCCTGCGGGTTATGTTGCCAACAACACGGATTGTAACGATGCCGTAGCGGCGATCAATCCTGGAGCGCCAG
>JAEWLN010000131.1 GCA_023457535.1 Bacteroidota bacterium
TATTGCTGACAATGTATTTCAGCGAGGTGACGCGCAGGGTTTCCAATTGGGATGTAGGCCCGTTGGGTGCGTTCAGGATCAGGTCGTTCCCCGCAAAAGAATTGTCGTATTCGATGTTGAGGCTGCCGGTGCCGGATGTGTCGGTAAGCAGCGCGTCGTCACTATGGTTACAGCCGGGCAATAGCAGGGCCGCTGCCAGGGTGGCAATCAATTTTATTGAAGTTTTCATGAGATGTTGTTTAATTTTGGATAAATGGATGCGGCGCCCGGGTAGGCGCGCAGAAAATCACGGTAAATCAAACAACGGCGCACGGCGGACGGAAGACCTCACAGCTTCCTTGCAACAGGTAGGTGTTGTCATACGCATCAACCGGTCGGATGGAGAAGAAAACAAGGTGAAGCGCATCGGTTACGCGCACGGTGTAAAAAAACAAATCAAGGGTTTCAAGATGCTTTTTATCGGGTGAAAACGGTTTTTGTGAATCGGACTCCTTGGCCATTTGCTTGATCAGGTAGCATTTGCCGTTGCATTTCATCTCGACTTTATCTTTGTTCTCACACAGTGTCCCGGCAATATAATCGTAGTTGAATGCATACTCGATGACCGGAAACAACGGCTTGAGCAAGACAGACAAACACAATAAAAGCGCAAGATTTTTCACGGCACAAATTTAACGAACAAAAAAACAACCCCGTATGTTAATTTAGAATTAAAAAATATTTAGCTTTAAACTTTCAAAAAACGAAAACGTCTTACGGCAAAATTTTTAAAAAACGATATAACATGAAAAAATTAATTTTTGGCGCGATGCTGATGATCGGAATGACCACATTTGCGCAAGAGGGAAAACCACTGACCAAACGTGCTCCAGTTACCGCCGAGCAACGCGAAAAACGCGAGCAGGACCAGCTTAAGAAAATGACGTCAGACCTTAACCTGGATGCCAACCAGCAAAAGGCGCTTGCCGAAGTGCTCAATGAGCGTTCGCAAAAACGCGAGGCGTTCCAGAATGAACATCTGGCAAACAAAGAGAAGGGCGTAAAAATGACACCGGAACAACGCAAGGAGCGCCGTGCACAAATGGAAGCTTTCCGCGATGAGCAGGATGCCAAAATCAAGAAAATTCTCAGAGCTGACCAATTGACGCAATGGGAAAAGATGAAAGCTGAGGAGAAAGAGAATCGGCTGGCAAAAAGGCAACGAAAAGCCGGTCCGGTTCAAAAATCAGAATAACTTTAAATTTTATTTTGCTGTCTGGCAAAAATAAATTAGATTTGGTTGTTAATTTTTTAAAAACCATACCATGAGAAAGCTTATTGCTGTCGTAACCCTGATGCTCGCGTTCAGCGCTTCGGCTCAGGCACAGGATAAAAAATCCAACCACAACGATGCCGCGCAGAAAGACGTTGCCGCCCTGATTGAAAAAGTACAGGTTGATCAAACGCTAAAGCAGGACATGTACACCTTGATGGTGATGAAACACGAAATGCTTGCATCGGCCAAGTCGCCGGCAGAAAAGCAGAAAGTTTCTGAAATGGTGGAACACAAAATTCTTTCGGGGGTGTCAAAAGAGCAGCAAAAAGCACTCAAAGACAATCCGACATTGCTTAAGCAATTATCGCACTAAGGTATAAAACCATACAAAAAAGCCCACTTCATCGTGGGCTTTGTTATTTATAATAGGTGGGCAACTTTGTCCACCGCATTGATGGTAAAATCAAGATCTTCGTAACTCAGCGCATCGGAAATAAACCAAGTTTCATACGCGGACGGCGCGATGTAAACGCCTTCGCAAAGCAAACCATGGAAAAAGGCGCGAAAGCGTTCGTTATCGCCTTTGGCCGCCGTTTTGAAATCCACAACCGGTTCGGCGTCGAAATGCACAGAGATCATCGATCCTACGCGGTTGATCGTAAATTCGATATCATGTCGGCCAAGTGCCTCGCGGATGCCATTCTCAAGATACGCCGTCTTGGCCTCGAGTCGCGAAAAAACGTCACGGTCTTGATCCAAAGCCTGCAGCATCGCAAGCCCGGCCGCCATCGCAAGCGGATTGCCCGACAGGGTTCCTGCCTGATACACCGGCCCCACAGGCGCGAGATAGTTCATAATTTCGTTGCGCGCGGCAAATGCGCCAACGGGAAGCCCGCCGCCAATAACTTTACCGAACGTGACAATATCGGCGCGAACGTCAAACAATTCCTGCGCACCGCCCCGGGCCAGTCGGAATCCCGTCATGACCTCGTCAAAAATCAGCAATATTCCGTGGTCATTGCATAATTTACGCAAACCCTGTAAAAAACCTTGCTGTGGCGGAACACAACCCATGTTGCCGGCCACGGGTTCAATAATGATCGCGGCAATTTCGTTTTTGTTGGCTTCGAGAAGATCCGAAACCTGGCCCAAATCATTATAATGCCCGAGCAACGTGTCTTTGGCCGTACCCTGGGTTACACCCGGACTGTTTGGCGACCCGAACGTTACCGCACCGCTGCCTGCCTGAATCAAAAAAGCGTCCGAATGTCCGTGATAGCAACCGGCGAATTTGACGATCTTGTCGCGTCCGGTAAAACCACGCGCGAGCCGTATCGCGCTCATACAGGCTTCTGTTCCTGAATTGACAAAACGGATTTTATCAATATGCGGCACCATCGACACCGCAAGGGCGGCGATTTGGGTTTCGAGTTCGGTGGGCATCCCAAATGAGGTCCCGAGCCTGGCGCGCCCGATCACGGCGTCTACAACCGGATCATACGCGTGGCCCAAAATCATCGGCCCCCAGGAATTGATGTAATCGATCAGCCGATTGCCGTCTTCATCAAAAAGATAGGCACCTTTGGCACTTTTGGCGAACACCGGCGTTCCTCCTACTGATTTGAACGCGCGGACAGGCGAATTCACACCGCCAGGAATAACTTGTTCAGCTTCGGCAAAAAGCCGGCTGCTCCGTTCGTATAACATATTATCTGACTTTAAGACTTTGCCCGATGGAGATGGCATTGTCGATGATGTTGTTTTTGCGGCGCAATTCGTCCACAGAAATATTGAATTTTTTTGAGATTGAATACAGCGTGTCGCCCTGACTTACCTGATACAGATCGGAGTCGGCGATGATCGGTTCCTTGCCCGATTGCAAAATGGACGGTTGTTTTCCCGTCGGAATATACTGCCTCCCGAGCACCTCTGCGTCATATTGCGCCAATTGGTAGCGCTCGATAATTCCGATCAATTTCTCCGGGTATCTCGGGTCAGTAGCATAACCCGCTGCTTTGAGTCCTTTTGCCCATGCGGCATAATCGTCTTTTCCGAGCAAAAACAATCCGGCATAACGCGTGCGCGAGGTCAGGAATTGCGAATGATCGCGGTACGATTCGCTCGGATCCTCGTATTGGCGAAAACATTCCTGCGCTTCGTCATCATCGTAACGCACACTCGGACCGTTCCATTCTTTATGGCATTTGATTCCAAAATGATTGTTGGCCAGAATGCTCAGCGGCCCTGTCCCTGACCCGGACTCCAGTATTCCCTGCCCGAGCGTGATACTGGCCGGAATTCCGTACTGCACCATGTTGTTTTTGGCAATGTCCTTATACGTGCCGATGTAATCGTAAACCATCGCCGTGGTAACCTTGACGCGTGTCGTGGCTTCTAAAATCTCTTCTTTGGAATAAACAGTCGAATTTCCCGAGGATTTTTCACGCGCGGCTTCATACTTTTCTTCAATTTTCTGCAAATCCGGGTTTTGGCCTGATTTAGAGATGGGTTTGTTTGGCGTGACGCGCCTGTTTTGCGGCGCAGGCTTTTTGTAAGGTGTTTTTTTTGCGGCAGACCGGCTTGCTACCGAAGTATTGGGTTTGCGCGCTACGGGTTTCTTGGTCCGGACGACCGGTTGGCTTGAATTACACGCGACCACAAGCAAGGCGGTCAGCAAAAGCATCAGTTTTTTAATCATAATCTATTGTCGGTAGGTTCTTACTTTTTAAGACGCTGTTCATCCCGGGAATGCCTTGCTGCCCTCCGGTATGGATCGCCAAAATGCGCGCGCCATCGGGAAAATAACCGTTCGCGATTTTATCCATAACGCCAAACATCATCTTTCCCGTATACAACGGATCGAGCAAAATCCCATGTTGGCGTTTGAACGCGTTGATAAAACCGATGAGCGGGGCGTCCACTTTGCCGTATCCGCCAAAATGATAATCGGAAATCACGGTCGCGCGCGGCATTGAAGCAAATTTACAAATTTCAGACGGCAGAAAATCCCCCTTGAGTGCCGCAAAACCCAAAACTTGTTGACAGGGTTTCACAGCCCGCATCAATCCCGCCATTGTCCCGCCAGTTCCCACCGGACAGCAGATAAAATCGTAAGCATTGTCGTTCGTTGTTAATATTTCTTCGCATCCGAGCACGGCCAATTCATTGGTCCCGCCCTCCGGGATCAGATAGAAATCCCCAAACTTGTCGCGCAACTGCCCAATGAACGCTTCACCGGATTTTTGACGGTAAGTCCCGCGCGTAACAAATTCCAAATGCATTCCCGATTCAACCGCGGTTTCCAACGTCGGATTCAGCGCCGTTTGCGATGCCAGTTCCTCGCCACGGATCACGCCTATGGTTTTAAATCCTTCCAACTGCCCGGCGGCCGCTACGGCGGCGATGTGATTGGAAAACGCACCGCCAAAGGTGAGCAATGTGGTCAAGCCTTGCCTGCGTGCCTCGGCGAGATTGTATTTAAGCTTTCGGAATTTGTTTCCCGAAACCGTAGGATGCAGCAAATCTTCGCGTTTGACCGAAAGTGAAACGCGGGCACCGAGATCCAGCAACTGATTAAAACTTTGCACGGTGCAAAATTACCATATTCCATAAAAAAAGCAGCCTTTCGACTGCTTTGTTGTAATGGTAATCGGGCAAGGTTATTTCCCGGTATGAAAAATACTTATTTTTTTAGCAAATGGCTTGTTGTCGGCCGTCAGAATCTTGACGATATACACCGATTCGGCCAAACCTGAAGTTGGGAACACATGATTTTCAGAAGTCCCAAGTTGCTTTTTGGAAAAAATCTGCTTTCCTGCCACGTCAAATAGGGTGACCGATTGAACATCCAAACGGCCCGGGTTGGAAACCGTCAGCATTTGCCGGTCGTTGTTCTGAAAAACCGCGAATGCATCCGATGCCAGCGCGTCATCCGCACCCAGCAGCCCGTCGACAAATGTAATTTCATATTGCGTGTGATTCGTTCCGGGTTGCACCGTGAATTCGTAATCGGAATTTTTGATATCGTAATACATGTCCGATAATTTGTCGTGCAGATAAACGTGTTCGGCCTGTTCAAAATTGAGCATTTCTGCAGCGCGGATACGGAAAGACGCCGGAATATTGGCTTTGAGGCCAATCGGGATTCTTTTGTGGGCGTCAAAATCGATGACCGATATTACATAAGGTTGATCGTCGATGACAAAATACATATCTACATCGGTCTGGTCCGGCGATTTGGCATCCATACCGGGTTGTGCGCCGTCCGATGCGCCGTCGATCATCACCAGCGCAGTTTCCTTGACCGCGGTGTTGTTGAGCAATGTGCGGAACCTGATTTGCGGGGCCGGAGCCGTGCTTACCGTTTTGTAATCCCAACCTGCCACCGATTGGATTTCCGGCAAAAATCCGGAATTGTCTGCATTAGCGTTGCGATTGAACTCCGAATAGGCACCTTCTTTCATATACACGCGGAAATTATTGCTCATCGTAGCTGTACCGTTTACCGCGCCTTCAACCATAAATCCTTGTCCGATCGGGCTGAACCTGCGCTCGAAAACCTGGCCCGTGCCCGTGGCGCCCAATTGCGTTCCGGCGCCGTCGTACGCATAAAACGTAGGCGGCAGGTACACGCCCATATAACCGTGCGTCGGATCTGTAACGCCGCCTGAAGCCAGTGGCGAATAGGTTCCGTAACCGCCTTTATACGACGCGATCAAATGTGAATTGGTCGAAGGATCCTGTTCCCAGAAATACGCCACCTGCGTCGTGTTGGTCGCCGCGAGCAAAAATGCCTTGAGGTCGATGGCCGACGGATACGGATTGCCGGTCAGCGTCAATTTTCCCGCGCCGACGTTGATCAGAATACTACCATCGTTGGGCTTGCCGCGAAAATCGTAACGTTGCGCACTGCCGGGATTATTGGTTTGGCCGGCGTCAGTGTAGCTATTGTCCGCACCGGAAGTGCCTTTCATCGTAAAACCCTCTCCGGCGCCAATATTGGGTAGCGCGCTCGAGGCATTGACCCATTCGCTGTAATTGGCCGACGAGAGAAACTTAAACACCCAGCGGTTGGCAATGGCCAGCGGATTGGCTGTTCCGTTTTGCCCGGTTCCGAGCAGGGTTGCCGGCGTGCTGTTCAGGTTATCGGTGGGCTGGTGCAGCATTGAAACGCTGAAACTGGAATTGCCCGGCGCAGCATTGGCCTCACCCACAGGCGAACACCAGTAATTGTACGCGAAGTTGTTAACCGTCCCTTCCTGGAATACCGACAATTTACCGGCCCCTTTATTCGAAGACGACCCTGTAGTGCCTTGTAGCAATTGCGCCTCGTTGCGCAGTAAAATGTTGCCGTTGGTTTGCAAATCGATGTCCTGCTTGACATATACCATGCGGTTATCGACGTAAACGTAGCTGTTCGGGCTTACAAAAACCTGCGCCTGCACGGCCGATGAAGCGAACAACGAAGTGAGACAAATGCGGAATAATACATTCATAATTAGTGGTATCTGATCGGTAAAATTAAAAAAAATATCAAGGTTTCGACGGCAATCGTGCGAATTATTGCTCAAAATAGTTAAAGTATGCCATTCATCCGTTTTTGAGGTCGCTCGTCGACAAAATGATAAGAATTTGTTTACAATTAAGTACGTTTATCGCCGATACCACATTTCACAAACCAAACAAACATGAAAAAAAATCACGCTAAGTGGCTGGCAGCATGCGCCCTTTTTGCAGCCAACACCGTTATCGCGCAGGTTGGCGTAGGGACCACCTCACCCAATGCCGCACTGGATATTACCTCGGCCAATGACGGCTTATTGATCCCGCGTATCGCATTGGTCAATACCACCACGGCAACGGTGCTTACCCCTACGGCTTCAGAACTGGTTTATAACACTGCCACATCGGCCGATGTAACGCCCGGATTCTATTATTGGAGCGGAACGGTGTGGGTGCGGTTGTCCACCGGAGCAGGCAACCACTGGAATTTGACGGGCAACGCGGGAACGTCCGCAGGCACCAATTTCCTCGGCACCACAGATGCCACAGACATCAGGATCAAAACAGCCGGAACAGACCGTTGGAACATCTCCAACGCCAATGGCGGACAACTCCAGTCGTTCGGACTGGGAACCGCAGCGCTGCCGGCCTATTCGTTTCAATCGGATGCCAATACAGGTCTTTTCAGCTCCGGTTCAGACGCGTTGGATTTTTCGACCGGCGCTACACCGCGCTTCCGGATACCGGCTGCCAACCAGGTTCACGCCATGGCTTTGGGCACGGCGGCGCTTCCGTTCTACAGTTTTCAAGCCGACCCGGACACCGGTATGTTCAGCAACACAGCCAATACACTCTCGCTGGCTACGGCCGCTAACGAGCGCCTCCGATTGCTGCCCAACGGACAAGTCGTGGTCAACAATGTCGGGGCACCCGGCGCTACAGATATGTTTTCATCCTATGCCACAGCCGCTATTTTGCGCGGGGTGGCCGGGCACAGTTTAGTAGCCAACGGAATCGGCGTATTCGGGCGCTCCACCGGCGTAAACGGAACGGGAACCTCAGGGACAAGCAACCAGGGGACGGGCTTTGGCGTCTGGGGACTCAACACAAGCAGCACCGGGACAGGCGTCGCAGGACTGGGCAACAATGTGGCCTCCTCAAACTACCTGACTGCCGGCAGCGGCGGGGCATTTACCGGTTTCTCCACAGGCCTTTACGGGTATGTTACCAGCGCAGGCAATGCACAGGGAATGATTTTACAGGATTCGTTCTCCGCCCAATGGAATGCAGGTTACTGGAACGGGACCGCCTACTACAAAATCATCGGCAACGGAACGGTGAGCACGGTAGTGAAAGATACGGACGGAAACTCCGTGGTCATGCACTGTACTGAAACGCCTGAAAACCTTTTTGAGGATTATGGCGTCGGGCAACTGGTCAATGGTCGCGCGACGATTTCGATCGACCCTATTTTAACCAAAAACATCATTGTCGATGACAAACATCCGTTAAAAGTTTTCGTACAACTCGAGGGCGAATGCAATGGCGTGTACGTGACCAATAAATCGGCGCGTTCGTTCGATGTGGTCGAACTGCAGGGCGGCCGTTCGAACACCGCCTTTTCTTATTCGATCGTGGCAAACAGAGGTCCGGAAACCTACACATCGAATACAGGAGAAACCCGCGTGGCGCGTTATGACACCCGATTTGAAAAAGCGCCGGAATTCCAACAAAACACCTCGGTAAAAAACAATCTGAACCACTAAAGATAGTTCACAAACGACCAAAAAGACCTCGACCGCAAATAGTCGGGGTCTTTTTCGTTGGCATAAGCTTCGCGCTCAAAACCGATGTTGTAATAAGCCTGCATCCGATTGCCGCAGCGTGCCCATCTGATCAGGAATTCAAGCCCGTACCATACAAAAAACGGCACTACCAAAAGTTCCAGCTGCTGCCGGATGTGGATCTTTTCATGCAGCAGGATTACTGCATCATCGGCGTGGTGCCGCGCGCGCAGGATCACAAACGGGAAAACCGTCAATCCGTTGAAGCCTTTGGGCAGCAAATATTTGGAGACAATCAAAAACATTTGCGCGAATCTTGCTATTTTTGCGTGAGTATGAACCACCAAAATAACGAAAATAAACCCATCGAAGGCGAAGATTTTTATTACACGCCTGAAGGCTACAAATGCTTTACTGAAAAATACCACCTCAAACGCGGCTATTGCTGCAAAAGCGGCTGCCGGCATTGCCCGTACGGATACAACAAAAAAACAGGTGATTTTACAAAATAATGGCGTTGCCTGCGGCCCGCGCTTTCGGCTTTATCTCTGCGCTGCGCTGCGAGGATACCGCCTCTATCGCTAACGCAACATCCGCAAAACCGCAACCCTTGACACAAAATAAACAACCCGCCACACCAAACCACATATGACGTTCAAAGAGCAAATCCAACAAGGCATTCCGTCGGTTCTCCCCGACCCGAAACCATACGACCCAAGCATCAACCACGCGCCCAAACGCAAGGAAATCCTGTCGGCAGACGAAAAAAAACTCGCACTGCGCAACGCGCTGCGTTATTTCGACCCAAAACACCACGCAGCGCTGGCGCCTGAATTCCTCGACGAACTCAACACGTATGGCCGCATCTACATGTATCGATTCCGCCCCGATTACCAAATGAAAGCGCGCCCGATATCGGAATATCCCGGCAAATCGGAACAAGCCAAAGCCATCATGCTCATGATCCAGAACAATCTGGATTATGCCGTCGCGCAGCATCCGCACGAGCTCATCACCTATGGCGGAAACGGGGCAGTGTTCCAGAATTGGGCGCAATATCTTTTGACGATGCAATATTTGTCTGAAATGACCGACGAGCAAACGCTCACGATCTATTCCGGACACCCGATGGGCCTTTATCCGTCGCACAAAGACGCCCCGCGCGTGGTTGTGACCAATGGCATGATGATCCCCAACTATTCCAAACCGGACGATTGGGAGAAGTTCAATGCGCTCGGCGTCACGCAATACGGGCAGATGACCGCCGGCAGTTATATGTACATTGGTCCGCAGGGTATCGTCCACGGCACGACCATTACGGTTTTAAATGGTTTCCGCAAGATTGGAAAATCGCCCGCGGGCAACCTTTTTGTCACGTCAGGACTTGGCGGAATGAGCGGTGCGCAGCCCAAAGCGGGCAACATCGCCGGTTGCATCACGGTTTGCGCCGAGGTCAATGCCAAAATCACCCACATCCGACATTCGCAGGGCTGGATCAACGAAGTGATTGAAAACATGGACGAATTGGTGGCGCGCGTAAAATCGGCCAAAGCCAGCAACGAAGTGGTTTCGATCGCTTATCTTGGAAACGTGGTCGATGTATGGGAACGCTTCGATCAGGAAAACCTCCACATCGACCTTGGTTCGGACCAGACTTCGCTACACAATCCGTGGGCAGGCGGTTATTATCCGGTGGGGCAATCGTTCGGGGAATCCAATCGGATGATGGCTGAAGACCCTGAACTGTTCAGGCACAAAGTGCGCGAGTCGCTGCGCCGGCAAACCGACGCGATCAACAGGCACACCGCCAAAGGCACATACTTTTTTGATTACGGCAATGCCTTTCTACTCGAAGCCTCGCGCGCCGGCGCTGACATTATGGCGCCAAACGGCATCGACTTCCGATATCCGAGTTATGTACAGGACATCATGGGCCCGATGTGTTTCGACTACGGATTTGGCCCGTTCCGATGGGTTTGCACTTCAGGAAAACCGGAAGACCTACAAAAAACAGATGACATCGCCTGCCAGGTTTTAGAGCAAATGGCCCAAACGGCCCCTGCGGAGATCCAGCAGCAAATGCAGGACAACATCCAATGGATCAAAGGCGCGCAGCAAAACAAGCTTGTGGTGGGGTCGCAGGCGCGCATTTTATATGCCGACGCCGAAGGCCGCATTAAGATTGCGCAAGCGTTCAACAGTGCGATTGCCAAAGGCGAAATCGGCTATGTGGTTCTGGGCCGTGACCATCACGATGTATCGGGGACGGATTCGCCCTATCGCGAAACGTCTAACATTTATGACGGTTCGCGTTTTACCGCCGATATGGCGATTCAAAACGTGATCGGTGACGGCTTTCGCGGCGCTACCTGGATCAGCATCCACAACGGCGGCGGCGTGGGTTGGGGCGAGGTTATAAACGGCGGATTTGGTATGGTTCTTGATGGCTCCGACGACGCGTCCAAACGTCTGGAATCCATGCTTTTCTGGGATGTCAACAACGGCATTTCGCGCAGAAGCTGGGCCAGAAATGAGGGGGCCATTTTTGCGATCAAACGCGCGATGGAAACGCAACCTTTGCTCAAGGTGACCCTCCCGAATTTAGTAGACGACTCCGTTTTAGATTTTTGAAATGAAAAAAGCAAACAGCATCGAACTCATGATCATGGGAATCTGCCTGATTCCGTTGGCCCTGGTGGTGAATAATGTGCTGGCGCAATCATTTCTGGCGCTCGTTTCTATCGCGCTTAACGTTGCCGCGGTAGTAAAAAGCTTTCGAGAAAAGAAAAAGAAACAACCCTAATTATAAATGCTATGAAGACTTTCAAATTATTACCCGTGATGCTTTTGCTGATTTTTGGCTCGTGCGCGTCGGTCAGAGTGGCATCTGACTACGACAAAAATGTCGATTTCTCGTCATTTAAAACCTACGCGTTCCATAAGAACGGTATTGACAAAGTCGAAATATCGGACCTTGACAAAAAACGGATCCTGCGTTCGATCGATGAAGTGATGGCCGCCAAAGGTTTTACCAAAAGCGATAATCCTGACTTACTCGTGAATTTCTTTACCAAGTCGCGCGAACAAGTCAGCGTCAACCAATTTAATGCAGGTTGGGGCTATGGCTGGGGTTGGGGCTGGAATCCTTATATTTGGGGCGGCAACACTTCCGTATCGACATCGACAGAAGGCACGCTGTACATTGATCTGATCGACGCCAAAAAGAAAGAAATGATCTGGCAAGGGGAAGGAATCGGAAGCCTGACGCAAAATGTGGACAAAAAGGATGAAGTAATCAAGAATTTTGTTGCAAAAATCCTCGAACAGTATCCGCCTCAGAAAAAACAATAAGATCAGCCGCCAGATAAGGCGGCTTTTGTTATTTACAGATTTTCTGTAATACACATATAGAAAAAACGCCTAACTTCGTTCTATGGGAAGGGGGCAATGTAAGGTATTCCCAACGAAAAATCCCGATCACTTCAGTACAGAAAATCTGTAATTTTTGTTAAAGTTTTCATTTCAGATTTTGCCGGTCAAAACGCAAAACAATTCTTTTGTGATTTACAGAATTTCTGTTATACACTTATAGAAAAAACAGCGAACTTCGTTCTATGGGAAGGGGGCAATGTAAGGTATTCCCAAAGAAAAATCCCAATCACTTCATTACAGAAAATTTATACTTTTTGTTAAAGTTTAACTCGCATTTGAACAAAAAAACCGCCCTCAACAGGCGGCTTTCAATCAATAATTCAACAAAGATTCGATCTTGTCGCGCACTTTTTCCGTACTCGGGATCATCGTTGCTTCCAAGGTAGAATTGAGCGGAATGGCCGGAAGATTCTCTGAGCCGATCACCATCACGGGCGCATCCAAATGCTTAAAACACTGCTCCTGGATCAAACCGGCAAGGCTTCGCGCAAATGAATTGCCAGAGGGTTCTTCAGTTACAACAAGGCACTTTTTCGCTTTTTTCACCGACTTTACGATTGTCTCCTCATCCAGCGGATACAGCGTCCGCAAATCGACGATCTCTACTTTCTCCTTCATCGCCGCCGAGGCATTCAAAGCCCAATGCACGCCCATTCCATAAGTAATCACTGAAATCGTCTCCTCTTCGTCCTGTCTCCAGATTTCCTGTACCACATTGGCCTTCCCAAACGGCAACACATAATCCTCGCTGGGTTCATTGACGCGCGCCGTTTCAGTTCCTTTTACTTTCGACCAGTACAACCCTTTGTGTTCGAGGATCACTACTGGATTTGGATCGTAATACGCCGATTTGAGCAAACCTTTCAAATCCGCGCCATTACTCGGATACGCGATCTTGATGCCGCGGATGTTCGTAAGTACGCTCTCGACCGATGAAGAATGATACGGCCCGCCCGATCCGTATGCACCAATCGGGACGCGCAAAATCATCGATACCGGCCATTTGCCATTGCTCAGGTAACACGAACGCGACACCTCTGTAAACAATTGATTGAGTCCCGGCCAGATGTAATCGGCGAATTGCACCTCAACGATTGGTTTTAATCCAACGGCACTCATCCCTACGGTCGACCCCACGATGAACGCTTCCTGGATCGGTGTATTAAAAACGCGCTCGTCGCCAAACTTATGTGCAAGCGTTGCAGCTTCGCGAAATACACCTCCCAGGCGCCCGCCTACGTCCTGTCCGTACAGCAAACATTCTCTGTTCTCGCGCATCAGTTCCTCGACCGCAAACAACGCGCAATCGACCATAACGACCTTGTCTTGGCGCTCGGGATTTCTTTCTCCTTTTTCTTGCGTAATCGGCGTCGGGGCGAAATCATGCGTAAACAAGTCTTCGGGGCGCGGATCTTCAGCAGCGAGTGCCTTATCGTAATCGGCCTTAACCTTTACCAGAGCATCGTCTTCCAATTTTGTAATTTCACCGGACGTAAATCCCGCGTCAATCAATTGCTGCTTCAACACCGGATACGGATCACGCGATTGCGCCTCGTCCAGATCATCGCGGTACCATTCCATGCGCACGCCAGAAGTATGGTGGTTCAAAAGCGGCACTTTCGCATGCACCAAAAACGGACGGCGTTCTTTGCGCATGATTTTCAAAACCCTTTGGATCGTAAGATAACTCTCCGTAAAATCGGCACCGTCAATTGAAATCGCTTCGATGCCGTGGAACCCCTTGGCATACTCAAATGCGTTTTGCGCGCGTGTTTCCTTAGCATTGGCGGAGATGTCCCAACCATTGTCCTGCACCAGATACAATATCGGCAACTGCTTCAAGGCCGCCATTTGCAACGCTTCAGCCACTTCGCCTTCAGTCACCGATGCATCGCCGAGCGAACAAACCACGACCGGCAATTCGTCCAGATCATCCTGGATCCCGACGTTTTCCTTGTACCAAAAACCCATCGCTGCGCCCGTGGCCGGAATCGCCTGCATGCCCGTGGCCGAGGATTGGTGCGGGATCTTTGGCTTGTCCGCATCGCGCAAACTCGGGTGGCAATAATAAGTGCGCCCGCCAGAGAACGGATCGTCGCGCTTGGCCATAAGCTGCAGCATCAAATCATACGGCTGCATCCCAATGCCCAGCATCATCGCATCGTCGCGGTAATACGGAAACACAAAATCCTGTGGCAACAGTTGCATGGCCGTCGCAATCTGGATCGCTTCGTGCCCGCGCGAGGTCGCATGCACATATTTGGACACGGTTTTGAAATTATCCTCGTACCACCGGGCCATTGTTTTGGCGGTCGCCATGGTCGCAAACGCCCGTTCGAGCACGGTTTTGTTCAGTGTTTTTTCAGCTACTTCCATCTTCTTTTTACCTCAACGAGGATTTTGTTATGCTTTATTTACGGCAGACATTTCCCGCTTTCCGCTGTATCTTTTGCGCCGCTCGCGCTTTGCAAAAGGATGCCGCTTCAATCGGGGCTGCAATTTGTACTGACATCACGCCAACCTACAAAATATTTAACCTTAAACTTTAAACCTCCACATTTTCCACCGGCACGACCCATCCGAATTTATCTTTGATCTTTTGCATCTTGATCGCGTCGAGCGTCGATTTAATGTCTTTGCCCACAGTTGCGTCGGCCGGGAAAGTGATCCTGATATCTTTGTACCCTATTTCTTCCACCGGCGCAATGGAAACCGCCGTTCCCACACCAAATGCCTCTTCGAGCGTACCGTTTTCAAACGCCGATACGATTTCTGCCATCGTTACCACACGCTCTGTCACTTCAAAACCTTTGTCGCGCAGCAAATCGATTACGCTGAGTCGTGTAATTCCGGCCAGGATCGCTCCGTCAAGGCTGGGCGTTATGAATTTTCCATCGATTTTAAAAAAGATATTCATCGTGCCACATTCCTGCACATTTTCAAAATTACGCGCGTCAAGCCACAAAACCTGGTCGTAGCCTTTGGATTTGGCAATCTCCGTCGGACGGATCGCCGCAGCGTAATTCCCGGCAGCCTTAGCTTCTCCTGTTCCGCCATTGGCTGCCCGGATGTACCTGGTCTCTGCCCACAATTTGATCGGTTTGGAAAAAAACGGGCCGCTTGGCGAGGCGAAGATGATGAATTTATACTGGGTCGCAGCGCGCATCCCGATAAACGCTTCATCGGCATACATGAACGGACGCAAATAAAGCGCGGATCCTTCATCGGTGGGTACCCAGGCTTTATCTATGGCAACCAGACGCTTGAGCGCTTCGACGAACAAACCTTCCGGAAAGGCTGGCATGCCCATGCGGTCTGCGCTGAAATTGAGCCTTGCCGCATTTCGCTCCGGACGAAACACCACCGGTATGCCGTCCTTGCCCGACGTCGCTTTCAAACCTTCAAAAATGGCCTGCCCGTAATGCAATGCCATGGCCGCCGGATGTGTCGATATGTTGCCCAACGGTTCGATCCGCGGATTGCGCCAGGCGCCGTTTTCGTAATCGCAGATAAACATGTGATCGGTAAAGACCGTTCCCATGACGCTCGAATTGAGGTCGATGCTTTTTTCGCGGCCGCTGTGGTGGATGGTTTCTTGAATGTTAATCATGGTAATAGTATTATAATGTGGTGTTGTAATCGAATTGTTCCAGGTAATCCCCTACCCTGCGCAGAAAGGAGCCGCCCAAAAAGCCATCCACGACGCGGTGGTCAAACGATAGGGAAAGGAACATCATGCTTCGGACCGCTATTTCATCGCCGTTTTCAGATTCGATGACCTCAGCCCTTTTTTTAATGATGCCAAAGGCGAGAATAGCTACTTCCGGCTGGTTGATGATCGGCGTGCCCATTAAACTGCCAAATGTTCCCACGTTCGAAATCGTAAACGTCGATCCCTGAACCTGGTCCGGCTTGAGCTTGTTGTTGCGCGAGGCATCTGCGAGCTGGTTGACATCCGAGGCTAGTGCAGCAAGACTTTTTTTATTCGCATTTTTGACTACCGGAACGATCAGGTTGCCACTCGGCAGCGCTGTTGCCATCCCGATATTGATGTCTTTGTGCACGATGATGTTCTTGCCGTCGACCGATGCGTTGATCATCGGGAAATCAGCGATCGCCCTGGCCACCGCATCGACGAAGATCGGCGTGAACGTCAATTTTTCGTTGTGTTTTTGCGCAAATGCCTCTTTGTTGGCGTTTCTCCAATGGACCAGATTTGTCACATCGGCTTCGATATAGGAAGTCACGTGCGGCGCGGTTTGTTTCGAATAAACCATGTGCCCGGCAATCATCTGGCGCATGCGGTCCATTTCCACTACGCGGTCGTTTTGGCGTGCCGTAACTTTTGGCGCGCTGTATCCGAAATTCTCGTAAGATGCTTTAAGAGTTGGGGTTTGGGGGTTGGAATTTTCGCGTCTGATGGGATATTTCCGGTTTTTCAAATAGTGGAAAACGTCGCTTTTCTGGATTCGTCCATTGGTGCCAGAGCCCGGAATGCTTTGCACTTCTTCAAGCGACAGGTTCTCTTTTTGCGCGATGGAAATGATCAATGGGGAAAGGAATGCGTCCGGACTACTTTGCAGTTGTCGGTTGCCGGTTGTTGGTTTCTGGTTTGGAGACGCTGAAACAAGTTCAGCGTCTGGGCTGTTGGTCCCTGCTTTCGTTTGACGTTCTGCGCCGGACGTCACACCATCGGTCTCGATCAACGCCAATACTTCGCCTACTTTCACCACATCATCTTTCGAAAAACGAATTTCGGCAACCACGCCTGATACCGGACTCGGCACATCGTTGTCTACCTTATCGGTGGCGACCTCAACAATCGTCTCCTCGGCCATAACGCGATCGCCGACATTTTTAAGCCAGTTAATGATGGTTGCCTCTGTGATGCTCTCGCCCATTTTGGGCATTTTGAATTCTATTATCATACTTGATGTCGAACGTCGAATGTAAAATGTCAAACGATATCGCAAACGACGACTATTTTTATTTTTTCGCAGCCGATGTCAATGTTTTCGCGTCGTTCTCGTTCGACGTTTGACCTTCGACTTTATTTCTTTCTAAATTGTTCCAATGTTTGGTAAAACGTTTCCTGCGTCGGGCGATTCGCCGGGATTTCGCGCAACGGCTCTACAGCTTTCAAGGTTTCGTACAATTCCGATGGCAATTTTTGATACAATTCGGTGCCTTTGGTCTTCCACGCGATCATGTCGTCCGAAACCTGCCTGACGATTTGCGCCGGATTACCAACAACGAGCGATCGCGCCGGGATTTTCATCTCTGACCGGACAAAACTGAGCGCACCTATGATGCATTCATCGCCGATTTCCGCATCGTCCATAATCACCGCGTTCATCCCGATCAGGCAATTTTTGCCAAGGTTTGCACCGTGAATGATTGCCCCGTGCCCAACATGCGCGCCTGCTTTCAAGACAATGTCCTTGCCCGGGAACATGTGGATCGTGCAATTTTCCTGCACATTGCAACCGTCCTCGATCACAATGCCGCCCCAATCACCGCGAATCGCCGCACCCGGCCCGACATACACGTTCCTGCCGATGATGACATTGCCGGTAACGGCCGCTTGCGGATGAATGAAGCTGCTTTCGTGGATGACGGGAATGAACCCTTTAAATTCGTAAACCATTTTGTCGAATGTCTAATTCCAATGTCAAACGAATCCCGAAACCTAAGCTTAAGCCCGTTCGACGTTCGACATTGGACGTTCGGCCTTATTTAAATTTTTCTAATGTTTTCTTCGTAAACTCACTCAACACCAACCTTCCCGAAATCGCGGCGCGTTCGGCCAACAGTTGGTCCCAATCGTCGGTTCCTTTCCAAAAGATTTGCTTCATTTCGCGCATCGCCTCCGGATTGTAGGTGCACAAATGTTTGGCAAATGATTCCACCTTGGCGTCCATTTCCTCGATCGATTCAAAAACTTCGGCAAACAAGCCTTTGCTTCTGGCCCATTCGGCTTCGTAGAAATTGTTGGCGTCGATGGCGATCTGCGAGGTCGCCGAAACACCCATTTTTCTTTCAATCGCCGGACTCACTACAAACGGCCCGATGCCTACATTGAGTTCACTCAACTTTATCGCTGCAAATTTGGTGGCAAAGCAATAATCGGTTGCCGCCGCAATACCTACGCCACCACCTACGGTTTTGCCCTGGATGCGTCCGATGATGAATTTCGGGCAACGACGCATCGCGTTGATCACATTGGCAAACCCCGAGAAAAACACCTTTCCGGTCGCCGCGTCGTTGATGGTGATGAGCTCCTTGAAACTTGCCCCGGCGCAAAATGTACGCTCGCCGCCGGATTTGAGGATGATGACTTTGACCTCGTCGTTGCTGCCAACGTCAGTGATCGTTTGCGCCAATTGCGCGAGGATTGTTCCGGGCAAGGAATTTTGTTCCGGGTGGAAAAACTCGATCGTGGCGATTGAATTTTGTATGCTTTGTTTTACGTATGCTTCCATTGTAAGGTTTGAAAGTTTAAGGTTTAAAGTTTCGTAAGCTGAAACTTAATCCTGGAACTGTTATAATATTCCGAATTGCGTGAAATGATGCGCAAAATGCTTGTTCGCAAGCAAATCCCACTCGAATTTATCCATCATTCCAAACACCACATTCAAGGTGCGGGCATCCGGGTTCTGCCTGAAGTATTGCTCGTACGATTCCATCGCTTCGACGAGTTTGGCCTTGGCCGCGTCGAGGTTTTCATGTCGTAAATCCTCGTTTTCACCCTTTTTCATGAGCGGATGCTGGTGGAATTGCGGCATTGGTCGGTGATTGAAAATCGTCTCGCGGAATTTGGGCAGATGCTCCTCGGGCGTGACGATCTCAAAACCTGCACGCTCGCCGGTCGCAAAACGGTATTGGTCTTCCATGTGCTCGACCAGATGCTGCGGCGTCATCGTGCCCCAATTGGCTTTGTGGTTAACGGTAAGCCGGGTCAGATATTCATTGATGTTGCTTTTGTTGATTTCCTTGAACGGCGAACGTTTTTGTACCATCGTCAGGATCGTCGCTACTGCGGTCAGCTCATCGTTTTGATCAAAAACCTCAACGAACCATTTGACAATCCCGCTCGGCAATTGCTCACCCACGTGGTCGCGCTCGATTTTTTGTTTGCACGTAAGCCTGACATACATCGTGTCGTTGTGGTAAATCGGACGTAAAAATCTGCATTCCTCGAGCCCGTAATTCGCGGCGACCGGGCCTTTGTTCGGCCAGACGAAAAGCCCTGCTGCGGCGGCCAGGATAAAGTAGCCGTGCGCGGTGCGTTTTTCGAAAATGCTTCCTTTGAGCGATGTAACATCGGTGTGCGCATAGAAATGGTCCCACGTCAGGTTGGCAAAATTGATGATGTCGGTATCGGTGACGGTGCGTTTATGCGTTTTAAGCGACATGCCCGGCTCGATGTCGTCCCAGTAATATTGGAACGGATGCAGATCGGATTCTTTGTATGCCGAATTCGGTTGATAAATTCCCGTGATTTCAGTCAATGTAGTCGGCGAACCCTGTACCGCGCAGCGCTGCATATAATGCTTGATGCCGCGCACACCGCCCATTTCCTCGCCGCCGCCCGCGCGTCCGGGGCCGCCGTGAACCAGTTGCGGCAATGGCGATCCGTGGCCGGTGCTTTGCTTGGCGTTTTCGCGGTTCAAGACGAGAATCCTGCCATGGTGCGAAGCCGCATTGATAACATAATCCTTGGCGATTTGATCTGAATGGGTCACAATCGACGAAACGAGAGAGCCTTTGCCCATCTTGGCCAGATCAACCGCTTCATCCATATTTTTATACGGCATGATCGTCGCAACGGGTCCGAAAGCTTCGGTTTCGTGGACAAGTGTATTTTTGAACGGCTCGTCTTCGCGCAACACCATCGGGCTGATGAATGCGCCTTTGTGTGCATCGGCGCCAACGGTTGCGATCTTATCGTAATCGCCGTAAACGATGGCCGCGGTTTTGGCGATCTCACGCGTGCGCATTTTGACCTCCTCAACCTGATCGGTGGATACGAGCGATCCCATGCGGACTTCCTTAAGCCGTGGGTCGCCGATCGTGACCTTATCGAGCGCCTTTCCGAGTGCGATCTGTACATCTTCGACTAATTTTTCAGGAACAATGATGCGCCGGATCGCCGTACATTTCTGCCCGCATTTGACCGTCATTTCCGATCTTACGGCATTGACGAACAAATCGAATTCAGGCGTGCCCGGAACGGCATCTTCGCCCAGAATCGAGCAATTGAGCGAATCGGCTTCCATGTTGAACGGCACCGATTCGGAAATGATTCTCGGATGCGCCTTGAGTTTCCTTCCCGTATCAGCCGATCCGGTAAACGTCACGACATCCTGCGATTCGACGAAATCCAGCAAGTTGTTTGCGGATCCGCAAATGAGCTGCAGCGCGCCTTCAGGCAAAATCCCCGATGCGATGATCTCCCTGACGACGGCTTCGGTCAGATAAGACGTCGAAGTTGCAGGTTTGACCACTGCGGGCATTCCGGCCATCCAGTTCACGGCGCATTTCTCGAGCATGCCCCAGATTGGGAAATTGAATGCATTGATGTGCACGGCCACGCCCGGTTTCGGGACCAGGATGTGATGCGCCATGAAGCGTCCGCCACGCGACAGGTCGATCGGGTCGCCCTCTACGTCATAGGGTTGGTTCGGGAACAATTTGCGCAGCGAGGCATTGGCGAACAGATTGCCGAATCCACCCTCGATATCGATCCACGAATCGACGCGTGTGGCGCCCGTTCGGTAGCTGAGGTCATAAAATTGCTCTTTGCGTTTGGTCAGGTACAGCGCCAGTTTCTTGATCATATTGCCGCGCTCCTGGAACGTCATCCTGCGCAGTTTTTCGCCGCCTTTGGTGCGTCCGTAATGCAAAATCTCTTCGAAGTTCAGGCCTTCGGTTGATGCATGGCCGATGTTTTCGCCCGTCACCGAATCAAATAACGGCACGCCTTGTCCGTTGCCTTCCGTCCAGTGTCCGTTAACGTAATTTCCTAGTTTCATATTTTTTGGTTCAAGGTTTAAGGTTCAAGGTTTCACAACTTTAAACTTCAAACTAATTAACGTTT
>JAEWLN010000132.1 GCA_023457535.1 Bacteroidota bacterium
TCGGCGGCGGCGGCGGCGGCGGCGGCGGCGCAAGCACGCTAGGCGCGGGGACTGACGGAGCGGGAAAAGCAGGCGGTGCAGGCGCAGCTGTTGGTGGTGGAAATGGTGCGACAGGTTTATTTGCTACTGCAGGCGCAAACGGGTTTACGATTGGGGGCGGTGGTGCCGGCGGACACAGAACAACGGCAAGCGGCAACACCAACGGCGGTAACGGCGCACCAGGACAAGTGCGCATCACGTATGCCACACCCCCTTGTTTCCCACCGGCACAGGCTACGGCCATGACGTGGGGAACCAATACCACCACGAGCATATCGGGCAGCTTTTCAGGAACGGCAAACGGCTATCTGGTCGTGCGTTCGACAAGCGCCACACCACCCGCGCAGCCGGTCAACGGCGTGACGTATTCGGCGGCCAATATTGCAACGCTCGGTGCCGGACTGACCTTTGTGCAAACCGGTGCATCGACTTCATTCACCGCAACGGGCCTGACAGGCAATACGCGCTATTATTTTTATGTTTACGCCTATACCAATGCGCTTTGTCTGGGCGGCCCGACGTACAATACCACGGGCGCGCTGACGGGCAACAGCGTCACGTGTCCGAACGTGCCGCAAACCGTTACGGCAGCACCCATCGGAACGAATAATTTTACGCTCAACTGGACCGCGCCCGTACCGGGTGGCAGCGCGCTCCCGCTCACTTATATCATTCAGGTCACGACCGATCCGGGCTTTACGGCAGATGTCGTCGGATCGCCATTTACGGTACCTGCGCCCACACTTACAAGAACCATCACAGGACTCAGCGCTACTACCACCTATTATTACCGGATCCTGGCCAGCAATGGCTGTTCGAGCAATAATGTCAATGGCAGCGCAACGACCATCGGCAGTTATTGCGCGGCGACATCGACGAGTTCTACGTATTATATCGACCGCTTTACCACCACGGGCGGCATCCTCAACATTACCAATATGAACAGCGGCTATTCCGCCACCGGATACGGCAATTTCACATCGCAGGTGGTAAGCCAGAACGCGGGTGTGAACGTGAATTTTGCGGCCGGTTTCTTCGACGGCATCAATTACAGCTACGGTTTCGCGATTTGGGTGGACTGGAACAACGATGCGACATTCCAAACCACCGAGCGCGTTTATACCACCAACGCTTATGTATATACCGCCTCAGGGAGTTTTCCTATTCCGGGGGCTACCGCACCGGGCGGTTACCGCATGCGCATCAGAGCCGATTATTTCTCTACAAACCCTGCCCCATGCGGGTCAATCACCAATGGAGAAACGGAGGATTATACCCTTGTAGTGGCGCCACCGCTGCCGTGTTCAGGCAATCCGTCAAGCTTGTCGGCCAACATCCTGACCAATAGCAGCGTGACGCTAAGCTGGATCGACGCGCTGCCTATTCCGGCCAACGGTTACCAATATTACTATTCTACAAGTCCTACCAACCCGCTCAACGCCACGACGCCATCGGGCAGCGTGACGACGGGCACGAATGTAACCCTCAACGCGCTGACAGCGGGAATTCGTTATTACTACTGGGTGCGCTCGAATTGCGGTGGCGCGCTGGGCCAGGGCGCGTGGATGGGTCCGCAAAGTTTCCTGATTCCCACGTGCGGCATCGGAAACAGTTTGGGAACCACAACGCTGGGTTGCCACAATGTGCTCTCGGGCGGGCTGGGGCTTAGTGGGGCCGACGCGCCGCCTACGAATTGTGCCAGTGGCAGCTGCGTGACATTGGAAGCAAGCTATCTGCAGGTCAACCAACCGACAAATTATACTGTGGCGTCTATTCCTTATGCGCCGCCGTATCAGTTCAACTGTCTTAAGAATCCGGTCAGTGTCAATGACGACGACGTTTGGTCGCCCATTGTCAATTTGCCGTTCAATTTTTGCTTTTTCGGAACCAATTACAGCCAATGTTTGATCAGCTCGAACGGCGCGATCACTTTTGATTTGACCAACAACTCCCCGGGCGGCTATTCCGGATGGAGTTTCACCAATAACCTGCCGAGCACGAATTTGTTCCGCAATGCGATTTTTGGCGTCTACCACGACATCGACCCTGAAGTGGGCGGCGAAGTGGGCTGGGAACTCGTTACGCTTAATTCAGGCTGTCGCGCGTTGGTGGCCGCCTGGCACGACATCCCGATGTATTCATCCAGTTGTAACTCACTGTTGTATACGGGCATGATGGTACTGTACGAAAACACCAACATCATTGACGTTTTTATCGAGAACAAACCCGTTTGCGGCAGTTGGAACAGCGGCAACGCAGTGGTGGGAATCCAGAACGCATCGGCGACGACGGCCGTGGTTCCGCCAAACCGCAACTCTTTGAGTCCGGACTGGACCGCTACAAACGAGGCGTGGCGATTTACACCGTCCGGAGCGACAACCGCATCGATCCTTTGGTATGAAGGCGCGGGAACTGCGGGTGCTATTGTAGGTAGCGGCGATACGTTGAACGTTTGCCCATCTTCCTCTACGGTGTACACGGCGGAAGTAACTTACAATTTATGCAGTGGCAGACAGGTGGTGGTAAGCGATCAGACCACCGTTACGGTCAACGCGAATAAGGTATGGAACGGGTCTGTCAATACAAACTGGAACAATGCCAACAACTGGACGCCTGTTGGGGTGCCCACCAATCTTCAATGCGTTTCCATCCCTGCGGCAGCCAACAATTGCGTCATTCAGGGCAGCGCCTATGCTGCGTATTGCCACAACATCACCGTACAAACCGGCGGGGTGTTGCGCATCGATTCTCCAAACAACAACCTGACCGTTACGGACGCGGTCAACGTCAACACTGGCGGTACATTCAACATTATGAATTCAGGCGGTTTGATCCAGGTCAA
>JAEWLN010000133.1 GCA_023457535.1 Bacteroidota bacterium
GCATCGATGTATTGCAAACGGCATGACATCGGATATCCAAAATTGTTGTACGTATAGCTGTAAACGCGATTTTGCGTCGATTGGCTTCCGTTGAAATAAATCACCGATGACGACGATGCCACATTTTGCTCGCTCCCAAAGTAAAAAATCTCACGCCACGGACGAAAATAAGCGATCTGATCATAACCGGGCATGTTCCGGACCGGACTGTTGTGTCCGTCATAAGTGATCGTTTCGTGTACGCTGTCGCGGTCAATGTTGTCCACCTCGCGCCATTTATTGACAATTTCGCCGCCCGCGAATGCAAAGCGCTCTTTATTGCCATACTGTGTTTCCCCATTGATGACCCCGTAAGCCTGTCGGGTCAGGATATTTGACGAATTGGTGGTATAACTGTACTCGACGTCGGCAAGATCGTCCATCCTTTCATGCGATATACGTCCCGCCGCATCGTATTGGAAGGTAAGTTCACGGGTTTTTGTGTTGTTGTAATTGAAACTTTCGATTTTCGTGATCTTATCGCCTGTGTAGGAAAAGATTTGCGTCAGGTCGTTGGAATTATTGCCGTCCGATGCCGTTATTTTGTAAAGTCTGCTCCCGACATAAAAATACCGCATGGTGTAATGGCCGGCCGAACCGTCCGTGTGAAAAACGCGGCGCACCAGACGTGTGCCGTTCTGATTGGTTGTGTCGGGTATGACCGTCGACGGATCGTTGCCCTCCGAACACGAAATCAACCCCAAACACACACAACACATTCCCAAAAATTTCTTCATCCGCTTTTGTTTGAGACAAATAAAGCCAAAAAAAACCAACCGCACAAAAAAGCCCGGTGGTTTGTCCGGGCATTATTTTTATTTGAGGTAATCGATCGCTTTTTCGAGCGCTTGCGGAATTCCATCAGGGTTTTTACCGCCCGCCGTGGCAAAAAACGGCTGTCCGCCGCCGCCGCCCTGGATGAATTTGCCGAGTTCGCGCACGACTTGTCCCGCGTTCAAACCTTTTTCGGCTACGAGTTCTTTGGAAATGTAACACGTGAGCATCGGTTTGCCTTGCTCCGATGTGGCCAGCAGCAAAAATAAATTTTGTGCCGTATTTCCGATTTCATACGCGAGGTCTTTCGCACCCTCCGCATTCAGATCGATGTGTCTGGCCAGGAATTGCACGCCATGGATCTCCCGGAGTTCCGATACGAGTTCGGATTTCATTGCTTTGACCTTGTCCTTCATGAGTGCTTCGATCTGTTTGGCCAGCCGCGCATTTTCCTCCTGTAACGACACCACTGCTTTGAGCGTATCCTGCGGGTTTTTGAGCGCCGAACGGATTTCGTCAAGCGCTTTTTCCTGCGATGCAAAATAGTCCTTGACCGCGTCGTTCGTGATGGCCTCAATGCGTCGGATGCCCGCTGCTACTGCGCCTTCGCTGATGATTTTGAAATGCCATATCTCTGCCGTGTTGCCCACGTGGATGCCGCCGCACAATTCGACCGAATCGCCAAATTTGATCGCGCGTACCTTATCGCCGTATTTTTCGCCAAAGAGTGCCATCGCACCCTCTTCAATGGCCTGCGCAAACGGGATGCTGCGGCGCTCGACCAGCGGTATGTGCTGTTGGATTCTTTCGTTTACGAAGTCTTCGACCTGCCTGAGTTCGGCATCGGTCACCTTGGCAAAGTGCGAAAAATCAAAACGCAGGTAATTGGGGTTCACCAGTGAGCCTTTCTGCTCCACATGCGTGCCCAGGATCGCGCGCAATGCCTGGTGGAGCAAGTGCGTCGCCGAATGGTTGCTGGCCGTATGGTCGCGCAAATCGCCATCGACTTTGGCGACGAAATTACCCGATACATTCTCTGGCAACTGCCGCGTAAAATGCAAAATCAGGTTGTTTTCTCTCTTGGTATCGATGATTTCTATGGTTTCGTTGGCGCCGGAAAGCGTTCCTTTGTCGCCCACTTGCCCACCGCCTTCAGCGTAGAATGGCGTGTTGTCAAGCACGATCTGGTAGAGCAACCCGTCCTTTTTTGAATCGATCTTGCGGTACCGCGTGATTTTAACCTCGTTTTCCAATTGGTCATATCCGACAAACGTTTCGACATTGCCATCAATGAGAATCGTCCAATCGTCGGTCGTAACCTCCGATGCGGCGCGCGAACGCGTTTTTTGCTGGAACATCGCTTTGTCAAAATCGGCTTCGTTGTAAGCCATCCCCTTTTCCTTGAGGATCAGCGCGGTCAGGTCCTTTGGAAAACCAAACGTATCGTAAAGTTCAAACGCCTTCTCACCGGCCACTTCGCCGCCTTTGGTTTCGGACACAACATTTTCAAGCAACTGCAAGCCCTGGTCGAGCGTACGTAAAAACGACTGTTCTTCTTCGCGGATCACGTTCATCACAAGGTTCTTTTGCGCGACGATCTCCGGGAAAGCGCTGCCCATTTGCGAGGCGAGCGTTTCTACAAGTTGGTAAATGAAGGCTTCCCTGGTATTCAAAAACGTAAATCCGTAGCGTATCGCACGGCGTAAAATGCGCCGGATCACGTAGCCGGCACCGGTGTTTGAGGGCAACTGGCCATCGGCGATCGCAAACGCCACGGCGCGAACGTGGTCAGCGATGACGCGGATGGCGATATTTGTCTTTTCTTCTGCATCAGATGCTGCTTTCATCGTATATTTTGCACCGGTTACGGCTTCGATCCGATGGATCAGCGGCATGAACACATCGGTGTCATAATTCGATTGTACGCCTTGCAAAACCATACACAAACGCTCGAATCCCATTCCGGTGTCGACGTGTTGCGCGGGCAATTTCTCGAGCGAACCGTCGGCCTTGCGGTTGAATTCCATAAAGACGTTGTTCCAGATCTCGACCACATGCGGATGATCGGCGTTGACGAGTTCTTTGCCCGGCGTTTTTGCTTTTTCATCGGCCGAACGGATGTCGACGTGGATCTCCGAACATGGCCCGCACGGTCCCTGATCGCCCATTTCCCAGAAATTGTCTTTTTTGTTGCCCAGCAGGATTCTGTCTTCTGCGATCAGTGTTTTCCAAATGTCATAAGCTTCCTGGTCGAACGGCACGTTCTCTTCCTGGGAACCTTCGAAAACGGTCACATACAAAATGTCCTTGTCGATTTTATAGACTTCGGTCAGCAGTTCCCATGCCCAATGGATCGCTTCTTTCTTGAAATAATCGCCAAAACTCCAGTTGCCAAGCATCTCGAACATGGTGTGGTGGTAGGTATCGATCCCTACTTCCTCCAAATCGTTGTGCTTGCCCGATACGCGGAGGCACTTTTGGGTGTCAGCGATACGCGGGCTTTTTGGCGTGCCGTTGCCCAGGAAAAATTCCTTGAACTGTGCCATGCCGGAATTGTTGAACATCAGCGTTGGGTCGTCTTTTAAGACAATAGGCGCCGACGGCACGATCAGATGGCCTTTGGACTGGAAAAAATCGAGAAACTGTTGTCTGATATACTGTGATTTCATTTTAATTTGAGAATTTGAGAATTTGAAAATTTGAAAATGATGGCATCTCGTAAATCATGAAGTTTTCTGCGTAAGATAACGCATTTTCAAATTTTCAAATTACCTAATTTTCAAATTACATCCAAGAAGCAAAACATTTTACTAAATTTGTTCACCTCCTGCTTTTCACGCGCAAAAATAGGAATTTATCCAAAATGAAGAAGGTAAAATATTACTACGATCCGGAAAACCTCGCGTACAAAAAGATCAAGGTGCGCAAACGGACCAGATTTGCCTATGCAGCGTTGTTTTTGACCGCGTCGGCGTTGTTTGGCGTGCTTTGCTTCTTGGTGTTGCTCAACACCCCTTTTTTTGAAACGCCAAAAGACCGGCTGCAGGCACGCGAGATCGAGAATTTCAAGCTCAATTATGCGATCCTGAACAAAAAAATGGACCAGATCGATGAAGTGCTGACCAATATCGAGGACCGCGACAACAACATCTACCGCACCTATTTTAACACCGCACCTATCCCGGAAGAGCAGCGAAGCGCCGGTTTTGGCGGCGTGAACCGATACAAAGAACTCGAAGGATTTGACAATTCCGAACTCGTGATCAATACATCCAGGCGCGTCGACGTGATTTCAAAAGCGCTCGCCATCCAATCCAAATCACTTGATGAAATCGCCAAACTGGTCAAAGAAAAAAATAAATTGCTCGCGGCCATCCCGGCGATACAACCGGTTCGCAATGAAAACCTCAAAGCTGTTGCCTCCGGATTCGGCTATCGGACCGATCCATTTACCAAGGCGCGGAAATTTCACGCCGGCATGGATTTTTCTGCCAAGACAGGCACGCCGGTTTTTGCTTCAGGCGATGGCGTTGTGGACCGTGCGGACAACACCGCATCGGGTTACGGCAACCACATCGTGATACGCCACGGTTTTGGATACCAGACGCTTTACGGGCATTTGAGCAAGTACAAGGTACGCGCCGGACAACGCGTCAAACGCGGCGATATTATCGGGTATGTGGGTTCTACCGGCCGATCGGAAGCCCCGCACCTGCACTACGAAGTGCACAAGAACGGCGAGGTCGTCAACCCGCTAAATTTTTATTATGGCAATATTTCTGCGGCAGAATACATAGTTATTTCTAAATTAGCCAATCAGGAAAACCAATCTCTCGACTAAATGCACATCGATCTATCACCGGACAAAAGATATTTTAGCATAGGCGAAATCGCAAAGGCGTTCAACGTCAATGCATCGCTGATTCGCTTTTGGGACAAGGAATTCGACATTCTCAAACCCAAGAAAAACGCCAAAGGCAACCGAATGTTTACGCCCGAAGACGTCAAAAACCTGCAATTGATCTACCACCTGGTCAAAGAACGCGGATTTACGCTCGACGGTGCGCGCACGCATCTGAAAGAAGGCCAGAAAAAAACGCTCGATAAATATGAGATCATCAGCAAGCTTGAAGCGATCAGGGTTCAGCTGACCGACATCAAGAATCATTTGTGAACAAGCGGAACGCTGAAAGCTGAAAGCTAAGATTGCCAGCCGAAAAACTGAAAACGGCAGACCTTAACGAATAAAAGTACAGTATAAACAATAAATTTACCTTAACAGCGCTTTGGAAGCTCGCCTCTTTCGGCCGATAGCGCAAAGCCAAATAAACAATCACTAAAACCAAACCGTCATGAGAAAATTTTTGCCTTGGATTATTGTAGGTGGAGTCGTTTTGATCGTCATCTTTTGGGCGATGGGCATCCAGAACAAAGCATTGGTCTTTAACCAGGCCGTAGGAAAAGAATGGGGTAATGTGGAAACGGCTTACCAGCGACGCAACGACCTGATCGGAAACCTGGTCAACACGGTCAAAGGGGCCGCCGATTTCGAAAAATCCACCCTCGAAGCCGTCACCCAGGCGCGTGCAAACGCCACGGCTGTCAAAATCGACCCCAGCAACATCACGCCCGAGCAGCTCGAACAATTCCAGCAGGCACAGGCGGGCGTCTCCTCTACGTTGTCGCGATTGCTCGTATCGGTCGAGCGCTATCCGGACCTCAAGGCCACACAAAACTTCCGCGATCTGCAAGCCGAGCTGACCAGCACAGAAAACCAGGTACTGACGGCGCGCACGCGTTTCAACGAAGCCGTCCAGGCCTACAATGGCTATGTGTTGTCGATTCCGCAAAAATGGTTTTTGAGCGGTTATCCTGAGAAACCGTACTTTAAATCGGTGGCCGGCGCAGACAAACCGGTTGAAGTCAAATTCTAGCCATGTCACAAGTCGAGGATTTTTTGACCGCGGCCCAGGAGCAGCAAATCGTCGAAGCCATTCGATTGGCCGAGCGCAATACGTCCGGTGAAATCCGCGTCCACATTGAAAAATCAACTTCCATCGCAGCATACCAACGCGCGATGGAAGTTTTTCATTTGCTCAAAATGGACAATACCAAACTTCAGAATGGCGTACTGATCTATGTGGCCGTGGACAACCACGAATTCGCCATTTGCGGCGACAAAGGCATCGATGCAGTGGTCCCGTCGGATTTTTGGGATTGTACGCGCGATGCGATGCAACAGCAATTCAAGCAAGGCCTATTCATGCAAGGACTCATCGATGGCGTTACGCGCGCCGGTGAAAAACTCCGGCAATACTTCCCGTGGGAACATGGCGATACAGACGAATTGTCGAACGAAATTTCAAAAGGCTGATGAATCCGCGCGCCCTAATCCCGAACCTTCTTTTTGCATTGTCGCTGTTTGTGACGCAGGCGATTTGCGCCCAACTCAACGTGCCACCCAAGCCGGACTTCCAAACATCGGTGTACGATTACGCCAGGATGATGCAACCGGCGCAGGCCAAACAGCTCGAAGAAAAACTCATCCGCTATTCGGATTCGACGACCACTCAGATTGTGGCCATCACGATCGAAAGCCTCAACAATGAAGACATCAACGTCGTAGGGCCGCGCTGGGCACACGCATGGGGAATCGGACAAAAGGACAAAGACAACGGCATTCTGATCCTGGTTTCCAAAGGCGACCGCAAAGTGGGCATCTATCCGGGATACGGCGTCGAACACAAAATCATTGCCGCCACGGGCAAGCAGATTATCGATTACATCATCACGCCGGAATTCAAAAAAGGAAATTTTTACGCCGGGCTCGACAAAGGCGCCGACGCCATTTTTGAAGTCCTAAAAGGCACTTACAAAGGCACGCGCATCAAGGACCAGACCGATAGTGGCATCCCGGTAATTGTGATGATCATTGTTTTCATCATCATCCTCGCGCTCATTACGCGCAAACGCGGCGGCGGCGGCAATAATTCCGGGCGCGGCGGCGGATTTGACCTTGGCGACATGATCATTCTGAGCAGCCTGGGCCGCGGCGGATTCGGAGGTGGATCGTCAGGCGGCGGATTTGGCGGCGGCGGCGGATTTGGCGGGGGCTTTGGCGGTGGCGGATTCAGCGGTGGCGGTTCGAGCGGCAGTTGGTAGATTTGATACAACAATAAACTGAAAAACCACGAATGGAATTCCGTTCGTGGTTTTTATTTTGAGGTACGTTCTGATTCCAGTAAAAAATCGTTGACGATCTTCGAACACTTCACCGCCGCGACATCGTTCAAATGGTCAGCGTCAAAAAAATCGTCGTCTACGAATCGCGGATCTTCGAATAGATTAAGGTAACGCACTTTCTCATGGTCTTCCGCCAAGGATTCGCAGGTCGCATAAATCAATTCGAGCTTGTGTCGGTCGAGGCCTTGCGTGTACAATTTGCTTTGCGGCAACGAAACGATGACCACTTCCACATCGCGCTCCTCGCATTGTTCGATCATGTGTTCGAGCCGTGCGACGTTTTCCGAGAAATCGACCGAGCCGTCCTCATGCGCCTGCAACCGTTCCTCGACATTGTAATCGGGGCCGAAACGGTAGACCTTCGGGTAATTGTTGCCCCAACCGTTCGGGTCGCAATCGACGATTGTCCCGAAGAAATCATAGCGTTCGTACGATTCCCACGTCTGCTCCAGGCTGCGCGTAAAAGCGAGGCTGTACTTTTTGGGATCGATCGGCGAAACCGACGGCACGTCCAAATGCATGTAGTTTTCATAGTAATATTTGCGGAAGACGTCCTCGCGTGTATTTTCCTTGTGGCTCAAATTCGAATATTCGATGCAGAACACGACTTTCTTGAGCTTGGGCATGCGGTCGAAATACTTTTCGAACAGTAACGCATCGAATTCGATCGATTGGCTGATGTTGGACAAATTGAACGCTGTCCCTGAAAAATACGTCGGATCGAGCGCGTAAAAACAATGTGAACTGCCAAAAAGCAACGTCTCCACATCGGCCGAATGCGCTTCCATGTAATCGTACTTGACGGTATAATTGTTTGGCGTCGTACGGTAAAACCACTCCACGGCGGCCCAAACCAACACAATCGGCGACAAGAAAAGCAACAATTTGAAAACCGTCTTTTTCATCTAGAATTGGAAATAAATGAATTGTTGTCCGGTGTTGCTGAAATAGAAAATCGCAAAGACGATGACGTAATAGAACGACCATTGCAATACCTTGGGCGTCTTCTCGAACGTGTGCGCGATCGCATATCCGCCTCTCCTGCCCGACCATTCGATACCCATGAAAACCGCGATCAGGATCAACACGCGGGTCGGGATGATTTCGGGAACGGTGAATAAGGTTTCATTGAAAATGCCTTTGATGAAGGTGAATGCGTGGTGCACGTCGTCGGCGCGAAAAAAGATGCGCGAGAATACCGTCAGCATAAAGGTCGCGACCATTTGCCCCACTTCCTTGATTGTCGGAAATGTGCGGTCGTACGCGACTATTTCCAGGTGTTTCCGATTCTGGTTCGACAACAACAAAGGCAAGAAATACAACGCGTTGATCATCGCCCAACACACGAATTTCCAGCTCGCGCCGTGCCAGATTCCGCTCAGCATGAAGATGATGAACACGTTGCGGATGTTGCGCCATTTCGATTGCTTCGAACCACCTAGCGGAATGTAGACGTAATCCTTGAACCACGTCGTGAGCGACATGTGCCAACGGCGCCAGAATTCGGCAATGTCGCGCGAAAAATACGGAAATGAGAAATTGCGCAACAATTCGATCCCGAAAAGCCGTGCCGTTCCGAGCGCAATATCCGAATACCCCGAAAAGTCGCCGTACAATTGGAACGAAAACAAAATCGCGCCGAGCACAAGCGAACTCCCCGATTGATCGGCCGAATGATTGAAAACGTTGTCTACGAACACGCCGCAATTGTCTGCGATCACGACCTTTTTGAACAATCCCCACAAAATCTGGCGCAGCCCGTCGTTGAACTGCGTCGAGGAGAAAATGCGCTTGTTCCGGATTTGCGGCAACAGGTGCGTCGCACGTTCGATCGGCCCGGCCACGAGCAGCGGAAAGAAACTCACGAACACCGAATAATTGACAAAATCGCGTTCGGGGCTGATCTTGCCGCGGTAAATGTCGACGATGTATGAAATGCCGTGGAAGGTGTAAAACGAAATCCCGACGGGCAAAATCAAATCGAGGAACCACGGATGTGTCTGGACGCCCACGAGCGACAATCCGTCGGCGAACGATTGCACGAAGAAATTGTAATATTTGAAGACACCGAGAAATCCGAGATTGATGAGAAGGCTCGTGGACAACCAGAATTTTTTCGCCTTTTTGCCTTCGGCTTCATAAATTTTGATGCCGGTGTAATAATCGAGCGCCGTCGAAAAAATCAACAGGAACAAAAACCGCACGTCCCAACAACCGTAAAAAAAATAACTCGCCGCCAAAAGCAAAAGGTTTTGGAGCTTGAGATTTCTTTGGGTCACCAGCCAATACAGCGCGAGCACGATCGGCAGGAAAACCGCAAAATTCACGGTGTTGAAAAGCATGTCAATTCAATTAACGGCTGGCGATTCCTTAATTATAGCGTCGATCGCTTGATCGGATGACCAACGACTTTCCTTTTTTGCATCCGACGGACCAAAAAAAGGAACAAATGTTTAATCGGGGTATTATTTTTCGCGGATGTAAATGTCGATCGGCACGCCAGAAAAGTCCCATTTCTCACGGATCTTGTTCTCGAGGAAACGCTTGTAAGGCTCCTTGACGTATTGCGGCAAATTCGCAAAAAACACAAACTGCGGCGTAGGCGTAGGCAACTGCATGCAATATTTGATCTTGACGTATTTGCCCTTGAGTGCCGGTGGCGGATGGCCCTCGATGACCTTGAGCATGTAATCGTTGAATTTTGAAGTCGGGATGCGCTGTTTTCTGTTCTCGAACACCTGCACCGACGCTTCGAGCGCTTTGAGCAAACGCTGCTTGGTCAGGGCCGATACGAACAAAATAGGAACGTTGGTGAACGGTTCGATTTCCTTTCGGATCTTGGCTTCGTAATCGCGTGTCGACATCGTGTCTTTTTCGACCAGATCCCATTTGTTGACCAAAATCACAAGTCCTTTGCGGTTCTTTTCGGCGAGCCAGAAAATACTTTGGTCCTGGCCTTCGAATCCGCGCGTCGCATCGATGATCAGGATGCAGATGTCTGCATGTTCGATCGCGCGCACCGAACGCATCACCGAATAAAATTCCAGATCTTCCTTGACCTTCGCCTTTCTGCGGATTCCGGCCGTATCGACCAGATTGAACTCGAATCCGAAACGGTCAAATTTCGTATCGATCGCATCGCGCGTCGTTCCCGCAATATCGGTCACAATGTAGCGGTCTTTGCCGATCAGCGCGTTGATAAAACTCGATTTTCCGGCATTGGGACGCCCCACAACTGCAAAACGTGGCAATTCGGTTTCGTCTTCCTCGCGCTCGGGTTTGTCCGGGAAAGCCGCAACGAGCGCATCGAGCAATTCACCGGTTCCGCTGCCGGAGGTACTTGCAAAGGTAATGTACTCGCCGAGTCCGAGGTTGTAGAATTCAATGGCGTCTTTTTCGCGCATGGCGTTGTCGACCTTATTGACACCCAAAATCACGGGCTTGGTCACTTTGCGCAGCAGCTTGGCCACTTCGTCATCCATGGGCGTGATGCCTTCTTCGACGTCGACGACAAACAGTATGACATCGGCTTCATCGATGGCAAGTTCGACCTGCTTTCTGATCTCGCCTTCGAAAATATCGTCGCTTCCGCGGACATAACCGCCTGTATCGATAACGGAAAACGCTTTCCCGTTCCATTCGCTTTTGCCGTAATTGCGGTCGCGCGTTACGCCCGATACCGAATCGACAATAGCTTCCCTTCTCTGTATCAAACGGTTGAACAACGTAGATTTTCCTACGTTGGGTCTTCCTACAATGGCGACAATATGATTCATGGTGGCTTAAAAATTTGCGCAAAGGTAGCGTAAAAAAACCAAAAAGCCAGTGCGTTGCATTTGAAAGTAAATCGCATCAACGAAAAAGCCGGGCAATAAACACCCGGCCTCTCCTACCTAAACAAAACTATAACTAAACTCCTTAATTTTCGCCGTCTGGACCTTTGGCGAGTCCGAGAAACAGGACCAGACTCAATAACATCAGTGCAAAAAGCCGAACCAGGCTCAGGGTTTCCCAGCGTTGGGCGCGTTCGGTAAGCGCGGCATCCACCGATTGCGAATACGGGGTCGCGGTCAGTTCGATGAGCTCGGGAACAAAATATACGAACGTAACGCCCAATATGACGAGGTATCCGAGCAGCGCAACGAGCACATTTGCACAGCGTTTGAGCTTCCACGAGGTAAGCAAAGCCGCACCTAACAACGCGGTGGTAATCGGATGCACCGGAATCCAGAACGCCTGCGGGTACAATCCAGATTCCCCTTGAAACATAGAAAGCGAAGCGGGAATGGCCCGCGTCCATCTTGGCACCACGGCCAAATGTTCGTATACTGCCCCGCCCACGACGATGGCCAGTGACAAACACGTCATGGCGTAAACCAGGTCCCGGAAATTGATGCCCCGGATCAATGGCTGTCGTATAAAATATTCTCGTGTTCAAGATACTCGTTGGTCAGGCTGTAGAACACGCCATCCCAATCGCCGTGAGCCGGACTGGTCGCATTGCCGTCGCCGTTGGTGTCGCCGCCGTGCTCGTCATCTTTGTACGAGGTCAGGATCACAGTACTGTGCGCTTCGATCGGACGCGTTTCCTGAAACAAAAGTCCCGACCCCGGATGGGTAAATTTGACCACGACATTGGCCCCCAGGATAAGCATGTTATCGAGTCCGCCCTGGTTGAAATCGCTCAGGACATACGGCACTTCTGTAATATCCCATTGCGTAACCCAGTCATTTTTGGCCGAATCCAGCAAAAAGATTCCGTTTCGCTTGTTGGTCTGGCTCGCGTCCGCCGGATTGTGGAACACATTGCTCGTGTTTAACGTATAGTTGGAATCGCACAGAATCGGCCTGTCATTGTCGTAAAAAACGTTGTTGGTAAAACGCGAGATTTGGTTGTCCTGCATGTGAAATCCGCCGTAAAACGCGTAAGCACCCGCCGAATTCCCGGTTGCCGTATGTGCCATCGTGCAATGGTCAAATTCAAAAGCGCTACCGGCCTGCGACACCAATACGGCATTGCGATACCCGCCGCGGTCTTTGCCGGCGTACAAAATGTCGCAATATCGGAACACGTGATCATCGCCACCGTTGAGGTAAATTCCGGTCCAGTCGCCTTTTTGCGCCATTGTTGCGGCGCCGTTCTTGTTGGTATCGCCACAGCAGGAATCGTCAGCGATGGACGTAAAAATAATGTGTGCATTGGCAGTTCCCTGGGCTACGATGCGCCCGTCGGCAAGGGTAACGATGCGCGCGCCATCGGCCTTGACGATAACGCCGGGTTCGATGGTGAGCACATCTTCCACAAAAAGATCCTGGGAAATGACGTAAACGTTACCTGATTTCCATGTGGTGGGCGTTTCGATATCGGCGGCGACCTGTACGATATTGCACGAATTGCCGATGACCACCGGAGCCAATGCCGGATCTTCGTCCGAACAAGCCACTAAAGTCAGCGATAGGCCAAGCAGCGCCCGGCTAGCGATTTTTGATTGATGCATGATGATTGATTTTGATTGATGATGGGACTAGACGTCAATGCGACCGGCGCGTTACATTCAAAACGGTCATTTTTTTTAATTTTTATTTATTGAATTGACTTACAAGTAGTTGATGTTTCAATTAAACGGCTTTCATTTTCTTTAACCAACTTTAACGAATATTTTAGGACGTTGCGTCGTTGCACCATAAAACCAATGCCATGAAAACCGACAACTTACTTGAATTCAGGAAATCGTCGTCCAGAACGACAGATGAAATCAAAGCGGCCTGTACCAGATTTACTGATCGCGACGCCCCCGACTACGAAATCCGGAGCAATGGCGACAGGATCTGGGTAGAGGTCGACGGGCGCAAAAAACAATATTGGTCTCCCATGTTGCGCCTGCGCTTGATTGCTGCCGGCCACGGAACCCGCATCGAGGGAAAAATTGCAGAGAACCCGCTGCTGTGGGCCGTGTTTGTGATGATTAAAATCGCAAGCGTGTTTATTTTCGCGCTCTCCGGTGTGGTCGCGTGGTTCAAATTCAACCTGGGCTACAATTTCAATGTGCAGCTTTTTGTGATGTTCGGGATGATTTCAGTGTGGTTTGGGATGTACCTTGCCGCTGAACGCTATAAACGGCGCGGCGCTGGCCAGATCGCCGAACTGCGTCAATTTGTCGAACGCATCGCGGCCTGATCCCAGAGCGTCGGGCGCTAATTCTGGTTGTATCCGAACCTGCGCAGCTGTCTTTCATTGCTGCGCCAGTTTTTATTGACTTTGACGTACATTTCCAGGTGAACCTGCTTGTCGAAGAATTTTTCAAGGTCCGCCCGGGCTTCAACGCCTACTTTTTTAAGCGCTGCACCTTTGTGGCCGATGATGATTCCTTTTTGCGTGTCGCGTTCTACCATGATCACGGCGCGAATGCGGATGATTTTGTCGTCTTCGATAAATTCCTCGGTCTCGATCTCCACCGCATACGGAATTTCTTTATTGTAATGGAGCAGGATTTTTTCGCGGATGGTTTCATTGACAAAAAAACGCTCGGGTTTGTCTGTAAGCTGGTCTTTCGGATAAAATGGCGGCGACGCCGGAAGCAATTCTAAAATGCGCGAAAACAGTTCCGGGACATTAAAATTTTTGAGTGCGGAAATCGGATAAATCTCTGCATTCGGGACTTTTCCCTTCCAGAATTGCACCTGCTCCTCGAGTTGCTCCTGATTGGAATTGTCGATTTTATTGAGCAGTAGCAGTACCGGAATCTTCGCGTGGATGATCTTGTTGAAAAACGCGTCATCTTTGAGTGCCTGCTCGCCGATTTCAACCATGTAAATCAAAATATCGGCATCCTCAAACGCCGACTTTACAAAATTCATCATCGATTCCTGCATTTCGTAGGCGGGTTTGATGATTCCGGGCGTGTCCGATAAAATGATCTGAAAATCCTCGCCATTGACGATACCCAAAATGCGGTGGCGCGTGGTTTGCGCCTTGGAAGTGATAATGGACAAACGTTCGCCCACGAGCGCGTTCATCAGCGTAGATTTCCCGACGTTTGGATTTCCGATGATATTGACAAAACCTGCTTTGTGTTCCATGTTGCAAAATTAGCACTTTTCGCCTGCGCGGCGGAGATTTTTGAAAATTGTTTTTGGGATTGCGCCCCTGGCGGGAAATGAAAGCGGTATGCGGTTTTAAATTTACAGTTTTTCTGTAATGAAGTTAGCATTTAAAAAGGTATTTTAGCGCTAGGGAAGGGGGCGTTGGAAGTATACCCCAACGAAAAAAATTTACCACCACTACAGAAAAACTGTACATTTTGTTAAAGTTTTAAAACCCCGTTCGCGTTTGCGTTCAAATATCGTTCAAAAAAAAAACCCACTTTAAAGCGGGTTTCTTAAATGATCTTTTTACGTACTTGTCTTATTTGACGATGCGGCGCACCACCACTTTATTATCGGTAAGCGTGATGCGTACGAGCAAAACCTGCGTAGCCAGCGGTGCAATCGATACCTCGGTGCGCTTGGCGCCCACGCGTTGATCCACGAGCACGCGCCCGTTGAGATCCAACACCTGGACTGCAGCGATTTCGCGCGGGGATTCCACACCCAAAATGGTTGCGTCATTCCAGAGTGCCATGCCTTTTACAGAATCAGACGTCTTGACGTCCAATGCGGCATCATCGGTTTGGTAAACCAGTTCAAACCGATCGGCAAACGTACCGGTCGCGCTGCTGAACTGGTAGGCGCCCGATTGCAGATTGTGTATCGTTTGAAGCAAATGATCCTTGATGTAAATCGCGCGGTTGGCAAATGCGGCATCAGTATGGTCAAGGGCGATGCTGAAGTTGCCGCCCATCGTAGACGAAAATCCCAGAGGCACCACGTCTGAAACAGTAAACGGCATCGCGCGACCCTGTATCGAGAGCGATCGTTCGCCGCCGATAGAATAAAAGTTGACCGCTGAATTCCCGTTGAAATTCTCGCCGTCAAACCTTCCTTCGTAACCATCGGTAGCGCCCGGCACATATCCGATCAAAATTTGCTTGAACGCACCCTGATCGTTGGTCAGATTCAACCAGAAACGTTGTTTTGACGCGTTTTCGGACGCAGGCTGGCCTTGTCGGAAAAAATCGTCGTTGCTTCCCCGCTGACGCATTGAATTGTTGAAAACGATGGTTCCCGGCTCGATCGCTTTTACAAAAAAGGATTGTCCCGATGCGATTTTACCAGATGGCGCGTTGTCGTTCGCTCCGTCGGCAGCCGACTTACTGGTCGCAACAGACCCCGTGCTGTTGTAAACCGCATAGTCATCGGAAGTGTAATTA
>JAEWLN010000134.1 GCA_023457535.1 Bacteroidota bacterium
ATGCAGAAAATAGATGCCGGATGCGCTATTAAAATTAACTTCAAGCCGTCGGATTTGCAGATATTCTTTTGACCACAAGTCCTGCCCCGATGCGTTACGGACCGTCACCGAAACGAGTTCATAAAAATCGCCCAATTCTACATAGATGTCCCGATCGCTCGGATTGGGATACACTTTGAGCATTGGCCCGAATGTATTGGACTTTACTTCTAATTCGACCTCGACGGCATCCGAAGCCGCCCAGCCGTCGCCGATACCGCCGTTGAAAATGGCGTTTGCAGGTTCGGCGTAGAGTGCCGCGGCCCAGCCGTCGCCGATACCGCCGGTAAAGATATTGTTGGCTGGTTGCGAAAACAGGGCCGATGACCAGCCGTCGCCGATACCACCGTTGAATATGGCGTTGTTTTCGGGCATGTCCTGGCTGAATGCATTTGTAAAAACCAGGGTTGCCGTAAGTATAAAAATGGTCTTCATTCCGTATGGATTTAAGGTGCCGTATGAACCAACCGGATGCCTTGGCTGATGGCTCCGTTACCGCCATGATGTCCCCTGTTGGATACCCTAGCCAGATATTGGGCTTGGGTGAAATTGGCCGCAGTCCGGTAACTTGATCCTCTCTTGGTCAATTCGGCATCGGCCCATTCCTGGATCGGGGTATCGGCAGAGGGCGTGAGCGCTCCGCCCAGTCCGTGGACTTCTTCGCTTACGTTGCGCCCGGCGGCTGAACCTGCATAGACCACGATCTCGAACACATTGTCCGACATGTTCATCACGCCGTAATACGTGGCGCCGCTTTTCTGCCTCGGAATATCCGTCCCAGAATACGATGTCCTGGCAAACAGTCCCACTCTGGCGGGACGTCCGAGACTCGAGGAGATCAGGGCGTTCGCGTTTTCATTCAGCGAGGTGTTTACGCTTTCGTTGGGGAGCCCTTCGTTGCTTACGGCCGTCAGCGCAACAAGGTCTGTATTGCCCCACGCATACTCCCCGTGTTGCGGAGGGACGTCCGCGCCCCGGCAGGCCTTCTCGAATTCCATTTCGGACATCGGTCTCAAAGCGGCCCAATCGGCCATGGCCATGAGTTCCTTTTTGAGGTAATCACCAAAACCCCTTTGGTAATCAAGGGCCCGGTCTGCAAATTTGGGCGTGATGTTGGGATGGGCCCCATCGAAATTAAAGGAGGTGTATGAAGTATTCAATGCGGTAGCCTTGGCCAGGTCGAGCGTATTGAGGAAATCGGCGTACTGCTGCTGCGTACATTCGTATTTCATGATCCAGAACGCATTGTAGCCGTTGGGGAAAGAAGCCGGGATGCTGTCGCCCGAACCCAATCCGTTAAAGCTCAAACCTGAATCTCCCACGGCCACCGCATCAGAATTATTCACCCAATACGGCAAACTGGTATTCCCTGCCTTAAACGAATTCGTTTCGCCGCCGCCGGTTCCTAGCCAGTAAGGCCCTGTGGGAATGTAAACCATTTCGAGCGCAAAGACCTTGATCTCGACCGTATCGGAATCCAGAACATTGTCTGCCCCGTAATCCCACACCAATTGGTTACTTGCAAAATCGGCAGTTCCAAAACCGTTGACACTGCGGTAGACGAAAGCCCCTTTCCCCGTCGGGCCGCCCGAAGTGGTCGGTGCTACTTTGATCGTTCGTATGCCATTGTCATTGTCCGATCCGAGGGTTTTTAACGTACAATGCCGCCACTCCATTGTGCCGTTTTTTTTGTATTTCACGAATACCCAGGCACCGTCGTAATTGTTTTCGTTGGTAGACGTGCGCCAGCTGTTGTCCCACCGTACCGAGAAATTGATCCGTGCCGAATGGTCGACCGTGTTTTGATTGGTCACCGAGACGCCGGAAACCGATATGTTGTTCGCCCACCCGCTTACCGACAAAAGCAAGCACAGTAAGATTTTCTGCATTGATTTTTTCATAATCCTTAAGTTAAATGATTGGTTAAAACTGTAAAATGGCTGCCCAAAGAGACTTGGAATCGCCCCGGTCTTACGGTATCGTTTTGCAATACAACGATATAACAAAAAAAATGCTTGCCAAAGCCCGCAAGTAAAATAGGGCATTTACCCTACCGCAGCAACGGGTCTCGGTGTCCGTGCCAGCAGCGCGTTGGCCTGCTTGATTTTGTAGGCATTGTACAGCACATAGGCTCCACCGGCCAGAAAAAACAGCCCCACGATAAAAATCAGCGTGAGCACGCCGAGCACGCACAGGCAGACACCCAGTAAGATTTGGATCCAAAGGTTCGCCTCGTCAAAGGCTCCGGTGGTTTCATTGCGGTAACAATAAATCAGTAGGCTTCCGTTTTTCATTTCGCCTACGGCCGTGATCGTGTCGCCCGGCGTGAGGCTGACATGGTTAGATGATTTAAGCCTGGCCGACATCCCGTCGATGCGCAACGCCGCCGTGTGCATCGAATTGACGTTGCCGTTGCGCCCTACCACTGTCGTGGACTCGCTCATTTGTTCGATCTTTCCTGTTTTGACAATTAGGTTCATGGTATCTTGATTTTAAAAGGTTGTTTGTAGCTCTTTGTTTCTTTAAGCCAAATCTCTGGTGTTTGTACGGTTGATGTACAGTGGATTGATTCTCTGCCGCATCCTATTGATTATCCGTTTTTTTTTGAATCGATTTCGTAATGATGTTGATTTGTACCGGTGCCGATTTCGGCGTGCGGCGGCCCCAGAACGCATCGGCATAATCGACCACCCCGACCACAAAAAAAACGGCCATCGAAACCCAATGCCCGACAGCCATACGCATGCCCGCCTCTGGTCTTTCCAAGACCGAAAGCTGTAGCAGCACCGCCAACACCAGTGCAATTACGGCAAACAGCATGTGAATCCCTTTCGCATTTTTGGTCGCGACCGTTACCAAAAGCGCAGACAGCGTACACGCCAGGCGCAGGATCACCCAAAGATTGGGGTCCACACCGGGCACCGCCGAATTATCGGAGCGACCGAATACAAGATCGACACCGCTGTATGTATGTCGAACCGGAATGCCGAGGGTGAGAAAATCGAGAAAGAAAGCGGCCAGCGCGCCGGCGAGCAGCAGGATTTTTATTATTTTCAGGATATAAAGAAACCGGCCCATCGCGAATTTTTCAACAATGTTAGCGAGGGCCGATGCCTACCGGGCGTTTTTTTGAGCAGCTGTTCGAGGCCGTTGATTATCTGCGCAAATAAATTTCAGTTATATTTGTTAAACACAGAATCCCAGACCGCTATGTCCAGAAAAATATTCCTTGGGGCGATTTCGCTATTCTCCGCTTTGACGCTAGCGCAACAACCGATGGACAAAATGATCGATTCGCTGCGTACTGACCTTGCGCAATACCCAAAGCAAGATACCGTCCGCGCCGAAAAGATGATCGCGCTCGGCGACCTGCTCCAGCGCACCGACGCCAAACAGGCCCTCAAAATTACGCAGCAAGCGACCGCCCTCAGCCAAACATTGAAATGGGAGCGCGGGATATTTTCATGCCTGCGGCAACAAGGAACCATTTACGCCTCGCTAGGAGTTTATGACAAGGCCATCGACAAACACCTGCAATCGATGAATAGCCTCGAAAAAGTAAAGGCAAATCCGCAAAAGAAAATACTCGGGAAGGCGACCGTCTACAACAACCTCGCGATTTGTTACACCCGCATGCACATGTTCGACAAAAGTATCGCCGCCAACAAAAAAGCAGTCGCCTTGTTCCAGCAAATGGGCGACGACCGGATGCTGGCGGGTGCTTACATCAACCTTTCATCGGCATATATGGACAGCGGCGACCTCAAACTGGCCGAATCGACGATCGACGAATCTTACGAGCTCGCAAAAAAATCGGAATATGTCATTGCCTACCTGTACTATTTCAGCAACAAAGGCAACATTCGCAACCAGCAAAAACGCTATTCCGAGGCAATCGTCTTTTATAACGAAGGTCTGCAACTGGCCAAAAAACTGGGCGCGGCGGACATGGTCGCCGAAATCACCATCGCGCTCGGGGAATGCTATTATTACGGCGGGCAATATGCAAAAGCGCGTGAACACCTCGAAAGCGGGCTTGACATGGCCCGTAAAATAGACCTTGGTTCGCTCAAATACCAGACGCTCGGCATACTGGCCGAAACCTACAACCACCTTAAGATATACGACCGTGCTTACACAACCTATAAGGATTTTGCGCAACTGCGCGACAGCGTGATCGGATCTGAAAAGAAAGAGGAGATCGCGCGCAAGGAAGTGCAGTTCGAGGCCGATAAAAAACAGGCTGCCGCCGAGGCCGAAATCGAGCGGCAAAAAGTGATCCGTTACGGGACGATCGGCGGAAGCGTACTGTTGCTTTTCTCGGGCGCGTTTGCATTTTCGGGTTACCGTCGCAGGCAAACTTCCGAACACCGCGCCGCCGTGGCAAACTTGCGTACACGGGTATTGCGTTTGCAGATGAATCCGCATTTTATTTTCAACTCGCTCAATTCGATCAGCGACTACATCGGCAGGAACGACATCAAGGCCGCCGACTATTACCTGGCCAAATTCTCCAAACTCATGCGCGGCACGCTGGAAAACTCGGACGAGACCGAAATACCGTTGTCCGACGAGCTCAAGATGCTCGAACTCTACATGCAGCTCGAGTCGGCGCGGCTCAACCAAAAGTTCACCTACGAAATCAGGATAGATCCGGACATCGACCCCGAAACGATCATGGTTCCGCCTTTGATCCTGCAGCCTTTTGTAGAAAACAGCATCTGGCACGGGATGACCGACAACCAAGGCCCTGGCAAGATCATCATTGAAGCCACCCGTCGTAACGACATGTTGCAGTGCGTGGTAGAGGACAACGGCTCGGGCCGAAAGGCCAACGCCAAGAAAGACGGCAAGTCATACGGCATGAAGATCACCAAGGACCGAATCGAACTGCTCAACAAAATGCAGCACGCCAACGCATCGGTACATCTGGTCGATCTTGAAAAGGGCATGCGAGCGGAAGTCTTATTGCCCTTAAACGAAACCGACGTATGATCCGCGCACTCATCATTGACGACGAAGCCCATTGCGTAAACCGCATCCAGCGGCTTGTGACAGACTACGCGTCTGGAAAGATTCAAATTGTCGGCACCTGTTCTGACATCGATTCGGCCTATTCGGCCATCATTGCCCAAAAACCCGATTGTATTTTTCTGGATGTACAGATCCATGACAAGACGGGCTTTGATTTACTGAAACGGTTCGACCGCATCGATTTTCGCGTGGTGTTCGCGACCGCATACGAGCAGTATGCCATCCTGGCATTTCGGTTCAGCGCGATAGACTACCTGCTCAAGCCGGTCGATCCGGACGATTTCGTACAAACGGTCGAACGCCTCGCGCAGACGACGGACGTGAATCCAAGCGGCAGTTACGAACTGGCTTCGGATCATTTCCACAACCTCAAACAAGGCAAGTTGACGATCGCAACTTCGGACGGCAAGGAAATTTTTGACATCCCGGACATCGTACACTGCGAGGCCGCAGGCAACTACACCATATTTAATTTCCGCAATCGCAAGCCACTAAAGGACTCACGGACGCTCAAGAAATATGATGAAATCCTGACCCGGCATGGGTTTTTCAGGATACACAATTCGCATTTGGTCAATCTCTTTGACGTAAAGCGTTTCGAAAACGGAAAAAACAGTTTTGTACTGCTCAAAAACAACGATAAATTACCCGTGTCAACAAGACGAAAGGACGCATTCCTGAAGCGCTTGGCGGAAATTTCAACAGCCCCGCGCCAGACCGGTGACGCCACGAATCGATAAGAATTTCATGGCTGTGACAATAAATAAAGAAAGCCATGCGGATCTTGCGCAAGATGAGATGCGATGTGGGCTATCAGAAATGAATTTTTAGTTGGAGCAGCGCGTATCGGGCCTGCAGCACATACTCGGATTGAACCGAGCTCACATCGGTAAGGGTGTATGTTTTGAACGACTTGGTGTTCAGTAAATTATTCCCGCATAGCGACAGCGTCAATTGGTTGGGCTTGATATTATAACGCGCCTCGAGGTCCACGAAATAATAGGCCTTATTGCCCACGAGATTGCCAAAGTAGTAACGCTCTGACTTGATTTGAAAGTCGAACTGCTTACTCCAGACGAAATACAGATCCGCAAACGCGATGTGATCATGCGACGACAGGGCAATTTCCGTTTTGGTTTGGTTGTGAATGCTTTTGAATCCGGCGTGATAATTAAAAAATCCTTTAAATCCGGAACGCAGCTCGAGCCGCGCATGGAGTTCTGAAACCAAAATGTCGCGAAGTCCTGAATTGTTGACACTGTTTTGGTAGGTCGATTGTTGGGCGTACGCGGCCAATTTAAGGTTGCAGCGTATGGCTTTCAGATATCGGTCAACCGTCGTTGAAAGATGTAGGGACGCTTTGTTTTTGATCAGTATCCGATTGGATAGCGAATAGTTTTGCGTCACAAAGCTGTCAAAACTGAAATAATCGTGGTTTTTGACATAACCAACGCGCGTATTGACGAAAAAGCGTTGCGACCAATTGCTGTAATGGTAATAAATGGACGCGTCAGAATTGGCCAGTTGCGCAAAATCGCCCGTGCCTCGCGAAAAATTTCTCAACGTCGTATTGATGTAGCCGCCGGAAATCTCCAGCACCGAAGCGTTCTTCTGCGAATAATTATACGATGCGACCATCCGGTTATCCGGATTAATGATCCACTCTGCAAATATTTTAGGGCTGACCAGCACTGGTTTTTGCACCCGTGCAGCGTCCGAGGACGAAATTTTGTTGTGCAGGTATTGGGTTTCGATACCCGATCCGAGATTGAATTTCTTGCCAACAGACAGCAAGTATTTCAAATGAATGTAGGCGTTGTTCGAACGGTAACGCGCGTCATTCTGAAACGGCGGCGGATCGTAATTGGGGACCAACAGCCCAAAGCGTGTTTGCAGATGGTCCTCTCTTAACTGATCGCCAAGCTTGAACTCCAGCAAATGCCCGTTTTTACGCCGGGCCAAAATGTGGACCTCCGCACCGGAAAATTGCATTTGATTGGAAGCATTTTGGAAAACCGCGGCCGCAGAACGATGGAACAAGTCGTCGTAGAGTGTCTGATCCATAGCATACCGTTGCGGCGCATGGTCGAGCGTATGACGGGCATTGAACAACAATACGCTGTTGCCGCCCAGTTTGCGCGTGAGTGTGATCTTGTGGTCATGCAAACGTTTGTCTTCATACAGTGATTCAGCGGCATTTTGCCCGTTAAACAGCACATTCTTGCTATTTCCCGTTTGCCGCAGATGGAATTTTCCCGTATATTCCAAAGCTTGGACACCGGACATATCATATTTGAGGTTTACCTTCCCGAATACATCTGTCGATGACGGCCTGAATTCCGATAACCCGGTGTTTTGCAGCTGCAGCGGCCCGGCAAACGTCTCGACATAGCTGTTGCGCACCTTTTGCTCGTCGGCACTCAGAAACGCAAGTGTTTTGATCTTGAGCTGCCCCGCAGGTGAAAAAATATGATTCAACGAAAGCATTTCGGCATTGTTGATGTCTGTTCGGCGCGCGCTTAAATCCGGTTTGAACGCATCCATCGAAATGGAATTTTGTGCAAGCAAGCCCTCGCCCATTTCCCCGGGTTGTTCGCTTCCGGGCGGATGGATCAGCTGGTCAAGTTCTCCGACAGGGTCCACCCCGATATTGTTAAGGCCGGACAACAGATAAAATTTGCTTTCTTTTCCAAAATTCATCGCGTTCACCGCCGCGTCATAACGGTTTTCCGACACCAGGCCGTAACCCAGGTCCGCATTGCCAAACCATTGGCGTTTGACGTCGTCCTTCAATTTGAGGTTCAGCGCTACTTTGTCTGTGTGCTCGATGCCCCTGAGCTTATCATTTTCTGTATAGTGCTCGTATAATTCCACTTTGTCGATAGGCTGGGACGGCATGTTTTTGGTCAGCAACCGGTATCCTTTTTCGAAAAAATCATCACCTTCTACCATGATTTTTTCAACTTCCTTATTGCCGACTTTTACGGCACCGTCCTCTGAAACGGTCAGGCCGGGTATCTTTTTAAGCAGGTCTTCCACTACGTTTTCATTTCCTGTTACAAACGATTTTACATCAAATACAATGGTGTCGCGTTTTTGCCCGATGGCTTTCTCAGGAACGATTACCACTTCGTCGAGTGCAAATTGTTTGGTGTTAAGCCGCAGATTTTTGACCGTCGCGGCATCTTCCTTCAACTCAAGCGGCTCCGAGACCCATTCGTAATTGAATGCTGTGGCTTCCAAAATATAGAATCCGGGCTTTTGAACTTCGAGCGCGTATCGGCCGTTGTTGTCAGTGGTCGTAAATACAGTAATGCTCCCCGAAGTACCTTGTTTTAGAAAAACATTTACATGGGCAAGCGGCAAATTTGCAGTATCGGAAATACACCCCGATACACGGATCTGGGCACCCACCGATGCAAAACACATTCCCAGTAGAACGCAGTAAATTCGGGCCATAAGCAACATGTTACTCGAGCGGCTCGCGGCGGAATCCGGTCATATCGGTCTCAACGCTCAAAAAGCTGTCCCGCGGGGATATGGACTGATAAAAATTAAAAATGTCGTCGTTTTCGCTTCTTTTGAGTTCTATATACCGCGCCATCGAGACCGGCTTTTCCAAATTTGCCGACTTGATCTGCGTGGCAACAATATCGCATCCATTGTCAAAATTCACTTTTGTCGCTACCACCTTAAAAAAACCGGAGTCATCCTGACATTCCAGGATTAGTCCGGGCAACCCGTTGAATTTCCAGGGCCCGAATGCAACCGGGATTTCGGTTGTAAACCATGCAGTATAATGATTGCCTTTAAATTTTGTGCTGGCTTTCTGACATTTGAATCCGCCGATATGCGTGGTATCGGGTTCTATTTTCCACTCGATTGCGACCGCTTCTTTTGTGGTGATGGGTTTGAAAGCAATGCCTTCGACAAACACGATTTGTCCGGTCTTGAGATCGGTGTGGTAAATGTTTTTGATTCTGGGTTCCACAAATCCCATAATGGCGTAGGTTGGACCGGAATCTGGACGGAAATTCCGCTCATAAACAGATTCTGCGTTACAAAAGTACAATGTGTAATCCACGCGATCAGTCGTACCGAAATATTCCGTATAACTAACGGTACCGGCCTGCCCTGCGGGTTGTGCCCATGACGCACAGGCAAAGCACAAACAAACTAAAACTTGAATAGTTCTCATAAAACGTAATTTAAAAGCTTTGGCCCCCGGGAGAACCAAAGCTTACAATGGATCAATTAATTTGACGGTGGCGGTGTAGGAATCACAATAATGTCGTGACAACACGCTTTGATGGTACGCGTAATGCCATCAATCGTTACAATGACCATACAGTTGCCTCCTCTGTTGCGGCAATCCAACGCTTCTGCGGTAAGGACTTTTTCCCTGAATTGAATTCCCAGATCACGTTGCCGTTTTGGTTCTACATTCCCGCTGGCAAAAACCTGGGGAACAAATGCGGAGACCATCAATGTGGCGAATACAAATTTTTTCATGGCTTAAAAATTTAAAGATTAATAAATTAACGCTCCGGATGCGTCAGTGAAATAAAAGTAAAAGAATCTCAAAAAAATCCATTACAGATTTTCTGTACATTTTGTTAAATTTTGTTAATCGCCTCAAATAGCGTATTTAAAATATCGGCTCATTCACCGCAAGGACCTCAAAAAGATGCCTTGCTGTTGTGGCAGTGCGTATCGCCTTTGGAACCTGAAACACAGTCTGAACATATCTTTGAGTGCTTTAAACCCATGATGGGCGTTGGTATAAAATATTCTCACGACAATAGTGTATGGTTGGAAAACCGTCAGCGGTATGGCAAAATTGTTATTCAGATAAGCGATCGTAGACCCAAATCCTTCAATAAAAAATGCATTGACCGTTATCACATTGGCGCTGAGCGAATAATTCCAGGAATCGAAATAATACAGTTCCTGCGCTTCAGTGGTCAGGCTCACGTTGATGCCCGAGGCGGTTTGCGTTACCTGGACGTCATGTATATTAATCGCCCACAAAAACGGAGCGGCCAGCAATAAAGCGGCGGATAAAAATTTTTTCATGGCCTTGACAATTAAATAAGGGAAGCCATCGCTGACTTCCCCTAACCCAAATCACTAATTAAAAGAGGTAAGAACGTATTTAATTAAACTCATTGAGCCCATAGAGAATTTCCTTCATTTTGGTTCCGTTGATTTCCACGGGCTTGTAGGCGGTGTTGAATTTTAAAATAGCCAGATCGATGTCCGATCTTAACTTCTTGTACTCATGCGGCAACCTGCTCTCACATTGTTTCTGGTTTTCATAGCTCTCGAGGATAATCCGGAATTTCTCGTAGAATTTAGCGCCCTGATCGATGAAATTGTTGTACTGGGTGATGAATTGTAAAAGGCGATCAATCGGGAATTCCACATCGACCTGCATCCGGTACTGGGCGCTTCCGGACTCGTTTTTCATGCGCGCCAGATAGTCATTCATCTTTTTGGTAACCGTTTCCCAATCGTCGTTTGTACGGCAATCTTCCAGCGATGGCATATACCCGATGGGCTTGGTGTAATCGCGAAACAACGTCTCAATATCTTCTTTGACTTTATTGTTGCTGGTTTGCAAAAATGCCGTCTCAAAAAAAATGGTATTGAGATCATCCTGCATGCGCAGCGTAAAATCCAGTATGCATTCCACGCGGGCGAGTTCCCTTTCCTTTTCTTCTTTGGTAAGTGCCGACCCGATCATATTGGTAAACGTCTGCACCAGGGACACGATGGTATTGGTCCCGAGCACCGATGTGAGGTCTACCGAAAATTTGCGGTCTTTTTTGGCCGACACCACTTCTTTGAGCTGCGCGTATTCCGGGTACTGGTTCGGATTCGAAATCCGGTTGATCTCGCTCAGCGTTCGCACCGACGAAAAGTGATGATCGAGCCCAAGCACTTTTTCATACAGCGATTTGATAATCTGTAATCCCTTCAGATAGCGGATTTTCGCAATTTCATTTGCATTCTCGCGGTTTAGCGCCAATACTTCATCGCTGAGCTTTTGCCTACGGATCAGCAATGTAATTTTATCCTCGGCCGTTGCCGCGAAATACAAGTGGCCCATCAGCTGGCGCAATTCCGACTCTTTGTCGAACCGCATCGCCGAATAATTCCAATTGGCGATCCTGATTTCACGGCTCATCTCCTGCATGAGCGCGCTCGGGTCTGCGGGCTGCGGATTTGAAAACGACAGCATAACAGGCGTAAACCCTATTACCAATAAAAACCGCGTTTTCATTTTGTATCATTTAGTGTGTTATTTCGAGGCGGGGATCACTTCGAGATCGAGCGTATCCCAATCCTGGGTCTTATTGAGCAACGACTGCATTTCGCAACTGTTTTCAGGCGTTACCGTTTTACCGTTTACGGAAACAATTTCGTCGCCGAGTCGGTACTTGGTTTGGTTTTTCTCCTTTATATAAACGATCAGTTTTTCATCTGCTTTGGCATAGTATGGCTTTCTAACCGACGTCTCTTCAATTTTGAGATGGTTGCGTTTGACATACACTTCGTTGCGGTCGTAATCAATGAGCCAGTCGAACCCTTTGATGAATTGGAGACCGATAAGTTCTGATGTCAGCGTACCGGACACCAGCGGCTGGGTAAGCACTTCTTCCCCGGCAAATTGAACCGGAACCCTGTCGTAATAAGATTCCGTGCCATCAGTAGTCGACGCAACCGTTTGGTACACCATTCCTTCCAATACCCGATACGGCTGATGCGGTTCGAGATTTACGCCGGACGAAGCGGGAATGATGAGCTGGCCGCTGTGCCCGGTGTCAAGTAACATTTTGCGCTCTTGCCCTGCTATTGTCAAATAAACATGTATAGCATTGCGGTTGCAACTCGATTTGATTTTGTGGTATCCTTTCGCTAGCCGGGCCTGCATTTCAGATTTGGTTATATTACAAACTTTGCCGTCCGTAAAATTCAGGAACAGCGGTTTGTCGTCGTTGAAAAAGCAGTCCAGTCCAATAATACCTTTGAGTGGTTTACCCTGGCACTTTGTACGCGGCATGCTGATAGCCGACAACGTTTTGTTTTCGCTGTGAAACAATTCGTTTTCAAATTGGGTTGTGAAAATGCGTCGTTTGATCTTTTTTGAATCGGCGCCGCTCATGGGAATAGGCAGGGTTCCAAATTTGCGGTTCGAAAAATCTGCCACGATCGTGCTGTCGTTCAATGTAGACACTGTCGCACCGGTATCGAACATGAAAGCGTGCTGCGTCCCTTCCAGCGAAACATTCATCAGGGCGTGGCCGCGGCTCAAATCCAGAACTTCACATCCGGATTTGACCGTAATTTGCTCCTTGCTGATTTGTTTGTACGCCGTGCAGGACGTAATCGCAAAACACAATAAAAGAACGACTCTTTTCATATAATGGGTTTTTATGGGTTACGGATTGGTCAGGTCAATCAGATACGATCGCTCATTGCCAAATAGGGCATTTATGAGCTGACACCAGAACCCGCATTTGGCGTCCGATCCGTTGAGCGCCGCGGAGATTTGCCCGGACTTGGCCCAGTTGACGAGCGAGATCCCGTCATAGTTCCTGAACACATTTTCGGGATTCTGGCCTTCGCTGAGAAATTTGTAAATATCTTTCAGGAAAGCATTTTCAGGTCCTGTAATGGTTGCTGTTCCGATGTATCGGTTCTTCCAGTTTTCATACGTGGTTCCCTTGACAAAAGTCTTCTTGGCTTCTGAAACGAGAACCACCATAGCCGATTTGGCAAAAGCGTTATTTTGGGCACGGATCCCCGAGACCGTAAACAACCCCATGCATGCAAACAAAATATAAATTGTTTTCATAATAAGTAGTTTTAATAGGTTGCCCAATCGGTTTGTCCATTTGGGCAACCATCTGGTTTTACGGATTCTCCTGCAATATTTCTTTGATCGTGTCGATAATTGCGATAATTACCGCGTTGAGCATCTGACACCAAAACCCGCATTTGGCGTTGGACGTGCTCAAAACCTGACTTGTTCCCCGAACCTTGGCCAATTCCAAAAGTGATTGCCCGTTGTAGCTTTTTGAAATAGTTTCAGGGGTAGCATTCGTGGATACAAATCCGTAAACATCTTTGAGCAACTTGTCTTCATGTGAGGACAGCTGGGTCGCGTTGGTACTGCCAACGAGTACGTTGACCCAATCTTTGTATGTCATGCCCTTTTTATAGGTACTTTTCACGTTGGTTACCAGCAGTACCATTCCTGATTTGGTCAACGTATTATTCTGCGCCTGAACGGCAACAGAAAACAAAAATGTGGCGCATAGTCCTAAAATTAAATTTTTCATGGTGTATAAATTAAAGTGAAACAATTATTAATCAGCCGGCTTGATATGGTAAACTTACACGGTTGTTTTGGGTTTCCATTACAGATTTTCTGTACATTTTGTTAAAAAAATTACGGTTAGGCTTTCAGTCTGAGATTGTTCTGGTTCAAAAAGCCCCGATTTGCTATATTTGCGCCAATGATCCCCATGTTACGACCCCTTATTTTATTGCTGATGCTGCTCGTGCTGGCAAATGCAAATGCGCAAACGCACAATACCAACTGCATGCGCTGTAAATTCAGCAAATACAACCTCGGGAAAAACCGCGGTCCGGTAAAGGGACGCGCACTCAATGAATGCGGTTGCGAAGCGTGCGCCGTCAAAGCGCAAAAAGAGCACGCCGCACGTCAGGCCGAGGAGAAAAAACGCGTCGAAGCGGCCATCGCTAAAGAAAAAGCGCTCGCAGAGGCCAAGCGAAAAGAATGGGAAGAAAACCAAAAACGCCAGCGCGAAGAAGCCGAGCGCAAAAAAGCGCAGGAAGAAAAAGACCGGCTGGCGCGACAGGCCGTGATCGACAAGTACCGCGAGCTTGCCGATCAAGGCAAAGTAAACATCAAAGCCGGCAGCAATACGGCTCCGGAAACCATCGACCTGAAGGTGAAGGCATTTGTCGACACCCGCAAAAAAATATATGGATTTAAAATCGATACGCTCGTCGTTTTCGAAAAACCTTACACCACAGATTATTGCTGGTTCAACCGTATGGGCAAATCGGCCTATTTCTACCTTCAATTCGGCAGCGGTGATTTCAAAAAGACCCGCTCCTTTATTCTTGACGCCTACGGACAGGAAATCGCGATCAATGGCGCAAAAGAATTTTCGCTTATCTTATGTCCGGGAAATCAGATACACGTTTTTCTTGACAAAGCCGAACCCGAATTTGTGCGCAATTGGGCCGATGTGGATTTCCGCAGCAACATGTACACGGACAAATCCTCGGCGATAACAGAGATTACCCGGCCGCGTTCCGGTTATTCGTTCGGCTGCGAGGACAATTTCGTCGTTGCGTGTACCCAATATGTGCTAAATTCGTCGCTTGAGACCGAACAAACCGTTGAAGGCTTTCGGATTTTCAGTGTTTCAGCCCAATGCGCCAACCGATGAAAAAACAAATGTTCCTTTTATTGGCGTTGTTAGGCTATGTGGCGGCCCGTGCCCAAGTTCCGTTTGAAAAACTCGATTCGCTGTCCGTCATTGTGTCGCAATGGCAAAAAATGACCGACGGAACAACGTACAAAGACGCCAAAAACGCACTCCATTCGCTCAGTTTTCCCGAAGAAAATTTCAAGATCTGGTCATCGGACCGGTTGGCGTCGATGGCCGTTTACAAACAATCTGGCGATACCGATCTGCTTTGGCTCACGGAAAACATCGACTTGACCAAAGCTACGGGCATTTCGGTCAGTGAAAACCATTTTGGCGTCGCGTACATCAAAGTCGATTTCCCCGAAGGCCATCTCCAAACGCAAATTTACGCCGATGGTGCGTTGCGGGAAACCATCAGCCCGTCCTATCTCGAGTTCTTCTGCCGATATGGCGCGCTCGATCCGAACAAAAAGTTCTATTTCGATTTGATGTTCGACATGGTCTACGCGATCTGCCACATGATGCGGTATGAAAAAGGCCTCACGAACCTCGAGGCGATGACAGCCGAACTCACCGATTTCCAAAACCTCCCACCCCAGGCATTCATCGCCAAACATCCCCAATCGTTGCTCGTGGCCCAGGCGCAGTCAAATTTGCGCGATGCGGGCAAATAGCAATTTTCCCAGAATCGTGTAAATTTTATCTGTCGTTTCGCAAAACCGCGACAAGCATGCGTGCGTAAATTCGTATCAACAAATACGAAAGAACATGAAAACAAAAATGCTATTCATCGCGCTGCTGTGCGCGTTTGGCCTTTCCGGATCGGTTTACGGCCAGAAAATCAACAAAATCAAAGTGGAAACGCTCAAGGATTGCCTGATGAAACAGGACGGCAAAATGTACGTGCTCAAAGACGGCCAGCTTTCGCGCATGAAACAAAGCGTGGTTTTGGCCAATGGCATCAAAGTCAAGCGCAACGGCGTTTGCATTTTGCCGGATAAGTCGAAAATCCGAATGAAAGAAGGCCATTGCATCGACAATGCCGGGACATTGGCGGACTGCGCGCTGATGGAAAATCCAAAAACGCTGACCAGCAACTGATCCCGCAATTTGCGCTCATTTTCTGTACAAAATGTTAAATTATTTTTGGCTGTTTGTCCGATGGCCTAGTTTTATAATATGAACAGAACTTTGGTCATTGGCGATATCCACGGCGCGCTGATCGCACTCAGGCAAGTGTTGCAGCGCGCCGGGGTCGATCGCAGCGACAGCCTGATTTTCCTTGGCGATTACGCCGATGGGTGGAGCCAGACCCCGCAATTGCTCGATTTTTTGATCGAATTCCGCAAAACCCACGACTGCATTTTCATGCGTGGCAATCACGACGATTTGCTCTGGCAATGGCTGGGCGGTGCACGGGATAACGTATTGTGGAACAAGCACGGCGGCAGCGTCACGATAGAAGCTTACGAATCTGTTGGGGCCGAAACGCGCGAAAAACACCGCGGATTTCTCGAATCGCTCCAGGACTACCACCTTGACGACGACAACCGTTTGTTTGTACACGCAGGATTCACGAGCCTTCACGGGGTGACGCTCGAACATTTTCCGCGCATGCTTTTTTGGGACCGCACGCTTTGGGAAACTGCCCTGGCGCTCGACCCCAATATGAAAACCGACGATTTATCCTATCCCCGGCGCATGTTGCTCTACAAAGAAATTTTCCTCGGGCACACACCTGTGACGCGCATTGGGCAAACCGTTCCGGTGCGTCGCGGCAACATTTGGAATCTCGATACGGGCGCAGCTTTTCACGGGCCGCTTACCATCATGGATGTGGACACCAAGGAGTTCTGGCAAAGCGATCCGCTGCCGGTGCTTTATCCGGAGGAAAACGGACGGAATTTATAATCAAAAGTGCTTATCTTTGCACCCTAACCAAAACAATCGATATGATCAAAAAAATTCTGACGCTTGTCGTGCTGGCCGGCGTATTTACGGCAAACGCGCAAGCGTACAAAGGAAAAGGAGATGCAAAGGCACAGGTTGCTGCCAGCTTTCAGAGTGGCGGTACAGGCATTCACGGATCGGGTGATTTTGGACTCGGCGAAAACTTCTCGATGGGTTTTACACTCACTTATTTGCTGGATGCCGAAGGGGAAATCGGCTACGACTACAACAACCCGTTCTTTCCGGTCCTGACAGAGAACAACCCTGATTTTTACGAAAAATTCGACGCCAAGTTGCGGTTCAATGCCAATTTGGGCAGCGTCATCGGATTGCCATCGTCAATGGATTTGTATCCGGGCCTGAACATCGGCATCCACAATTTTGGAACCCATGTAGGATTTCGTTACTTTTTTACCGACGGCTTTGGTGTGTTCTCAGAAGCGGGAATCCCAATCACGAAATATGAAGGGAACACTTACGGGAATGAGAATTACCACAACCAGTTTGTATTTAACCTTGGCGTGTCGTTCAACCTTTAAATACGGCCTGCTCCAGAATATAAAAAACCCGCTCCTAAGGCGGGTTTTATTTTAGGGGTTCGGGATCAAATCTGCCGTAAGCGATTGCGGTATTACGTGACACTCGTCGCGCACCACATGCACTGTCCCGGACACAAAGGGCTGATAACCGGCCTTTGACACCGTAACCACATAATTTCCCGGGCGCTCGTAAGCCCCTGAAAATGTATACGGCGCACCGATGGTTTCGAGTTCCTCTACATAACTGCCATCTTTCGCGGTGACTATGATTCCGTCCTGAGAACTGATGGACTCCCCGTTAAGCAGCACCGTAACGTTCAGCGCGGCGCGCGCCTCTGTCGTACACGGATGATTGTGGTGGTCGTGGTTTTCGTCGTCACATGTGGTGGCCATCAGCAGCGGGGACAGGCAAAGCACAAAAAGCAATTTTTTCATCATCAGTAATTTAGCATACAATTTTACGACTTTAAACAAAAAAACCGGCGTTTTAAACCGGTTTTTCTTTGGAAATATTTAAGCAATTTTTACAACTGCTTATGGGATTGATCCCTCTGCAAAAGGTTGCGTTACAAATCGAACTTGATGCCTTGCGCAAGTGGCAGATTGGTGGTGTAATTAATGGTATTGGTTTGTCTGCGCATGTAGATTTTCCACGCGTCCGAACCTGATTCGCGTCCGCCGCCGGTTTCTTTTTCACCGCCGAATGCACCGCCGATCTCAGCGCCCGAGGTACCGATGTTAACGTTGGCAATTCCGCAGTCTGAGCCTACTGCAGACAAAAATCTTTCTGCTTCGCGCAAATTGTTGGTCATGATCGCAGAGGATAATCCCTGCGCAACGCCGTTCTGGATCTCGATCGCGTTCTCCACATCGCCCGAATATTTAAGCAGGTACAACACAGGCGCAAACGTTTCGTGTTGCACAATTTTGAACGAATTGTCGGCCTCGGCGATGGCAGGCTTGACATAACAGCCGCTTTCGTAACCTTCGCCGGAAAGCACGCCGCCTTCTACGAGGATTTTACCACCTTCGGCCACAACTTGCTCCAATGCGTGTTTGTAGAGTTCCACGGCATGCGTATCGATCAGCGGGCCCACGTGGTTGTTCTGGTCGAGCGGATTCCCGATGCGCAGTTGCCCGTAAGCCCCGACGATCGCATCGCGTACCTTGTCATAAATGCTTTCATGGATGATCAGGCGACGTGTGGACGTACAACGTTGTCCGGCCGTTCCTACTGCACCGAATACCGCGCCGATGACCGTCATTTTAATGTCGGCGTCCGGTGTGACGATAATGGCGTTGTTGCCTCCGAGTTCGAGCAGCGATTTGCCCAAACGGCCTGCAACAGCCTGCGCGACGATTTTGCCCATTCGGGTCGATCCCGTAGCGGAAACCAGCGGAATGCGCGTATCGGCTGTCATGAGCTCACCGATTTTGTAATCGCCGTTGACAAGACATGAAATGCCTTCAGGCAGGTTGTTTTCTTTGAGCACCTCGGCAATGATGTTCTGGCACGCAATACCGCACAAAGGCGTTTTCTCTGACGGTTTCCAGATGCACACATCGCCTGAAATCCACGCCAGTGTAGTGTTCCATGACCAAACCGCTACCGGGAAATTGAACGCCGAGATGATCCCGACCACGCCCAGCGGGTGGTATTGCTCATACATCCTGTGGCCCGGACGCTCCGAATGCATCGTGAGTCCGTGCAGCTGGCGCGAAAGCCCGACCGCAAAATCACAGATGTCGATCATTTCCTGAACCTCACCATACCCTTCCTGTAACGATTTGCCCATTTCGTATGAAACAAGCTTGCCGAGCGCTTCTTTGTGCTTGCGGAGTTTTTCACCAAACTGGCGTACGATCTCACCGCGTTGTGGCGCCGGCATCAATCGGAACGTTTTGAAAGCTTCTGTAGCTGCCTGCATGGCTTTTTCATAATCTGCGGCAGTGGACATTTTAACGCGTCCGATGAGCTGTCCGTCTACAGGTGAATACGATTCCAGGATTTCGCCGGAGGCAAAATTGTCTTGTCCGGTAGAAGTACCTTCGTTGACGGCCTGGATGCCGAGTTGGGCAAGCGCTTCGGTCATACCGAATTGTTGGGCTATGGTTGTGGTCATATTGTGGTTTTTTGAATTATATCGTTTTCGGACGCAAAGTTAATCGATAATTGACAATTGACAAGGATAATGGCCGGTTTGTTGACCGCTGCGTGAGGGGTTGCAGCGGCATCCTTTTGCCGCGGCGCAGCAAGGCAAAAGATACAGCGAAAAACCCGACGGCGGCCCGTGGCTTTCTACAAAAAACCAAACGCCGACCCGCCGGCACGCCCAAAAAAAAATCCCAAATACCGGAGCATTTGGGATTCTGAACGATACAATCGATGATTATTGTTTGACAATTTTTTTGGTTTGCACCGACGTTCCCGTTTTGATTTTGATCACGTAAGTTCCTGCGGCAAGCCCCGACAAATCCAGGTCTGTTTGTGTAGACCCAACGTTTGCGGCCATGACCTCCTGGCCGAGCAGGTTGTAAATGCCGATGGCGTCGATTTTGTTTTCTGATGCAACGGTCAACATTGCGGTAACCGGGTTTGGAAACAATTTCAGTTCCGTGGCCGATGCGAATGCCGCTGTTTCGAGCGTGGTAGGACAATCGAGCAATTGCATGTTTGAACTTGGCGAATTTGGGCCGAGTCCCATTTGTCCCTGCGGGCTCCAGCCGGCTGTAAATGCGTTGCCGTTGTCTTTGAGGAAGAATCCGTAACGGTCGCCGCCGCCTGCGTGGATCCAGTTGTTGGCAAATCCGATGCGCACCGGCGTTGGGCGGAAATTGCTGTCGCCTGTAGCCAGTTGGCCCAGTGCGTTATAGCCCCAGCCCCACAATGAACCGTCTGTGCGGATGGCAAACGTGGATCCGATGCCGTATTCGATTTTGGCCCAAAGGTTAGACGATCCGATTTGTGCTGGAGCCGGCACATTGGTCATAGTGCCCATTCCGAGCTGACCTTGTGTGTTAGCGCCCCATGCGAATAGCGTGCCGTCGGTTTTGATCGCGTAGCTGACACCCTGGTTGGCCTCTACGTATTTCCACGAAGCCGTCCCGATTTGTACCGGCGTATAAACCACTGTAGTGGAGGTGTTGTTGATTCCCACCGCGCCGTTGTTGTTCCATCCCCAGGCCCAAAGCGTATTGTTGGTTCTGATCGCCAGGGCGTGGCTGCCGCTGGTGCTGATCTCTTTGTAAGTGGCGGTGCCGAGTTGCGTAGGCACCGTGAAAGTATGGAAGTCGCCGAATCCGAGTACGCCGTCGCCCCAAACCCAGAGCGTGCCATCGGTTTTGATCGCCATGGAAACATTTTGGCCCACCGCGATCTTGGCCCAGTTGCTGGCCGTGCCCACCTGTGTGGGAACCATGGCGTCTGTCGTAGAATTGAGCCCCAGTTGCCCGCTTGCATTTTCGCCCCAGGCCCATAGTGTGCCGTCCGCTTTAAGCGCAAGGTTGTGGAAATTGGAGGCCGCAACCGCTACCCAGTTGTTGGCCGTTCCGATGCGCTGCGGCGTATTTTTGTTGCCCGTTACACCAAGCCCGAGTTGGTACGTGTCGTTGAGGCCCCAGCCCCAAAGCGATCCGTCGCCTTTGATCGCGATCGTGTGGTTGTCGCCATTGGACATTTTGACAAAGCACGGCGGCGGAACAGGCGTGTTGAAAAATCCACCAGAAACCCATTGGCTTTGCGCATTGCCGCAGTCTGAAGCGACCCAAAAATAATAGTCTGAATTTTCGTTCAGGCCGTTGACCGTCAAAGATGGCCCGTTCGTATAATACGTAGTACCGCCTAATGTTGGGGAATTGTTGATCATTACGGCATATCCGCCTGGCGCCGGTGAAGCGGCCGTCCAGGTAAACGACGCCGAGGTGGCCGAGGTTGCAACTGCTGAAAGGTTGGATGGCGCGTTGCAGGTAGCCGTGGTCAGCGTCATTTTTACGAGTCCGTTTTCATAAGTTCCAACCCATATCGTATTGGAATTGATCACGTCCAGGCAGCTTGTATATTCAAAACTCGCACCTGGCGTGGCCGGGAAATAATTTTGGCAATCGGTAAAGTTTTGCAAACCACCGCTGGCGCATTCGCGGGAATAGCTGATCCAGAGTTTTCCATTCTGGTCGACATCCATGCCTCCCATCTGGCAGTCAAGCATGCAGGAGTTCTGGAAAAATGCGCTCGATACCACATCTTCATTGGTGTATTTCATAAAACCTCCGCCAAAAGACTCGACATACATATCGTTTCCTGTGATGCGGCGGATTTTGCTGGCTCCATCGCCCACAATCGAAAACGTACTGCCGCTGCGTTTGCACAGTGCGCCTTCGCTCGTAAAATAAACGGTGTTGGCATTGTTGACCCCGACTGAATTGATCGCGTTGTTGATAATGTTGGAATTGGTCGTATTGTAAGTGGTCCAGCTCGTACCGTCGAATTTGACCAGGCCTTGCCAGGTAGCCATCCATACATTGTTTGAGCCATCTACGGCAATGTCGTTGATGGTATTGGTCGGGATGCCGGAATTGTCCATGCGATAATGCGTCCAGTTGGTACCGTTGTACATGATCAGGCCGTTTTGGATGGTTGTGATCCATTTGCGGTTGAGTCCGTCGATTGCGATTTTTTGCAAGCCGCCGAGCTCAATGCCGGTATTCTCTGTCGTGTAATTGGTAAAGGCGGTGCCGTTGAAGCGAACCAGAGCACTGTAGGTAGCTACCCACAAATTACCGCCTGTATCGACTTTGATGTCGTTGATGTTGTTGGACGCAATGGCAGAGTTCTGGACATTGTAAACCGTGTAATCGTACGATTGTGCGAAAACAGATGCCGTGCACAAAGTCAGCAGCAAAAAGTAAAGTTTTTTCATAAAATGGTTTTATACTATTGGGTTGATGGGCAAATTCGCGGGGAATCCATCCGATTTTTGCCGGGCAAATGTATCGCTTTTTCTTACAGTTGTATCACATTTCGCAAATTTTTGCAAACAAGCGATGACGAGCTGGATACGTGTTTCCAAATCCGGAATTCAAATCACATTTTGGATGATTCCCTGGACATGAATACCGCATAGCAATCGTATGCCTTGCGCTGGGTTTGGGCACGTCGCCAGTGGAAGATTTTTTGTGCGGATCGCACCGTTCTGATCAAATATTGCCCAAGAGCAATCGGGAGGGAAATGGATTTCATGGTTTGGATTTACGCTGCAATGATAGCGCAAAACAAAAAGCAGGCTGCGGCCAATGAACCAACGTATCGCATCAGGACACCAGCGTCGGGGCCAAACAAAAAAACGTTAGTTACAAACGATCGAGCAAGATCAGGAATTCGTCTTTTTTGCGCACCGAAAGCGGGACGGTTGTTTTGTCCTTCATAACGATGGTGTTGCCGCCTTCAGATTTGACGAAATGGTCGAAATACGCCATATTGATCAAATGCGATTTGTGCGTCCTGAAAAAATGGTGCGGCGTGAGCAGCATGTCGTATTCTTTGAGATTCGTCGATACGACGAGCTTGGGCGCGTTGACAAAATAAAATGTAGTGTAATTTTTGTCCGATTCGCAATGTACGATGTCCTGCACGTTGACCGAGTAAATCCTGTCGCTGGTCTTGAGCACGAGTTTCTGCTGGTTTTTAGGCTGCTGAAGGTTTGCAAACAGATTGTTGAGCCTGACCTCGAGCGCATCGTTGCCCATCGCGGTATGCGCTTTTTGGACCGCGTCGACAAGATCCGTGGCGCGCAACGGCTTGAGCAGGTAGTCGATGGCCGAGAACCGGAATGCGCGTATCGCAAAATCGGCGTAACCGGTAATGAAAATGACCCTGAAACCGATGGGTTGCAACTGTTGCAGCAAATCAAATCCGGTCCCGTCGGGCATTTCGACGTCCAAAAACACAAGTTCAGGCGCCAGCTGGCGGACCAGCGCGATGCCTGATTGGACCGAATCGGCCTGCCCGACGATTGAAACCTGCGGGCAATGCGTTTGGATCATCGCGACGTTTTCTTGTCGGATGCTGTCGATATCGTCGATTACTACGGCCCTGATCATGGTATTAATTTTCGTAAATATACGGGATTTCGAAACGCACTTTGGCCCCGACGATATTTTCGTGCTGGTCTTTGATGTTATCGGTCTGGACGATAAAATCCTGGTTTTTGGTATAGCCGACGAGCCGCTCTTTGGTAATGGTCATTGCCAGCGACTTATGGCCCGCAGTGACTTTGTTGGCCTCAAAGCCTTTGCCGTTGTCGGTGACTTCAAAGAACAACTTGCCGCTGTCCAGGAAAAAGCGGATGTCGACGCGGCCGTTGGCGTTTTTGCTTGCCAATCCGTGTTTGATCGCATTTTCGATGAACGGCTGGGTCAGCATGGGTGGCAGGAACGTCGAATCGGTTTCGATCTCATCGGCTACTTCAATGCTGAAATCGAATTTGTGGTTGTAGAGCAATTGCTGGATCGAAAGGTAGTTGCCGATCATCGCCACTTCGTCTTCAAGGGAAATGTAGTTTTCGTTCGAATGTTCGAGGATCTGGCGCGTGAGTATCGCGAATTGATCCAGATAGCGCACCGCATCGGCGTTCTTGTGGTTGTCGATCAGGTTCCTGATGTTGTGTACCGAATTGAAAATAAAGTGCGGGTTCATTTGCGTAATGAGCAATTTTTGCTTGATCTGGTTTTTCTCCAGTCCGGCGATGGCCTGTTTTTGCTTGGTATTGCGGTAGTAAAAAAGTCCCCCGGATCCAAAGAGCAGCAGCGCGCCAGAGAGCCCGATGAGCCAGTTGTCTTTGACCGCATTCTCCTTTTCCGCAGCCAGTTTGAGTTGGAATTCCTTTTTCTCGAAGTTGTATTGCAGTTCCTGTTGTTCGAGTTTGTTTTTGGACGCCTCGGATTTGCTGGAATCGGCAAGCTTTACCTGAAAGAGATGCGTTTGGAGCGCCTTTTCGAAATTCTTGTCGGCCACATGGGTCTTGTACATGGTAGCGGCGATGCTCTCCTGCAAACCCAGATTCTTGATTTCTTTGCTGATGACAAGGGCTTTGGTCAGATAATCGTCGGCTTTTTTGAACGCTTTTGTGGCCAGATACAACTCCCCGAATTTTTCGTATGCTGTAGCCACCGCCAACGGATGGGCGCTTTTTGACAAAGCATCGTCCAGAACCCGTTTGGCGTGTTCAAACTGCGATCGGGCGATCAACACCCCGGTCATTCTACTCGAAAAAATACTCGTCCACTTGTCGTCTTTTATTTTACGGGTCAGCGCCAGGGCTTTCAAATAATAGTCATGTGCTTGCGCGTAATGGCCTAATTGGTAATAAACGGCGGCACAATCGGCATAATTGGTCGCCAGGTAATAGTCGTTCTGGACATAATATTCTTTTTTGGCAAAAAAAACCTCTGCCACTTTGTGATAGCGTTCGATGGCTTTGTCCCACTTTTTCTGACTGACATAAATTTCCGCCAGCGCGGTATTGGCCATAATGATCCCATTGTCTCCCACGCCCTGGGGATGCGCTTCAAAGTACTTTAAGCCCGCAAATGCATAGTGGATCGCCTTTTCGTAATCTTTGATGTAAATGTGGAGTCGCGCTTTGTCAATCATCGCAAAATGCACATCCTCTTCAAGCCGGACCGATTTGTTCAGCGCAATGGCCTTGTCGATCGAAGCCAGTGCCTTGGCTATTTCGCCGTTTTGCCGTGCCTCTACCGACAATGTCGCATAGTAATACGCCAGGAATTGGACATATTTTGAATACAGCTCCGGGGGTTGTTTTTTTTGCAGGTGTTCCCATGCCAGCCTGCCCATAAAGTGGTTTAGACGGTGGTAGCGTTTGTCTGAGTCGTTGTATTTGTTGCTCATCGTGATGATGACCGACATCAGCTTGGTCGTATCGTGTTCCTTGGAATTCAGCCAATTTTGCCTGAGCGAATCGATGTCCCGGTTTTGGGAAACCGCTACAGCAGAACCCAGCAACAAAAAAAACGTCGTAATGCGTACAAATCGGGGCATAGTGTTGGTTTGGCGCGCCAAAGTACGGATTTTTAACGGTATTTCCTACGCAAACAGTTTAGATTGTTCTTTTCCGGATAAGAACTATGGTTTGGTGTAACGGGCATCGGTTTCCATAACCGTACCGCATTTTTCACATGTGCGCAACGGTTCAGAATTATAAAAATGCGTGTAATGCGGCAGGAAATCCGCCTCGATGTCGTGCAATTCAAAATACACTTCATGCAATTTGTGGTTGCAGTTCTCGCAAAACCACAGCAATCCGTCGGTAAAGCCTTTGCCCGCCCGTTTGCGTTCGATGACCAATCCGATCGAATTTGCTGACCGCACCGGCGAATGGGGCGTCTTGCCCGGATGCAGGTACATGTCGCCCGGACCCAGTTCCAGTTCCTGGCGCTTTCCGTCTTGCTGTACAATGACCTTTATGGTTCCCTCGAGTTGATAGAACAATTCCTCGGTTTCGTTATAGTGGTAGTCTTTGCGCGCGTTCGGACCGGCCACGACCATGACGATGTAATCTTCGGACATCGGGTAAATGCTTTTATTGCCCACAGGTGGTTTGAGCAGGTGGCGGTTTTCGTCTATCCAGCGGTTCAGATTGAAAGGTTTCATGTGTCCAATGTCAAAAAGTCGAAAGTCGAAAGGGTCGGCCGCGACGGTTAGTGCTGCTAATTTACAAATAAAAAAGGCCGGAAAACCCGACCTTTCAATATAATATTTGTGTAGGCCCGTGCATGGTTCGATTTCAGGACCGATCGCTTCACGGCTTACTTCGCCTCCTTGATAAGATAGATAAACACCGGGAAGTGATCGCTGTAACCCACTTCGTTGGCACCGTGACGCAACGGATAGCCTTTGTACTGGCCCGTGGTCTGGATCAGGTAAGGCTTGTTGTAAATGCCAGCTTTCCAATAGCGGAATGAGCTGTAATCCTTGCGCGTAAACGGTTCGGTAAAAATGATCTGGTCGAAAATATCGCCTGCATCGCGGTAGAAAAGCGTGGCGTTGCCCTCTTTTTGCATCTGCTCGAACGGATTGTAAACATCGCGGCTTTCCTTGAGTTGCTCGCGTTTGGCCTTGGCACCGAGTTCTACCTTGACGCTCTTATTGTACGGACCGTCATTCAAATCGCCCATGGTGATCACTTTTGCATCGGGGTTGATCTGGATCAGCGAATCGATGATTTTGCGGTTAAGCTTTCCGGCTGCCTCGCGGGACGGACTGCTTTTCTTTTCCCCGCCTGAACGCGAGGGCCAGTGGTTGACGATCACGTGGATTTCCTCGCCGTCGAGCAAGCCGGTCACTAAAAGCTGATCGCGCGTGTAAATGCGGCGGTTTGGCGTTGGCTCCGGATTTTTCTCTTCTGAGGCGTCGTCCGACTCGTCCTTATCTTTTTCTTTGTCTTTGGCTTTTTCCGCGTTTGCGTTGTTGTAGATCATTAGCGGAATGGCCTTGTAGCTCGTGGGCTTAAAGTGCTTTTTCTGGTAGAGAAATCCTACGTCGATCCCGCGTCGGTCCGGCGAATCAAAATGAACGATGCCGTAGTCTTTGCGGATGATTTGCGGGTCTTTGACCAAATCTTCAAGTACGCCGCGGTTTTCAATTTCCGATACGCCAATCAGCGAAGGGGAATTATTTGGGTTCTCGCTGGTTCCGATCTCTGAAATCACGCGCGCCATGTTGGAGATTTTCTGGCGGTATTTCGCGCCGGTCCAGTTCTGCGCACCCTTTGGCAACCACTCTTCGTCGTTGTTCGCCTGGTTGATGGTATCAAACAAATTTTCGAGATTGTAAAACGCCACTGTATGCACAATAAACTTTTTTTGCTGTGCATTTGCTGCTTGAATTGCGAATATAACAAAAAACAGGGCGATTAATCTGTTAATCTTCATAAATGAGATATTAAATTACGGTCAACAATATTATAAATTTCCGGCCAAAGGTATGTAATGTTATTAAAAGATGTACATTTGCGCGCTGTTAAGTTTTTATTAAGGCTTAAGATTCAAAAAATTAACTAATTTTATTTATGAAAAAACTTGTTTTTAGTATTCTATTTGCGATGCAGATCGTGGTTAGTTTCGCACAGACAGGTACCGGTGTCACTGGTAAAGTCGTCGATTCCAAAACGCAAAAACCATTGCAGAACGTGGTCGCTTCGATTCAGAATGCAAACCTGACCCAGGTGACTGATGCTACCGGTAAATTTACCTTTTCCAACCTCGCCCCCGGCACACAGATCCTCGAGGTGAAAACGGCGGGTTACAAACTCCAGATGCTTCAGGTTGAAATCGTTACCGGAAAAATCGTGGACCTTGGCGTGGTGGTCATGGAAGAAGACATCACTGAAGAGCTGCAACTGGCCTTGATAACCATTACAGAAAACGACCTTGGGGATGACAACAGCGGGTCTGAAAGTACCGCAGGATTGCTCCAGGCCTCGCGCGATGCATTCCAGCAAACCGCAGCGTTCAACTGGGGTCAGGCGCGTTACCGCATCCGCGGACTCGACAACGAATACGGAACAACGATGATCAACGGAGTGGTCATGAACAAACTATACGACGGAAGGCCGCAATGGAGCAACTGGGGCGGCTTAAACGATGCCACGAGAAACCAGGAATTTACTTCCGGTTCCGCGCCTTCAGATTATACTTTTGGCGGCATCCTGGGCACACAGGAAATCAATACGCGCGCTTCGATCTATCGTCCGGGAACGCGCATCTCGTTTGCCGGCACGAACACCAACTACAGCTGGAGGGCCATGGGTACCCACGCCTCGGGCATGAACACCAACGGTTGGGCATTTGTCGTTTCAGGCGGAAGAAGATGGGCGGAAGAGGGTCATTTCGAAGGAACGGACTACGCGGCTTCATCGCTGTTCGCAAGCGTCGAAAAACGCATCTCAAGCAAGCACTCGCTTAACCTTACAGCCATTTACGCGCAAAACAGCCGCGGCAAGAATTCCCCTAACTCACAGGAAATTATCGACCTCAAAGGCGCAAAATACAACTCTTACTGGGGTTATCAGGACGGCAAGAAAAGAAATTCGCGCGACAAAAACGTCGAAGAGCCTATCCTGATGTTGAGCCATTTTTGGAAAATCTCTCCAAAAACAAACCTCAATACCAACGTGGCATTCCAGACCGGAAGCATCGGCAACACGCGTTTGGACTACAACGGCGGGAACAATCCTGATCCTACGTACTACAAAAATCTGCCAAGTTATTTCCTGAATTACCACTACGATTTCAACACGGACGATCCGTTCAACACCAATACCTGGATGCCAAACTATATGCAAGCCAACAAAACGCTTGTGGATTTCCTCGGCAACAGCCAGATCAACTGGGACAGAATGTATGCTGCCAACGCCAACAACGGACGCGCGATCTACGCCTTGTACGAAGACCGCACCGATGATGATTTGTGGACCGCAAATTCAATCATTTCTTCCCAATTGGCAGACAACATCTCATTTAACGGTGGGGCGACTTTCCGCTCGCTCAGATCGGAGAACTTCCAGTACATGCTCGACTTGCTGGGCGACAATCCGCTCGTAGATACAGATTCTTTCTACGAAGGTGCAGAGTTCAACGCAGGCCAGAACCAGGCAGATTTGAACAACCCGAACCGATTGGTTTACACAGGTGATCGTTACGGTTACAACTACATTTTGCGCGCCAATACGATCGACGCTTTTACGCAGTTTAAATTTACGTACAAGAAAATCGATTTCTACCTCGCGCAAACTTATACCAGAACGGATTACCAACGCGAAGGTTTGTACAGAAACGGTTTGTATGCCAACAACTCGTTCGGCAAAAGCGAAAAAGTCAACTTTGACAACTTTGGTTTTAAAGGCGGTCTGACTTACAAATTGTCGGGCAGAAGTTTCTTTAACGTCAACGGTGTTTACATGACCAAGGCGCCATCGCTCAGAAACACGTTCATCAACGCGCGTTTGAACAACAACATTCTCGACGGCCTGGAAAGCGAAAGAATTTCGAGTGCAGACGTAAGCTACATCCTCAATGCCCCTAAATTCAAGGCACGATTGACCGGTTATGCTTCCAAGATCGAGAACGCGACCAAAATCGGATTCTTCTATTCTGAAGGACTTTCACTTGATGACGACGGTGGCGAAGATGAATTCGTAGCCGAGATTACCCAAGGTATGAACAAACTCAACATGGGTGCTGAACTCGGTATGGAATACCAACTGACTTCTACGCTGAAGCTCACAGGCTCTGCCGCGTACGGACAATACATCTACGACAACAACCCGAACGTGTCGCTCAGCGTTGACGGCCGTCAGGCTGCAGGATTGAACCCGGTGGTTAACTTCGGGCAGTCTTACCTTAAAAACTACAAGCAAGGCGGTATGCCGCAACAGGCGTATTCACTCGGTATCGAGTACCGCGATCCACGCTTCTGGTGGGTTGGCGTCAATGGAAACTACCTCGCTGATACGTATGTGGACGTGGATCCTTTGCTCAGAACAAGCAACTTCTACGCGGTGCCAAACCAGGGCGGTATTTCATTCCCTGAAGCAACCCCTGAAAGAGCGGCGTATCTGCTCAAGCAGGAAAAATTCGATCCGTTCTACCTCGTTAACCTCACCGGTGGTAAATCGTGGAGGGTCAACCAAAAAACGATCGGATTCTTTGCGTCGATCAACAACGTACTGGATCAGGAATACAAGACCGGCGGATTCGAATCTGCGCGTAACGCAAACTTCCGTGAAATCAATGAAGATCACGCCAGCGGCGTCCGTTCATTTGGCAACAGATACTTCTTTGGCTACGGCAGAACGTACTTCGTGAACGTATACATGAATTTCTAATGGCTATAAAAAATCTATATATGAAAAATTACCTTAAATCCGCTTTGGTCGCCGTTTTGTTCGCCGGTGTTTTCGCGAGCTGCGACGACAATGATACGACCTTGCCGCCAACGGCCTCCCCGATCTTCTCTGAAGATTTCTCAAGACCGCCAGGCGAGATGTTCGACTTTGAAGGATGGACCGTATTTACTGAGGCCGGAACCAAAGACTGGTTCAAGAACGCTTTTGGCGGAAACGATTACATCGAATTCAGCTCATTCAACTCAGGCAATGCATCCAACATCGGATGGGCCATCACTCCGGCGATCAACATCGATGCCGCACAGCTTAAGCGTTTGATCTTCCAATCTGCGCAACACCACGCCACATCGCTTGACAACAAGTTTGAAGTACTCGTGTCCGGCAATTACGACGGCGAAAATGTGCTCGCAGCCGAATGGGAACTCAAATCGTTCCGTTTGCCTCCGTACGCCAACGCTTACAATTACGATTTTTACAATTCGGGCGTGGTAGATCTGTCAAATTATTCGGGCGAAATTCACATCGCTTTCCGTGTCAAAGGAAATTCAACTACCCAAACCGGCGGTTTCCAGGTAGACAATATTAAAGTATTCTAAACCAAAGAAGATGAAATCAAATAGCATCAAAATAAGCCTTTTGGCCGCAGTGGGTTTTGGGGTTTTTACGGCCTGCGACACTGACGACCGTTTCCAATCGCCCAACCTGAGCACTGTGTGCGTGACCGAAACGCCCACCAAAACCGTAGCGGATCTCTACGCTGCAGCACCCCCTTCGCCTACTGGCATCGGCGCAGTGCAGTTCTATGGCGAAACCGATGACATCATCGAAGCTTACGTAACGTCAAGCGACCAGGGCGGCACATTCTACAAGTCGATCTCGTTCCAAACGATCGATGGCACGCGCGGTTTTAGCGTTCCGGTAGATTTGTACAACATTTACACTGAGTTTGAGCCGGGCAGAAAAGTATATGTCCACCTCAAAAACAGAGCATACAGCCAAACGTACGGCTCACTGATCATCGGCGATGTATACAACGATCCCGATACGCCTGAACTCGATCAGATCGGACGACTGGTTCCCGAGGAATTCAGAAGAACGGTAAAAGCCTCGTGCGAAAAAGTGAACGAAGACGACATCGTACAGCACATGACCATTACCGAGGCGCTGACCGATGCAAACATCAATAAGCTCATCGAGTTTGACAACGTTCAATTCACTGAATCGGCTTACACCGGGGAAGAAAAAACGTATTTCCAGGAAAATAACCAGATCGGCGGGGCCACAAACCTGACGCTGATGGATGATGCCGGAAAAACAATCATCTTCAGAACCAGCTCTTTCGCCAAATTCGCCAATAAACGCGTTCCTACAGGAAGCGGAAAAGTACGCGGGGTTTTGACCAAATACCGCGGCGATTACCAATTCATGGCGCGCACTGAGGCAGACATCCAAATGGAAGGCGATCGTTTCATCGCACACGCTCCGCTGGGTGGTACCAACATCGTATTCAGCGGATCACTCAATGAAACCTTTACAGGTTATGCAGTAGGCACGCGCACTTTCCCTGCTTATGTGAACGACCAAACTACCGGAAACCGTTACTGGGAAGTCAAAGAATTCTCAGGCAACAAATACGTAGAGATGACGTCGTTTGGGGGCGGCGGCGTAACGGCTAAATCTTACTTGTTCATTCCGGTAGATTTCTCGGCCGCAAGCACCATGACGTTCAAAGAAAAAATGCGTTTCATGGCCGGTGCCGTGTTGAAAGTGTACTATGTGACTTCTGATCAATACGCTGCGCTCGACGCGTTCAATGTGGCCAACTTTACAGACATCACGTCGGGTTTCAACATCACCTATCCGGCAAACGGCGCATCTGAAGCGAACTTCAACTCGGCCGGGACGTATAACATCCCTGCAAGCCTGACAGGAACAGGATTCTTTGTGTTCGAACATTCAGGAACGCCAGCAATCACGACTACCGCACAAATCGACGACATTGTAATCAACTAATCGGTTTTGAAATAAATGAAAAGAGGCTTTTTAAGGCCTCTTTTTTTTTTGCGCCAATTGTTTCATGGCAATATGTAACTTAATCCCGTGAAACACGCTCGAATCGCCCCGGATGGGGTTTTGGGCATTGCCTTCGGCCCGGGCTGTACGCGGCACACGGTGCCTTGCTGCCATCCCTAATGCGGGCGCGGACACACGTATCACCGGCATAATTCATCACGTGAGTCTTTCGCATTTTGGCCTTACCCCGTCGGGGGTTAAATGGAGGGTTTTGGTTTGATCGGAATCCATATTTCTTCCTCTGAACGGGCATCGTTGTTCTTGTACTTTTCGCCCAGGATCTCAAAGTGTGGCCTGTCGTCAAGCACATATCCCGAGTTGGGCAACCAGGAATTGTAGATGTATTCGAAAATGGTGCTGTCGGCACTTGATCCCTTATAGTCAAAAACTGCATAAAGCCCTCCGGTAAGCAGGAACGTCTCCATGCCGTCAGGGACCTTTGTAAGGTGCGTCACTTGGATTGCGGCCCAGCGTTCCAATTCGTTGTTTAAATCGAAATTCGCGAAATAACCCGGTGGGTAAATGGCCATGCTAATCAAATCGCTGTTCAATGGGTGCGGGATTTCAATTCGGCGTGGCATCATACGCCGCCAAAGTTCGCCCGTTTGGTTATGGGACAAACGCATTGTTCGGCGCATTCCAATTAATTGTCGCGGCGTGTCTGCGATAATTCGCGGTGTCATCATATATGCTTAGTTATTTTGTTTCAATTTGGAAATTTGAAAATTTGGAAATGCGGGTCCGTGTAACCAAAGCTAATTTGAAAATTTGGAAATTTGGAAAGCCGCGTGCGTGTAACCGAAGCCAATTTGGAAATTTGGGAATTTGGGAATTTGAAAATGGGCGTGTGTAACTGAAGCCAATTTGAAATTTTGGAAATGGGCGTCCGTGTTATGGCATTTCAATTTGGAAATTTGAAAATTTGGAAATTTGGAAATGCGGGTCGGTGTAACCGAAGCCAATTTGAAAATTTGAAAATTTGGAAATGGTTGTCCGTGTTATGGCATTTCAATTGGGAAATTTGATTTAAATAAAAAAAAGCGCCCTGATAAAAGGGCGCTTCATTTTACGGATACCTATCGCTATTTCACGATCAAAAATTCGCTTCGTCTGTTTTGTGCGTGCTGCTCTTCTGTGCAGTTCTCGCCGCAGTCCACTT
>JAEWLN010000135.1 GCA_023457535.1 Bacteroidota bacterium
CTGTAGCAGTCGATCAGCATTTGCAACTGGGCGAGCTTACCAATCTGGCAGAAAAACAAAATCCGGAGCTTCAGGCGCAGCTCATCAGCAAACGCATCGCGGAGTTGAATCTCAAAAATGTCCGGTCCACGCGTTATCCCTCTATTGGCGTGAGTACGGGATACAATATCATCGAATCGCAATCGAGCCTCGGATTTACCTCGCAGGCCTATTCGCGCGGCTGGACGTACGGTTTTAACGCGACGCTTAATTTGTTCGACGGGCTCAACCAGAACCGCGTCGAAAAAGTTGCCAAACTTCAAATCGAAAACCAGGAATACCTGATCGCCCAGCAGAACCTGACGCTCAGATCGCAACTCACCACGGCTTACCAAACCTATCTGACCAACCTCGAACTTACCGCACTCGAGGCCAGAAATGAGGAAATCGCCGAACAAAATTTGCAGATCACATTGGACAAATTCCGCATCGGGACAATCACGACGCTTGAATTCCGCACCGCGCAGCTCAATTACATCAATGCCAAGGTGCGCAACAGCAACGCGCAGTTTCAGGCGAAACTATCGGAGGTGGCGCTCAGGCAACTGGCGGGAAATTTAAGTTTTTAACGTCACTCAGGTTTTAGGTTTTAGATGGGATCGTAAACCGAACGGTCTAAAATAACGAGTTGGGACGGACAGAAATTATCCACTGGCAAAAAAATACTATTTTTGAATTTAAACAATACCGGCATACCGCAACGGACTTAAGAAAAAAATGGTTTCCTACAACACCAAAGATTGGTTCACGTTCATCTTCCGTTTCCACAAAGCGGACACTTTCCGCAAACTTATCCCCATCATGCTCGCTATCGCCGCCTACTCTGCGGCCATCGGATGGCTTGAGGTAGCGCATTGGCAACTGACCGACAGCAGCTACATTAAAAATATCACGATCATGCACAACATGCTTGGGTTTGTGATTTCGTTACTGCTGGTGTTCAGGACCAACACGGCATACGATCGCTGGTGGGAAGGCCGTAAAATATGGGGTGCGTTGGTCAACAACAGCCGCAATCTGGCCATCAAGTTATCGGCGATGTTACGCGAGGAAAGCGACCGCGCGTTTTTCACGAAAATGATCTCCGGGTATGCATCGGCGCTGCACAAACACCTTAAGAACAATGAAACGGCGCAGCAACTGTTCGAGGATCTGGACCTTGAAATCGACAAGCACCGCCACGGCCCGAATCACATCGCGCAAATGATGATGCACAAGATCAACGATTTGTACACGACCGGAAAAATCACAGGAGACCAGCTCATTGTGCTCAATGCCGAACTTCAGTCCTTTACTGACATCTGCGGCGCGTGCGAGCGCATCAAGAATACGCCTATTCCCTACTCGTACAGTGCCTTTATCAAAAAATTCATTTTCTTTTACGTCATGACTTTGCCGCTGGGGTATTCGTTCAGTCTTGGTTATTTTGTGGTGCCGGTGGTCGTATTCATTTTCTACGTTTTGGCGAGCCTTGAGCTGATTGCCGAAGAGATCGAGGATCCGTTTGGCGACGACGAAAATGATTTGCCCACGGCCAAAATCGCCGAGAATATCAGCAAAAACGTCACTGAATTACTCTCAAAACATTGACCGGAAAACTTACCTGGACGTTCCTAGCGACGCCGTGGCGGCATGATGCCGGATGGTTCTTTGTGACCGTGCCGGGCGACTTGTCGGCGGAAATCAGGCAATTGCTTCAACAGGAGGAACAGGGTTGGGGACGTCTTAAGGCGATCGCGCTCATTGCCGGTGTGCAATGGGAAACTGCCATTTGGTTCGACACAAAACAACGCGCGTACCTGCTGCCACTCAAACAGGAGATCCGCAAAAAAGCGCGCATCGGCACCCACGCCGACGTAAAAGTTACTTTGTTACTATAAAAAAACGGGAATCAAAAATCCCCGTTTACTTTGTTGATGCGTTCGCGTTCACGCGCCGACGGGGCGTGCTGCGTATGGCTCCTGCCGTCCTTTTTGTCGCTCGGGGCGTTGAACATCGCCATTTCTGCGGCAACCGCGCTGTCCGGCAATACCGTATTCATAAAGGCTTCCATTTTGTTGATCGCGCCCGGAATGACCGTTCCTGCGCCGCTCATCAGCCCGTCGTAACCCGCTTTGGCGACTTCTTCGGGCGTGTAGATCATGCCTTCTTTGTACATTTTGGTGTGTTCGGTTTTGGCTTTGCGGAAAAAATCGGTGTCTGTTTTATTGGGCAGCAAGGCCGTGATGGTCACTTTTGTGTCTTCGACTTCTTTTTGCAGCGCCTCTGTAAATGATAAAACGAACGCTTTACTGGCCGCGTAGACGGAAAGTTGCGGCGATGGCGCCTTTGATACCGCCGAGGCCAGCTGGAGGATCCGGCCGCTGTTGCGGTACACCATTTCCTTGAGGTAGTATTTGGTCAGGCTGACCAGTGCGACGATGTTGAGCTGTATGATATCGATTTCCCTGGCAAGCGCCGTTTCCACGAACAGTCCGCCCTCGCCTTGCCCGGCATCGTTGACCAGAATATCAATGGTAATATTCTGGTCGCGCGTAAAGGTGTAGATTTTTTCTGCGGCGCCCGGCTCGAACAAATCGATCGGGAAAATATGGGTGTGGATCACATTGCCCGATGCGGCCTCCATTTCGCGTGCCGTTTCGCGCAAATTCTCTTCATTGCGCGCCACAAGTACCAAATTGTAGTGGTCTTTGGCGAGCAGTTTGGCCAGTTCATAGCCTATGCCGCTGGTAGCTCCGGTCACCAACGCGTGTTTTGTTGCCTGTTCCATAAAAGATATTTTTTTAATTGAAATCAAATCTACGTGCTGACGCTACGACAGCGTTACACGATTGCCGCCAAATCTTATACCCACGGCATTACCGGTCACCGTCAGGGGATTTGAATTGCATGTCGATGCGGTATTCGGAATCGCCTTCGTCAGGCTGCGATTCGGCGTGCAGGAAATTGGAGATTGTAGGCGTGAAATCGGCTTTGGAGCTGTCGTGAAATGCCTTGTCTCCGATGTTGAATTCCTGTCCCGGAATATCGTCAGGGCTTTTGTGCGCTACGGCATTCGGGTTGTCCTGAAAAGATTCGTTTCCCGCGCGCAGGTCAGGATGGTTGGGCGCATTGCCATCGCCGGGAACTTTGTAGCCGTCGCGGTTGGCGTTGTGTTTGCCTTCGTAGTTTGGATAGTCCATGGGTTTGTGTTTTTAAATTTCAGATCATGAATCGGTAAGCCAAATTTACAGGCCAATGCCAAGGGTCGGATTACATCATTTTTGCGAAATTTTACACGATGGCTGTTAAAAAATGCATCCGATTAATATCGGGTCGTAATCGGACAATTGCTATCTTTGCGCTCGAAAAAATCCCTACTATGAAAATTTCATACAATTGGCTCAAACAATTCATCAAAATCGACGCAAAGTCGGACGAAATCGCGGCCCTGCTGACCGATCTCGGACTCGAAGTCGAGGTGATCGAACCTTACCAATCGGTCAAAGGCGGACTCGAAGGCATTGTTGTGGGCCATGTATTGACCTGTGAACCACATCCCAACGCAGACCGGCTCAAAATCACCACAGTGGACCTGGGCGACGGTACGCCGGTACAGATCGTATGCGGAGCGGCCAATGTTGCAGCAGGGCAGAAAGTTCCGGTGGCCACCATCGGCACGACATTGTATGACAAGGACGGACAAGCGTTTGTGATCAAAAAAGGCAAAATCCGCGATGCGGAAAGCCACGGCATGATTTGCGCCGAAGACGAAATCGGGCTCGGTACCGGCCACGACGGCATCATGGTATTGGCCAATGACCTCAAACCAGGCACCTCTGTGGCCAAGGTTTTCAAGATCGAAAACGACGAAATATTTGAAATCGGGCTCACCCCCAACCGCGCCGATGCGATGAGCCATTTGGGCGTTGCGCGCGATTTGCGTGCGGGGATGTTGCAAAAAGGCGCGCATGTGGAACTGATAACGCCGTCGGTGAGCAATTTTCGCGTGGACAAGCGCATTTTGAAAATCGATGTAGATGTCAAGGACAACAAGCTTGCCCCGCGTTATTGTGGCGTGACGATTTCAGGCGTTACGGTCAAGCCGTCGCCGGAATGGTTGCAGAACAGGCTGAAGTCGATCGGGTTGAATCCTAAGAACAACATCGTCGATGTGACCAATTATGTGCTGCACGAACTCGGACAGCCGCTGCACGCTTTCGACGCGGCCAAAATCACCGGAAAAGTACAGGTCAAGACCTTGCCAGCCGGCACGAAATTTACGACCCTGGACGACGTGGAACGCACGCTGCATGAAGAAGACCTGATGATTTGCGACGACAAAGGCCCGATGTGCATTGCAGGGGTTTTTGGCGGCAAACAGTCTGGCGTGACGGAAATGACCAGCACGATTTTCCTCGAAAGCGCGTATTTCAATCCGGTGTGCGTACGCAAAACCGCCAAACGGCACGGACTTTCTACAGATTCCTCGTTCCGTTTCGAGCGCGGCATCGACCCGACGATCACCGAATATGCGCTCAAACGAGCGGCCTTGCTGATCCAGGAAGTGGCAGGCGGTGAAATCACGTCGGACGTCATCGACGTATATCCAAAGAAAATCGAAGACTTTCCGGTGTTCCTCAATTTTGCAAAGGCCGCCAAACTCATCGGACAGGAATTGCCCAAAGAAACGATCAAGAAGATCCTTGCTTCGCTCGATATTAAAGTAAACAGCGTAACCGATGCGGGTCTCGGACTGACCATTCCGTCCTACCGCGTCGATGTGCAGCGCGAGGTCGATGTGATCGAGGAAATCCTGCGCGTATATGGATACAACAACATCAACTTCACCAAGAAAATCAATGCGACGGTCTTCAATGCGCCGCGCACGGAAGATTATAAAGTACAGAACATCGTGGCCGCACAGCTCAATGCCGTCGGGTTCCACGAAATGATGGCCAATTCGCTGACCTCGCCCGATTACATCGCCCTGAGCGAACAGTTGCAGGCCGGACACAATGTTTCGATGCTCAATCCGCTCTCAAGCGAACTGTCCGTGATGCGCCAATCGCTGCTGTTTTCCGGACTGGAAGCCGTTTCATACAACATCAACCGGCGCAACGGCGATCTCAAATTGTTTGAATTCGGGAAGTCGTACCACAAAATCGGACAGGGAACAGAAGAGCACAAACACCTTACGCTGTTCGTAACCGGAAACCGGGCCGATGAAAATTGGACGGGTGCGCAAAAGACGTCGGATTTCTTTTTGTTCAAAGGTTATGTGCACATGATTTTGTCGCGCCTGGGCATCGAAAAAGCCCAAACGCAACCACTCACGTGGGATGTATTTTCAGAAGGGCTTGCGATGGCCGTTGGCGGAAATGTGCTCGTGGAGTTTGGCTCGGTCAAAAAACCGGTGCTCAAAAATTTTGAAATCAAACAGGAAGTTTTCTACGCCGATTTCAACTGGGACCACATCCTGAAACTCATCTCGAACAAAATCAAATTTTCAGAGATCCCTAAATATCCGGAAGTGCGCCGCGATTTGGCGTTGCTTGTTGACCACGCCGTTTCCTTCGAATCGATTTACCGCATCGCGCGACAGTCTGAAAAATCGCTGCTCAAGGAAATCAGCCTGTTCGATGTATACCAGGGCAGCAATCTGCCGGAAGGCAAAAAATCATACGCCGTGAGCTTTATCATCCAGGACAGCGCGCGTACGCTTACCGATGAGCAGGTCGAAAAAATCATGGGCAAGCTGCGGCAGCAGTTCGAAAAAGAACTGGGCGCCACATTGCGTTAACGGTTACGCCCAAAATTCCATCCCTGCTTTTGCGGGGATTTTTTTTTCACAATCTGTAAAAAAGGTGTACTTGGCTTTCAAAAATTGAGTAGCTTTAGGTAACAATCTGAAGGTTATGAAAATTCCACCTCAATACCTGCCTGTGATGCCGTACCTGATTCTCGGGGACGCACGCGGTTTTCTCGATTTTGCGCAACAGGTCTTTGGCGCGACCGAACTGATGATCGCACGCGATGAACAAAATAGCATCCGGCATGGCGAAATCAACATTGGCCCGGCGGTGATCATGTTCGCACAATCCACAGACCAATGGCCGATCAAACCTGCCGGCATGTTCCTGTATGTGGAAAATGTCGACCAGGTCTACGATGCGGCGATGCACCGGAACGCCATCAGCCTCATGCATCCGGAGCGCAAAGATTACGGCTATACGGCCGGTTTCGAGGATCCGGCGGGCAACCACTGGTGGATCGTACAAGGCGAATGATTCAATTACTAAAACAATTTATATGAAAACCACTTTTTTTGCCGTTCTGGCATTTGTCTTTTCCTTATCGGGCGCATCGGCGCAATCGATGGACAAATGGCCCGCGCTTAACGAATTGCACACGGTGATGGCCGCGACATTCCATCCGTCAGAAACCGGAAATCTCGAACCGATCAAAACGCGTTCGGAAGAACTCATGAACAAGTCTGCGGCATTGCTCAAATCCGACATTCCGGCTGAATTCAGGACCAACGCAATTTTAAATTCTGCCGAAAAGCTGCAACTCAAAACCAAAGCCATCCACAAACTCGTCGCGGAAAAAGCGCCCGACGCCGACATTGCCAAAGCGCTTGCACAGGGACACGACATTTTTCACGAAATCGTCGGGCTGTGCACAGGCGAAAAACACCAACACTGATCCGTCCGGCCACGCGCCGGTTTTTAAACTCTTAAAATTGGGGCATGTGACCGTCAATGCAACGCAATTGCTTAAATTTGTGGTCCGAACCCGCTGTTATGCTTCAAATTTTTAATGTGTCCACTCCTGCCGCAAAGCGTTTGGCCAAATTGGTAGCCGTTTCGCTGCTGATCGGATTTTTGTCGGCGTTGCTCGCCCTGGCGCTCAAGCACGTGACCGAACATTACGAAAAGGTGTTGTTTGCCCAATCGCAGACCCATCAAGTGTGGTTGCTTTTTTTTCCGGCCGTCGGATTATCGGTGATTTACCTGATGCGTCATTATTTGTTCAACCGCAAGGCCAACAAGGGCATTCGCGAGATTTTCGACAGCCTTCGCACGGGTAAGAAAATGCCTGTGTATAAAATTCCGTCGCACTTTGTCAACGGCTTTTTGACGGTGATTTTTGGCGGATCTACCGGAATTGAAGTGTCTACGGTGGTGGCTTCGGCTACGATCGGATCTGTTGCCCGGCAAAAGGAAAGCCTGTTCCGGTTGTACAAAACCGAATTGATTTCCGCAGGCGTGGCCGCCGGTGTTGCAGCGCTGTTCACGAGTCCTGCCGCGGGTTTTTTATTTGCTTTTGAAGTCATCGCCAGAAAACCATCCCGATTATTTTACCTGTGCACTATATTGGCCGTGAGCGTTGCGTTCGGACTGACCTGGTTGCTGGCCGAACCGCCTTTGTTCGCGCTCGAACTACACGGATGGCACTGGCACGCTGCGCCATGGATGCTGGTTTTGGGCCTGTTGGCGGGGTTGCATTCCGTATATCTGACGCGGTGCGTGATGTTCTTCAAGACGCTTTTTGCCCAAATGTCATCGGTAGCCTATCGCATCATGATCGGCTCGGTGCTACTGGGCCTGACGCTTTTGCTGCTTCCCGAGCTGTATGGCGATGGCTATCATGCGGTCGCAGCACTTTTGTTTCCGCAAACCACGCCCGTATGGACCCCTGCCCTGGCGTTGGTCACGTTGGCCATTTTGTTGCTCAAACCAGTCGTGACGTCGGTAACACTTGCTGCAGGTGGTGACGGCGGTGTGTTCGCACCGAGTTTGTTCCTAGGGGCATTCCTGGGATTTTTTACCGCCACGTTGCTCAATACATTTACCGGCGCACAGGTCGTAACGCTCAATTTTGTAGTCATTGGTATGGCGGCCATGCTCAGTGCGAGTATTCATGCGCCATTTACTGCGCTTTTCCTGGTGTGCGGACTCATTGGCGACTACTCGTTGCTGGCTCCGATTATGGTTGTTTGCCTCGTATCGCAATACGTGGCCAAACGCATTTACCCTTTTACAGTATATACGGTTCCGCAAACCCTTAAATGATGCCTGTCAATAAAATCAAACGCGGCTACCGCCAAACGCGCTACATATTATATAGGGAAACGCTGATCGATTTCACCGAAAATTTCTGGGCATTTCTCGGATCGTTCGTGGGCATTGGCATTATTGCGTATTTGCAGTCAAGACAATTGCCCCATTCGGACGTGGTTTTCCTGATCGGCTCGTTCGGCGCATCGAGCGTACTGGTATACGGCGTGATCCAGAGTCCGCTGGCCCAGCCGCGCAACCTGATAGGCGGGCATGTGATATCGGCCCTGGCAGGGGTGACGGTGTTGCAATGCGTTCCCGATGTCATTTGGCTTACCGCTCCGCTGGCCGTTTCGTCGTCGATCGTATTGATGCAGATGACCAAAACGCTGCACCCGCCCGGAGGCGCCACGGCGTTGATCGCGGTCACGGGTTCCGGGCAGATCAAAAGCCTCGGCTACTGGTATGTGCTATCGCCTGTGCTGACCGGCGCGCTGATTTTGCTGGCCGTAGCGCTGGTGTTCAATAACCTTACGACCAAGCGCCACTATCCGAACCACAAAAAATACCATAAAATCAAAGTGCGGATACACAATTATTTTAAAACGTAACCTTTTTGCGTGGCTTTGGCGGGATTTTGTCGGATGAAGTCGCATCGGATGCGTATCCGGTGTCTTTTTCAGCCATCGGCAAACGCCCGACCTGTCCGATTGTTGATTACTTTTTGCGCGCCAAACCGATAATAATTCTACCTTTGCCTTCCACAAAAATGACGGCTATGATTTATAAATTCAGGGTGATCCTGGACACCGAGGACGATGTATTCCGCGATATCGCCATCCGCGAAGACGATTCACTTGAAGATTTCCACAATGCGATCGTGAACGCTTTCGGGTTTGACGGAACCGAACTGGCGTCGTTCTACACCTGCGACGACAAATGGAACCAGGACGAAGAGATTTCGCTCTTTGACACAGGCGACAATCCGGGCGAGCAAAAGATAATGGGCGATTACCAACTCACTGAACTGCTCGATCGCGACAATACCAAAATTATTTACGTATACGACTTTTTGAATATGTGGACGTTCCTGGTCGAACTGGCTGCCATCGAAGAGCCTGAAACCGGTCAGAATTATCCGGATTTGTTGTTCAGCCACGGACAAATGCCGGCCTCGGCGGGTGAACGCGAATTTGAATCGGACCAGATGCGCGACGACATTTACGGGGAATTCGAAGATGATCTTGATGAAGACGACCTTGATATGTTTGACGACAGGGAGAATTTTGAGGATTACGGATTCGAGGAAAATTGGAATTAAGCCCCACGGGAACATCGTCTCATTTTCTCAAAACAAACATTTTCATTAACATAAAGCGAAAAACCTGCTGCTGAAAGCCCAAAACCCACATGATCAATTTATACAACACCCACATCGAAACGCTCTCCATCCACCGCGTGGGGAACAAAAGCCGCAATGAGGCCATTTTCCTGTCTGGACAACCGTTTAGCATGAATGATGAAATCGCGCCGCTGATCAAGGAATTTTTCCTCAAATCATTCCGCGAAAAAGAAGAAAACTACTACCAATTTGCGCACGAAGTCGATTTGGAATACAACGATATGTACAACATGGCGTCGGAGATTTTTGACAATCCGTCGAACTTGCACGAAGTATCGAAAAAGATCACCAAGCACTTGTTCGAGCAGTCCAATCATCCGCACATCAAGAACGGCGAGGTTTACGTGGCTTATCTGACCAATCTCAACATCGACAATAACGTGGTTGATGCCGTCGGGATTTTCAAAAGCGAGCTGCAATCGGACTTTTTGCAGTTTGAAGAACGCGGTACCACGCTCGAGATGATTTTGCAGCACGGCGTGAGTTTGACCAAATTGGACAAAGGATGCCTGATTTTCAACCACAAAAAAGAAGAAGGTTATAAAATCCTGACCGTCGACAGCAACAGGTACGATGCGCGCTATTGGCTAGAGCATTTCCTGTCTGTGGATGCTTTTGAGGATGAGAATTTCATCACCAAAAAATACCTCAAGTTCTGCCAGGGATTCGCCAAAGACGTGGTATTGCCTGCCGAAGATAAAAAGGAAGAGGTAATGTTCATGAACCGGTCCGTCAACTATTTTGCCAAGAACGACCAATTCGAGGAGACCAATTTTTTGAATGAAGTGTTGGACAACCCAGACCTGATTCCTGAATTTAAAAATTACAAAGTCGACAAAGGCCAGAAATACAGCATTGAGGACGTGACGAATTTCCCGATTGCGAATGCGGCCGTAACAGACGCGCGCAAATCGATCCGCAACGTGATCAACCTCGATACCAATATCCAGATCAAACTCGATTTCATCAATCCGGAAAGTGCCGAGAAATTCGTAGAAAAGGGTTGGGATGAGGAAAAACAAATGTATTACTACCTGGTGTACTTCAACAAAGAGCAAAAAAGCTAAACCACTGGTTTCAAACTGTAGTCCCCATTCATAAGATTGGGGATTTTTTGTAAGTATATGTTTATCAATATAATAAATTAATGTAGTTAGTCGAATATATTTGCAATTACGTCGATGTTTGGATACGTTTGTCTCAAAATTATCCGACATGGAATCAGTCATTTACAAACCTTATTCGTTTCGCCGGTTGTCCTGCAGGCTGTTCGGACACCGATTTGTCACTACGCGTCTGGTCACCGGTCATATCCGCGAGTTTGAGTGCTCGTGCTGTCATTTGCAGGTGACCAACGATTTGCACGGCCACAAGATATCGCTCACGCAGGAACACCGCGACATCAATGAAACGCTTGTGAACCTTTACCAGCGGCGGCACTTGCACGCGTAATTTTTTTTACCGCATTCGGTAACAATTTCTTACCTTGTTCGTTTTTAACCGGATTTTAAACGCTCAAGCTTGGAAACGATTCTCTCCATACACAACCTCAACAAGCGATTCGGACCGTTGCACGCGGTCAAAAACGTATCGCTTGAGATACAAAAAGGCAATGTTTACGGGCTTCTTGGCCCTAATGGCAGCGGCAAATCGACCACACTTGGGATCATCCTGAACGTCGTCAACAAAACCTCGGGCCACTACGAATGGTTTGGCGGCAGGCTCGAAACGCACCAGGCGCTCAAAAAAGTCGGTGCGATCATCGAACGCCCCAATTTTTATCCGTACATGACCGCAGCCGAAAACCTGCAGCTGGTGTGTAAAATCAAAGGCACTTCATACGATAAGGTTGACGAAAAGCTCCGATTGGTAGGACTTTACGAGCGTCGGGACAGTAAGTTCCGCACCTTTTCGCTCGGGATGAAACAACGGCTCGCGATTGCATCGGCACTACTCAACGATCCCGAAATCCTGATTCTTGACGAGCCTACAAACGGGCTGGACCCACAAGGTATTCACCAAATTCGCGACATCATCAAACAAATTGCGGCCAACGGCACTACGATCCTGCTGGCTTCGCACCTGCTCGACGAGGTTGAAAAGGTGTGCTCGCATGTGTTGGTATTGCGCAAAGGCGAAGTTTTGTACTCCGGGGCTGTGGGCGGAATGACGTCCAAAGAAGGCTTTTTTGAACTGCAGGCCGATGATGCCGATGCTTTGCTGGCGGCTGTCCGTAACCATCCATCGGTGGAAAAAGCGGCAATCGAGGCCGGAAAAGTGCACGTGTATTTAAATCAGCCGCTGGAACCGGCGGCATTGAACCGGTGGCTTTTTGAACGCCACATTGTGTTGTCCCATTTGAATTTGCGCCGCAATAGCCTTGAAGAACAATTCCTTGAAATCACGAAAACCCACGCCAACTGATGAAACGACTTCTCGCCATCGAATTCCAGAAAGCCTGGAAAAACAAGGCCAGCCGTGTGCTTACGATCAGCTACTTTGTGTTGTTGTCGTTCCTGGCGCTGATTGCGTCGATCAAGTTTGACCTGTTCGGGATTCAGATCCGCATTGCAGACCAGGGTATTTTCAACTTTCCGTACATCTGGCATTTCAATTCCTGGCTCGCCGATTGGGCCAAACTGTTCTTAGCGCTGGTCGTCGTGTCGATGATTTCGAACGAATACAGTTACGGGACGCTCAAGCAAAACCTGATCGACGGTTTGAGCAAAAAGGAATTTTTACAATCCAAATTCCTGGCGATCATCGCGTTTTCTGCGCTTTCGACCGTTTTTGTGTTTGCGCTGTCGCTGATTCTGGGACTTTGTTTTTCCTCATACGACGAACCGTCGATCGTATTCTCGGACCTCGAATACCTGCTGGCCTATTTTGTCAAGCATGTGTGTTTTTTCGCTTTCTGTATTTTTCTGGCGATTTTGGTCAAACGGTCGGCATTTGCGATCGGATTTTTGTTCATCTGGTGGGTTTTCGAGGCGATGCTACAGCACATGTTATTGCCCCGATTGTTTGGAAGCACTGACGTCGCCGCGCGTATCGTCGATTTTTTGCCGATCGAATCCATGGCCAACCTGATCAAAGAACCCATCACTAAATTCCAGGCATACAAAGCCATTGAAAACCAGATCAACGCCGACGCGATCGCGAAAGATTACAGCGTACATTGGTACGAAATTTCTGTCGTTGTCCTTTGGACGGTTTTTTTCTTCATCACATCGTTTAAATTATTACAAAAAAGGGATTTGTAGTATCTTCGTTGATGCTATGAAAACACTAAACACCACCTTTCTCACACTGCTTATTGCCTGCTTTTCCTTTAACGCAAAAGCGCAATATATCC
>JAEWLN010000136.1 GCA_023457535.1 Bacteroidota bacterium
GTTGTATACTTGCGAGTTCCAGAGATCAATCCACTCCACCGTTTTTATTTTACTGATCAGATCGGCCAGCTCGACATATAATTCCTTCCAATTTTGCATATTACTGTTGTTTAAATCGTTTTTGAACTTCGTTTAAAAGCCATTGATCCAATCCTTTCATCATCAGCTGGCTTTCGCCGATAAATTGCCGTTTCGGATATTTGGTGTCAATTTTACGCGTGTGCGCTTTGACTTGCTCACGTTTGCCGTTCCGCGTTCTATGATGGGCTCTGACATACTGGATCGCCCGCATGCGTTCGCCGTTGTTGTGCAGGCCAGCGTAAGACACATGCGTTCCGAACTCGATACTTCTTTTTGTTTCACCCAGAACCTTCAGGCTCTTTCGAAGAAAAAGCGTGTCCATCAAGATACCGCCTCCTGGTCTTCTGTCCGGAGATTTCCTTTTGTCCCACGCCTTGAACGACGCATCGGTAAAACCCTGATTCTGGAAACTGTCATCGAACCATTGAAGGCAATACTGCTTTGCGAAAAGCCGCACGTCTTTCTTCATCGATTCGGCAATCGCTAAAAAATCGGGCGCTTGTATCTTATTCATAAAAAAATATTATATTTGTCCCAGACAATAACCAAAGAAGATATATAAAAGCAAGGGCGGAGTAATCCAACCTCGATCACAAGAGAGCTGAATTTATTTGGCTCTTTTGTCTTTTATAGGATTCAGGGTTGCTTCAAAATCCGCAAAATCTTTCAGTTCCGATCTTTGGACTTTTACCGTTTTACCCCAATTTTCTACAATCACATACGAACATCTTTTGTATGTCCGCATCTTGGCCCAAAGTTGACGGCAGAACCCATTAAACTCTTGCGTCAACAAATTTGTTTGATCCAATGACATTATCACAAATGAGCCTTCCTCTTCTCGCAACTGTCCATTTTTACCGTATTTCGAGTCAAACGTGTTGGATACATATTTACTCGCGTTTCCGCTCTTCTTTACCGTCAAGTCACCCAGCAGCTTGCCGTCGAAAAATTCCGGATTCTTGCGTCCAGCTATATCCAAGTGGGGCCGTATCGACAGGTTCATGTTTTGCGTTCGTACTACAACTTCGCCTATTGCTAAATTCCTTTCGGCATCCTTCCGGTCGTGATAAATATTTACTTCCAGCTTCTTCCCTGGTTTTGATTTAAATGCCGTTTCATAAGGCGCATTCAATTTTGAGAGTTCCAAATTCACAGTTGCTCGATCATTAGTTTTGGCCAGCTTGAAAAAAGCACCTTTTTTGGTGAAAATCTCTTTATCCTTGCCGACGTTGCCTTTGAACTGAACCGGCGGCAATTGCCTCTCGTCGTATTGAGTTTCGTCTTCAGCGGTCGGAACAGCATCGCAGCGGCAGCGCCAATCCAAAGGCGGGTAATGACGATCCCAAAACGGATCATCAATCGGCCTGATAATGCCGTTCAGCTTTTCATGTTCCGGGCGCACCCGGCTATCGCCAACGGTCCGGTATTTGAGGTTCGGGAACAAATGCTTCGTTTCCTGAATGCGCTCCCACTTTTCGGCCATTTGTGCGGCCGTTCGCGCCGTCTGGTACTCGGCCTGCAAATAATTGACATTGTACTGCCGGTTGATGGACTTGGCCAGTTGCGAGAACTCGTTAAATGGCCGCAGCTTGCCGTCATTGTCATAGAGCAACTGATTGAGCGCTTCGAGTTGTGCGTATGTCTTAGCGCCTGAAAATGCGTACAGGTTCTTTTTAAGTTCCCTCGGCGTCGAGCCTTTGTCGTCAGCCGGGAACTTGATCCAATCTTTACCGTATCCGTCACCAGCACCGCTCGACAAGTCCTTGTAGGTTTTGCTGATCAGTTGCTGATTCAAATCCGAAGCTTTGATTTTACCGGAATGAAGGTCCTTTGCAATCTGGTCGATCAGCGAGTCATAACCGGATAAATCGAGTGCGACGATAACGGTGTCTGTACAAGTTCCGCAGCCGCAATCATCGGCGTGGTAACTTGCATCGATTTCGTGATAGATGGCCGTTACTTCCCCGTCAAGCTTTTTTTTTTAATGTCCTCGTTCTCGGGAGTGTTGGTCGGGAATGCGTTGTTTTCCTTTTGGCGTATGATCTTGAACCCGGTCTTCTGGGTGATCTCTTCTGTGTCGAGCTCGAACAATTGGCCCAATACAGCGACAATATCGGCCACTTCTTTTGCCGTCATTGTAACGGCATCGCCCCACTTGAAAGTATGGCCTTTCAACCCGGCATAAACGGGGCTTAATTTCTGAAGCCTCGGGATCAGCTTTTCGTTGATCACGTTTTTCGCCAGCAGCTTGTCGCTTTCGAATCTGTCTTTGGCCAAACGGAATTGGATTTCGGAACTACCGACAAAGCTCTTTTCATCGGTCAGGCCAGAACCTCCCAAAACACGTTTCGACATTTCGCTGTTTGCCCGATCGATGAGTTTGTCGAAATTGTCGGCGTTGCCGCCTTCGCCTTTTCCGATCTCGAATTTCTCCTGACCACGCCCGACCATAAAGCCGTTTGACTTGAATTTGCTGGCCGCGGTATATAATTCCTTCAGGCGCGTGTCGTCTTCACGGTCGGTCGTGATAAATAACGCCGGTACGCCGTATTTTTCGACATAATCGAGCCAAGATCCAAAGCCAAGCTTTTTGGCCAACACAATCGGCGCGAGATACGCCAGCATTCCGAGGTCCTTGTCTTTGCCCACCTGAATGTAGTACGGGGCGAGCGGGCCTTCCTTGTACGGCCAGCCGGTATCCAGTCCAGGCGATTTAGTAATGATCCCTTTCTTTGCATTAAAAAACGGCCGTTCGATTTCATCGACGGTTGCAAGTTCCTTTGTTTCGGGGTCAACGTCGAACATCTCGATGAGCTTCGTTCCTTCGAAACGGCTAGAGATTGTGAGCTTGATAAATTCCTCAAACCACGTCCGCTCGAAAAGCTTCGTCAATTCCTCATTTTCGTTGCCGTCTGCGTCCACGATCTTGTATTCCGACCTTTGGCAAAATAAAATACGGCTGTCGATGATCGACGCCAGGTGGTTGTCGAGATTGAGGTTCTTATAGAGTTTGTCGAGCGCCGTGAAGTCAGGAAATTCGGGATCGGTTGCAGCAGATATCGCGCTGGTCCAATCGCGAAGGGTTTGCTTTTGCATCGATTCCGCTTCGTATTCAAGTAATTTTGATATGGCCTTTTCGTTTTTAAGAAAGGCGGCCACGCGAAGCGTGCGCGGCGACGCATTGTCTATAATCGCAGTTTCGAGCACGCGATATGCTGCTTTTATTGGATTCATATATAGAAATCTTCGTTTGTGTTATTTCCCCAAAGTGTGTTGCTGATAACCGGACTTCCGGCGTCGTCGACCGGCAAAGGCAAGCCGTGTAGTGTAATCCTTCCCGTGGCGATCTTTTCGAGCGTGGACAGCGCCTTATCCCTTTCCTCTTTCAAGTCGGTTGTGACCTTTCTCGGTGCGTTACGACGGATCACACCGTACAAGACCAGCGTCGAAAGTATCGAAACCAGGATTTCATCGCGGAGCGGATCGGATTCGTCGAAAATGGCCTTGACGTTGTACTTGCTCGAAATGTAGCTTTTGATCAATGCGATGCTTTTGGTTTCGATGTCATCGATTATGTCAGTATTGCCTTCGGAACTTTCGTCGATGAACCGCTCGAATGAAAGCGCGATCAGGTCGTCTTTGCTTAGATACTTCATGCTATAAGAAATTATTATTTGATTCGTACTTGCCGCTCTGCCAATCTCCCGATTTTCCGCTCGAAACCGTTATATGTTTTGCAAGGAACCCGATTGCCTCGGCATCGGCATCGGGCGAATCGTCTTTTGTTGTGTAACCCGGTGCGATTCCGAAAAGCTGCTGTATCCCGACGTCGGTATCGCCGTGGCTTTTCAATTTTTCGCTGTACCAGATACGGCCGTTCTGGTAGCGGCTTTCAAGCTCGAAAATGATCTTGTCGTATTTCTTGCGCTTGTTATACTGCAAAGTGATGTTCAGTTGGACGTCTTCCTCTTTTTCCACTTCCTTGATGGTCCTTTTGACCTCGTCGTTCCAGAATTGCGCCTCGGCTCGCCAGATCACCGTAACGCCCTTCGGTAGGCTCTTCTGAAAGTCGCACATCCATTTGACCGCCGGGGCCATCTTTGAGCGCTTGACGAAACAATCGATTTGCGTAAAATCCTGATCCTTCAATCCCCAAACTTTTACTGCGTTGAAGTCAGAGGTTTCGCTTCCGGCGTAAGCGATATCCCAATGGCCGACGATCACTTTGTAATGGTCAATGCGCGCGGGTTTTTTCCATTGGATATAATCGATTTTGAACACGACACCGCCTTTCAATTTAGGTTGATGGTTGTATTCGGCATGGGCGGATGAGACGCCCATCTTTTTCTCTTTGTTTTTGTAATAGTCCGGATGATATTTGTCGGTCCATGTCGGAACGTAGGTGACCGGATCATACGCCCGGACTTCGTGAACGTACCAATCTGGGTGTTTTGCCGACAATGTCTTGATGTACATTTCAGGCGCAAACCAGTTGTTCGATATAGTCATGCGCTCTTCCTCACCATCCATCGACGGCAATAGTTCCTCTTCGACGTATGCGACCATTTCGGCTTGGCGCTTCGCGTTCTTGATGATTTCTTTGGTTTCGGTGTCGTCGATATTGAATTGCTTCGGCCTTTTGACCCCGACCCTCAAACCTCTACAGCTTTGCCCGAACCCGAGCGCCTGACCGATGAAGCCGCCTTTTGTTACCCAAAGTGAATCCGTCCAGCTTCCCAAGTTGATCTGTTCGCCAAAATCAGCGATGATCTGCGGGTTCGCCTCGAACTCCGCCCGTATGTCTTCGAGCAGCCTGATGGCCCTTTTCTCGGACGAGCCGATCAACACGAAATAATTGTCGCCCTCATTGAGCCAAACCCAAAAAGGTATAATGACATTGTTCCAGACCGACTTTGCGAGACCTCGACCCCATTTTGCAAACCCGATGAAACCTTTATCTTTTAGGACCTTATTGGCCCAATAAATATGGAACGGTGCGCACTTGGCCGTAGCGTAATGCGGAAAGTATCGTTCCACGCAATAAGCGACGTCCTTTTTGGCGCGGGCAATGTTTTGCTTTTGCTCTTCCGGTGTCTCAAATTGATAGAATGATTTGCCGGACGATGCAATCAATTCGAGCTTCTTTTTGTACCGCTCCAGATTTATTTTGTCCTGTTTTTTCATTACCCTTTCATGATCTTGGTTGTCGATTTATGGTCGATTTTATTCATTCCAAAATCATAGGAAACGGATGTAACAACTTCCGCTTTGATTTTTCCTTTGGGAAGTACCTTGTACGAGATTATCGTTCCGACATCGTACCCAGCGCCTTTGCGGAGGAAGTGTGCCCCGATTTCTAAATAATACTGCTTCAACGGTGCTTTGTTAGCCGCCAGTCCGATCAGGCGTTTCAATAGTTTCATATTTTATCCGATTTTTTGTGCGATATTTTGCAAGTGTGATTTCTGGAAATTGAGCGTTTTGATGTAAAGTTCCTTGTCATCATTTTGGAGCGCCTGAAAGATGTCTTCCATGACTTCCAGATAAACTGACAGCGAGATCTTGAAGTTCTTATCAAGCTTTTCGAGTGCTTTCTGGTACATCCCGACCTCCTGCGCGATACGCGTGGTCTCTTTGGAGAGTAATAATTCCTGAGCCTTGTCTCCGTTCTCACGGGCGACCTCGATCTGTGCCATGACGTCAAGTGTGCGCTCGGTCAGGCCGCCGATCACTTTCTTTATGTTTTCGGCCCTGTTTGTAGTGTTGTTGATCCTGGCGTCGCGCTCTTCCTTCCATTTAAATTTTTTCACCCATTCACCAATGGTCTTCGGCGTTACGCCCAAATCGTCAGCGATTTCATTTTGGGTTTTGTACAGTTCGACGAACAGCTTTTTAGCGACGACTTGCTCCTGATTCTTGGCCATTTTCTACTATTTATTACCATTTCTACAGTGCAAAAATGCCAAGTAAATGAGCCAGAAAAAAAACACCGTTCCGCATTGGGTTTCACTCGCACGCTATTTAGGTAAATCCCTCGCCTAATGCGGGATGCGGATTTTTTTGCCCTCAATTTTCTGCCAAAATTTGCCACCTCAAACGGGATCAAATCCAAACAAAAAACCAAACAGAAGGACCAAATGAACAGAAGAGTATTATCGGCATTAACGGCATCATTGATCATTGCGTTCAGCGGCCTAAACATCAAGGCACTCGCAGAGAAGTATCCATTAAACATTACCGCACAGGCAAGTAAAGATGATGCCGTCGCCGAAATACGAATTTCAGGAGTCATTCATCAGTGGTCCAATTCCGCAGCCGAATTCAAGCTCAGGATCGACGAGCTTATCGCCAAAGGGATCACCAATGTCAAGTTATACATCAACACGCCGGGCGGTTCTGTCTTCGAAGCCAACGAGATCGCCAACGAGATCAAGCGCTTTACCGGGACAATTTCCGGTTACGGCGGTGCGCTGGTCGCCTCGGCAGGCTCCTATATCGCGTTGATCTGCGATACTTTCGAGCTTGCCGAAAACGGCCAGTACATGTACCACAAACCAAATGGTTCCATTCAGGGCAACGAAGACAAGGTCGCGGCCGATCTGAAGCTACTACAAAACCTTACAAAGCAATACCGGACCGCATACGCCCAGAAAACAGGATTGACCGAGGAAGAGATCGAGGCCAATTGGGTCAAGGGCGACGTGTGGCTTTCGGCCACCGAAGCCAAACAGCAAGGTTTCATTACCGGTATTTCGGGCGAGACCGTGACCATCACTGAAGACCAGGCCGCAATGTTCACAGCTTGCGGCGCTCCGGTCACCCCAACAATCGTAAAACCAAATTTAGATATGAAAAACCGTAATGAAATCATTGCAAAATTGAAGTTGGACGCCGACGCGACCGACGAACAAATCCTCGCGGCCGTCGAAGCCAATGCAACGCAGGCAGCAACAGCGCAAAGCGTAATCGACTCGCAGGCGAACGCGGCTCAAGCGAAAGCCGCAGCACTCGTCGACAAGGCAATCCTGAAAGACAAGAAGATTGTCGCTACAATGCGCCAGCACTACGTTGATTTGGCAGTTGCCAACTACGATGCGACCGAAGCGATTTTGGATGCCATGCCCACAATCGACAAACCCTCGGCACACCTACAAACGCCGACCGCCGAAACTGCCGGGCGCGAAAAGTGGACGCTCGAAGATTATCAAGCAAAAGACCCGCAAGCGCTTGAGCTGATGATGACAGCAGAACCCGCCAAGTTCAAAGCCCTGGAAGAGGCATACTTCAACGCTTAACTAAAAACCATTTAAACACTTTTTAAACATTTATGAAAAACCTCAGAAAATTATTTGTCCCGTTGCTGATGGTGTTCGCCATCGCAGCCTCATTCGGTTTCGGTCACTCGAGCGATGCCGGAAACTATGTCAGCGCTACACTCGTTGCAAGTTCGCTTCAGTTGAAAAACACGACAGCCGAAAAGGAAATGATCAAGATGCTGCGCCATGCACACACGTGGGTTCAGGAAATCAGATCCAAACAGAATTGGGTAAATCAGGACACAATCAAAATTCCAAAACAAGGCGCTGCACCAAAAGTGCTGATTGACAATACGAACTACCCGATCGTTAAAAACCGACGGGAAGATAGCCACGTCATCGTCTCGCTGCATAAATTCGATACCGAGAACACGATCGTTACCGAAGATGAGCTTTACGCATTGGCTTATGAAAAGACTTCTGACGTTCAGCAACAACACCGCGAGACTTTGGAGGATACAACCGCAGAGTACGGCCTTTGGGGATTAGCGCCACAGGCAAATAGTGAAGCGGACAACCTCTTTGTATTGGTGACAACCGGCGAGAATGACGGTACAGGAAGGCTCAGACTTACCTCGAAAGATGTTCGTACGCTTCAATCCAAAATGAATAAAAAAGGTATCGATCGCAACGGCCGGGTTCTGGTGTTGTGCGATGATCACGTATCGGATTTGCTGGCAGAAGACAAAAACTTCTTCACGCAATACCATAATGCTACCGAAGGTGTGATTTCGAAGAAATACTACGGTTTCATCGTTTACGAAGATTCGAAAACGCCGCAATACCACGATACCACATTGCAGAAATTGCCTTACGGCTCTTTGACAGTCGGCAGACCGGCGTCGGTAGTGTTCCACAAGAACGTGACGGCCAAAGCTGCTGGAAGCGTCAAGCGTTTCGCAAGAATGGCTGAGGACGATCCGGAAAACAGACAGAACACGATCGGCTTCCAGCTTTACCACATAATCGTGTCTTACGGTGTTGAAGGCTCAGGGGCAATCATCTCAGGAAAGGCAGCGTAACAATTTAACCAGGCGGCCGCATGCATCGCGCTTCGGCCGCTTCCCTTTGGGGAACCTGAAAGATGAACAGAATAGATGCCAAAGGTGAAAAATTCCTTTGCGACCGCGAGGGTTTCTCGGCGGTCCCTTACAAATGCTCGGCGGGAGTGCCGACAATCGGTTTTGGAAACACCTTCTATCCCGGAGGCCGAAAGGTCACGATGAAGGACAAACCGATCACCAGAGCGTATGGCTTGGAAATATTCAGAACCGTACTTGCCGGCTTCGAAAAAGACGTCAACTTCTTGGTTAAAGCGAAACTTTCCCAGAACCAATACAACGCCGTCCTTTCATTTACCTATAACGTCGGATCGGATATCGATATCGACACTATACCGGAAGGTCTTGGCGATAGCACGTTGCTCAAGTTGATCAACAAAAATCCAAATGATCCGGCAATTGCCAAAGAGTTTGCCAAATGGAACAAATCAGGCGGCAAAGTAGTCAACGGACTAATTTCCAGACGTCAGCTCGAGGCTGAACTTTATTTTACAAAATAGACATGAAAAAAGCGCTTTTTTACTGGTTTACCTTCCTGCTCATCCTCTTGGCGATGACAAGCTGTCGGAGCTATAAACCGGCGGTCGTGACCGAAAAAACGACCGAAACCAACACAGAAACCCTGCACGATACGGTGTTCAAGACCGAAGCCGATACGAGCGCTTACAAGGCAAATCTCGGTGTAAATCCCGGCGCGAACGGCGAGAGCAAAATAGCCATCAAAGAGGTTGTCGAAACCAAGCCTGGAAAGTACGTCGCCGTGCCGATCGTGAAAATTATTGACAACACTTTATATGTGGATTGCGAGGCCAGAGCGCAGGAACTTTTCGCATTCTGGAAATCAAAGCACTCGGTCAAACAGGAAGTCGTTGAGAAACCGGTGTTCATCGAGCATCAGTTGACGTTTCTCGAAAGTTTACAGATATGGATTGGCCGTGTACTGCTCGGCCTGCTCATACTGATCATTATCATTTGGTTTATTAAAACATTACTATCAGCCTATCGGCTCAAAACTTAGAATTATGAAAACATCATACAGCGAAAGCGAATTGAAAGAAAAGGCAAACGAGATTTTCGAAGCGTTTCCCAACGCGAACAAAGTGTTTGCAACCACGGACGGCAACGTGTTTTTGGAAAAAAACCGCGCCGAGCTTCATGCCGGATCAAAGGGGAAAGTTTACCCGTTCGACAGGCCAACGGCCGCAGGAAATGCGGATGAGATAACTTATCCGATGAACGCCAAGAACACCATCAAGGCAATTAAGGCCGCTGAGAAGCTCGAAGACCTCGAGCAGTACAAAACCGACGAGCGCGAATCGGTAATCGCGGCGCTCGCTGAAAAAACGACCCAATTAACCGAAAGCGCTGAATAATGGCACAGGAAGAAGGTGTTCTTTTAGAAAAATTGCAAGGCGGCTTGGCCCGTCTTGCAGATGGTACGGACAATCACGTCGCATACATTGCGACGGGTCTTCCGGTCGGCGCTGTCGCTACGGCGATCCATGCGGGCGGCAAAGGTATCAAGCTGACAGCGCCATACGGCGCAGAGCAGATCGGTATTAATGAGAGTTTCGACGCCAACAATAATTTGACGCTTCACGCCGATATTGTTGAGTTTTTCCGTCTTGCTCCGGAGGCAACTTTGTATTTGTTTGACAAAACAACCAAAGCTGATCTGAAGGCGTTCATCAATCAAAACAAAGAGATCAAAGGTTACGGTTTAAACATCCAGTACAATTCGGAAGCGCCAAATCTTGTCTCGACAATGAACGCGCATCAGGTCATCATCGAGGAGTTCGCCGCTGAAAATCGCCTTATCGATTTTTGTATTGTTGGGGCCAATAACCTCGACGTGTTTACCCAAGACATGTTCGCCCTTGCTTGCCCGCAAGTCACCCCGCTGATTGCCTGCTCTGACCCTTCCGGTGTAGTTCGCGTCACATCGGCGCTCGGCATGATCGCCGTGCGTCAGATCAACGAGAACATGGGATCGGTTGACATCATCAAAAAGCCACGCGCAAAACGCGGTTCCCTGGATTATTCGCTCACCGATCAGAAACTCGGTGTATGGTTGGCTGCTTATTTGCCGGACGGTCGTAGCGTGGATTCGCTGGATAATTCCGAATACAAGGACATCAAGGCGCTCGGCTTTGTCATGGCGTGCTCCTATCAGGAATACGCCGGTGTTTTCTTCCAGAACTCGTACACCGCAATTGACCGCAACTCGGATTTCGGCCATATCGAAAACAACCGTACATGGAACAAAGCCGCAAGGATTACCCGAGCGACGCTTATTCCACGAGTAAAAGGTATCGTCAAGAAAGACCCAAATACCGGCTTTATCGCACCGACTACCGTCGGCAGCTGGTCGGGTCTTTTGAATAAGGCAATCGAGAAAATGGTCACCGACAACGAGATCAGCGGGTTCGAGACCTACATCGAGCAAAAGCAGGTCGTCAACAGCACGAACCCGGTTAAGGTAAAACTTACCATCGTCGCTGACGGCATTGTACACGAATTCGACGTAGCCGTCGGCTTAACCAATAATATCTAAGACATGTCATTTACAACGATCATAAACAAATTTGGCACGATGCAGGGTTGGAACTCTGTAAAAGTGAATATGCTTGCTCGCGATGTAGAAGGCATCACCGGCGTCAAGTACGACGACAACGTTTCGAAGGAAAACGTTAAAGGCGCAGGGATTTACCCGGTCGGTCGGGCAGTTACCGGTTACGAGGCCAACGCCTCGATCACGCTGTACAAAGAAGAGGTGGACGCGCTTATGCGTTCGCTACCTCCGGGAAAACGCCTTCAGGACATTGCGCCGTTCGACATCACCGTCGTTTACATGAACGACGCGTTTTTGATCCAAACGGATCGCATCCGCAACTGCGAATTTACCAACGTCGGAATCGACGTAAAACAGGGCGATGGAACGATCGCTACCGAGTATACGCTAATTGTTTCACACATTGAATGGGCAGTAATCTAATGGGAAATCAGATCGACAAAAAAGACCAGGATTCGGCAAACGAAATGCCAGTTGTAGACACGACTCACTTTACCGTGATCAAGCCGTTCAATGAGGAAAAAGTCAACGAACACGCCGCGAAATGTGGCGGTCGCAGAAACCTCCGGGAAGTTCCAATTTCGACCGACACAGATGAGATTTTTATCTATCTGGTAAAGAAGCCCGGCCGGAACCTGATGCAGGCCATCGCAGTTGAAGAAAACAAGAAGGACAAAAAAGACATCACGGCGGTTCAAAACATGCTCATGGGGTGTGTTCTTGAAGGCGACCGGGAAGCCTTAGACAATGACGGGGCAATTTATTCCGAACTGCTCAAGGCAATTGGTTCACTTGTCAGATCCGCGAAAGGCGATGTAAAAAAGCTGTAGACGGGTTTTGGCTAAACCCGGAGGACGAAGAGGACGCGGATACATGGATGCAAAAAATTGACGCCATCATCCGCGTTCACTTTAATATCAATCCCGAAGAGCTTTCGGATGAAGATTGGGCCAAACTATTCCAGCAGTGGGTATATGTGAGCCGCATTCAAATGAACGCTCAGCAGGCCATGTTAGAAGGCACATTTAAAAAAGTTCTCATTGAAGTTGTGAACGATGTTTTCGCAGCGATGAATAAAACACAACCGGCACGCAAAAAAAATGGCAGATAGTACAACATCGTGGATACTCGAGCTTATTGATCACATCACTAAGCCTGTAAAGAGCATCATGAAAACGGTCGACTCGTTGACCGACGATGTCGGCGATCTGACCGAGTCGATCAAGATGTCGGAAAAGGACACCAAGATCGCACTCACAAAGTCGAAAGAACACTATAACGACCTTCAAAAATCAATCAAGGATGTTGAGAGAGAACTATCCGATCTTGAAAAAGTAAAGAAAAAAGGCAGCTGGGCCGAGCAAATGAAGGCCAACGCAGCATACGATCAAGCCAAAGCCAAACTCGAGCGGTACCAAAAGGCACTACAAGGCGCTGAGGCAGACATGAAGGATTTGACTGAGCAGGTCGGCAAGTTTCAGCAAAAGGCCGAAAAGTGGACTGATTTGGCCATCGGAATAAATCAGGGTTTGGAGTTGATCCAAAAGGCGAGTGACAGTCTCGATTTTGCAGTGGATGTGGAAAAGCTCACAAACGAAGTCCAGCGAATGACAGACCTCACCGGTGAATCGCTCGATGAATTTGTCCGCAAGTCCAGGAACATTGCAGCGGTTTACGAACAGGACGCGCAGGACATCGCTCGCGCTGCCAACGCCATGACAAAGCAAAACGGCGGCACATATCAGGAAAACCTACGATTGATTGAGGAAGGCTATAAAAAGGGAGCCGATGCAAACGGTGACTTTTTAGACCAACTCAAAGAATACCAGCCGTTCATTAAGCAGCTGGGACTATCGCAATCGGAGGCTATCGCCCTTATCGCCAAATCGGGCAAAGCCGGTGTTTTTTCAGACAAGGCAATCGACAGCATCAAAGAGGCCGATTTGTCACTTCGGGAAATGGGGCAGGCCCAAGTAGATGCCCTGGCCGGTATTGGTTTGAAACCCGCCGATCTGGTCGGTAAGACAACTTTTGACGCGGTCAAACTGATCAGTCAGAAAATGAAAGGCGCGACCACGCAGGCAAGGCAATTGATTCTCGCGGACATTTTCAAAGGCGCTGGTGAGGATGCCGGTAAACAATGGATCGAGGAACTCGGCGGCATGGACCTCGATATTACGAAAATTCCAAGTGTGGAACAGTCCGGCGCGGGTATCCGTGGTTTTTTTGCGGATATCAAGACTTGGGCGGGTCAGACATTTGGGGACGTCGCGATCTATGCTCAGTCCTTTGCGCCGGTTGTTTCCATTGTCGCCTCGGCAATTCCGATTATGAGTTCGCTGACCAAAGTAACCTGGCTTCAAAACTTAGCTACCTCGGCTTTAACCGGCGCAACTCAGTTTTTTAGTATGGCAATCATGGGAATGCCTATAGGTTGGGTATTGGCAGGAATTGGCGCGCTCATCGCAGTTATCGCCCTTTGTTGGGAGCATTTTGAAGGATTCCGAAAAATAATCTTTCAAGCATGGGAAGCGCTGAAATTGTTCGGTGCGGTCGTAAAGGAATATGTTATTGACAGGCTGAATGGCGTTTTGTCCGGCTTGGGTGGAATTGGGAAAGCGCTCATGCTGTTTTTTCAAGGAGATTGGAAGGCGGCATGGGAAACAGGCGCGGGTGCAGCTGATGATATTTTGGGCGTGAGCGCGGGTAAAAACGCAGCCAAAAAATTTAAAGACGGTTGGTCCGGCGCAATGGCTGACGGTCTGGAAGCTCACAATAAAAACGAGGCTGAACGCGGCGCGAAAGATAATGTTCAAACCGCGCCAAGCGTGAACGACTACATGAAAGGAGATCCTGAGGTCCTTGGAAAATACGCTCCAACCAAAAAAGGCAAAGGAACAAAAGAAGGCGACGGCCTGAATGTAGGCAGCGGGTCGAACGGGATTAAATCAATCGTCATGACGCTAAACATCAAAAACTATTTCACCGTTGCAAAAGGAGCGAACACGCGAAATATGGCCGATGAGATCGTCGGGCATGTCAACGACAAGCTGCGCGACGCAGTAATCAATTTAGGAGTCTAATGTCAGATTATCAACCACAATTCAAATATAACCTCTCGGAGCTGTTCCAAACCGCGTTTGGCATTGCTACGACCGTATACATTCCGCAACTGTTCACGCCGCCGCCATCCGAGCAGATCAACTACGATTGCCTCGAGGTTCTGCCGGAACATTATTCGGCCGCAGATACGAGCTGGATGGGAACGCCGATCATGTTCCCGGCGAAGTTTACCGGCGAGAGTTACAAGCGCTACAAGGCAAACGGCGAAATCGAGCGTGTGAACATGCTGGATTATAGATTGCCGGCCGCAACAATGTTCAGCTTCAGACGCGCCCACAATGTGACGCGCACAACGCTTCTGGGTTCGAACGGCACGGTGAAAGAAATATACGGTTTTGATGATTGGGTAATCGATGTAAAAGGGCTTTGCCTCGATGAGCCAAACAGATCGGCGCACGATCAGCTGAAGGAATTATTGCAATGGGAAAAACTGGGGGACAGCATCGGCATCAGCGGCGAGCTTTTCGAGCAACGCGAGATATCGCGGGTCACGCTGTCGGATTGGGGCGATAACTTACAGCAAGGAAGTTCCGGAGTGATCCCCTTTTCTTTCCAGATGTGGAGCGACGAAGACATCATTCTTGTACTATGACTTTTACCATGTGCTGCCGGATCATTTTCCATGAGAATGACCGGCGAAATGAAATAGTGCTGAACAGGGTTACCGAAGTAGAGTTCGAGAGTTCGTGGAAGGAACTCACCGACCGAGGCTCGCTAACGCTTCCTAGAAACGTTAGGTTCTTTGATAAATATCGGGTAAAAGAAGTCTTCAGGCGCGGCGATCCGGTGACCGTTTTTTTTGGCTACGATGGAAACCTGGTCAAAGAGTTCGAAGGTTACATTTCGGAAGTGTCGGTCGACATTCCGATTGTGATCAAGTTCGAGGACGAGATGTTCAACGTACGAAAGCTTCCGGTAAATCTGATCTCGAAAAACATCAGCCTGAAGGAGCTCTTCGAAAGGATGATCCCCGGCTACGAACTTGACGTTCTGGAAAAGGTCCAGCTCGGCGCTGTGAAGCTTGCCAAGACAAAGGTCGGCCCGGTGCTGGAAAAGCTGCAAAGCGATTGGGGGTTGTACACTTACATGCGCGGCAAAACGGTTGTTTGCGGAAAGTACTACGATCACGAAAGCACATACAAGCCGGTGAAGTTCCACTTGGAGAGAAATTGCGTTTCGACAGCGCTGAACTACCAAAAGAAGGAAGACATCAGCCTGAAGATTAAAGTCGTTTCGACGCTTCGCAACGGAACGAAAATAACAGTCGACAACCTCGGCGATGCTGACGGCAACGAACGCCAACTGACGTTTTACAACATCACGGTCAAAGCGGAACTCGAACGCCTCGGAAAGCTCGAATATGAAAAATACAAACAGGATCGCTTCGAAGGGTCATTTACGGCCTTTGGCATTCCAAGTGTGCGACACGGCCTGAAAGCCGCCATCAAAAGCACATTGTACGATGACAGGTCCGGGAATTATTATATCGAAAAGGTTGTAAAGAAATTTAGTCCGGACGGCATTCGGCAGGACATAACACTCGGCGACAGAGTTACAACAGTATGACAAAGATTGCAGAATTCAACCGGCTTCTAGGACAGCGCATCAAAGAAATGTTGCCGGTCCAAACGTTCTGGGCCGTTTGCAAATCGGTCGATTGGGACGCAAAGACAATGGTCGCTGTTGGCCAGACCGACGAGCTTGAATATGAAGAGGTCAGTTTAGGAAATGGATCTATTTACAAAAGGCCCGCCGTCGATACGATGTGCCTACTCGGAATCATCGAAAACAATGGCGCGATCGCGTTTTTGATCGCTGCAGAAAAAATCGAGGAAACGATCGTCGATGTCGACGGCTTTATCATCAAGATCAATGCCGACGGAATGACGGTAAATGGCGACAGTCTCGGAGGTATCGTCAAGGCTCGCGAGCTGAAAACACAGGTCGACAAAAACACAGCGATCCTCGAACAGGTGCAGCAGGCATTCGAATTATGGACGCCCGTACCGAACGACGGCGGCGCTGCCTTAAAAACGATCGCAGCCGCTTTCACACAGTTACCCAGAGCGGACTTGTCCGGGATTGAAAACGACAAAATTAAACACGGCTAAAAATGGCAGGCAAAGGGATTTTATGGGATGAGAACCGCAACCTCGTTGTGCGCAATGGCGGTATGGTCGTTGGAAACTCGACGCTTCAGGAAGTGGCGATCATTATTGAACTGTCGACAGGCGCGCAAAAGTTCGTACCGATTTTGGGACCTAACCTTATCCAGCTGAAGAAAACCAATGCCAGCCGTTTCGACATCGAGCAGCGCGTCCGGATTCATTTGGCAAAAGACGGAAAAGATTACCAGCAAGTAAAGGATCAAATTCAAACAACGATTCGAAAATGATGAACGAAATTTTAACGGCCACGCTTGGCACACTCGGGCTCTTTGGCGCTGGCTGGGCTGGTTGGTTTTTTCGCCGCCGATCCGAGCGCGCCGAAGCAAAAGGAAAGGAAATCGACAACGAAGTAAAACTCGGCGACTACTATAAAAAAGTACTCGACGATGAAATCGTACGCTACGAAAACAAATTTGCGGAGCTTTCGGCGATGTGGGAAAAGAAGTTCGCACAGTTTCAGGAGTTGCACACGTCGAAAGAAACTCTTTTGCGTGATGAAATCGCCCTGCTGCATCGTAAGAACAAGCTGCTCGTACAGGAAAACAACACGTACAGGCGTCGAATCAAAGAACTCGAAAAATGAAAATAATCGCAATCGCAAACCAAAGCCTTTATGACATCGCCAATCAGGAATTTGGATCGATTGAAGCTGCCTTCCACATCGCGGTGTTGAATGGCCGATCGGTGACGTACCTACCAGAACCGGGCGAGGTGATCGAATTGCCTGATATGGTTTTTAAAAAAGATGTTGCCGATTATTTCAAGAACAACAAAATTAAGATTGCGACTGTGACCAAAATCAGCGCGATTCCAGAACCAGAAAACATTGACAACTATTCCCTGTGTGGGGAATTCCCTTATAGCTTCTAAAATGGCCAGACTCAAAAGCGACATAAAAAAGCAAATGACTGACGCGTACATTTCAAACCCGGTCATAATTGAACAATACGAACTGACTCCTGGACAAACCTTCGAAGAGCAGTTTTCTTTGGTTTCATTGGAAAATATTTGGTTTGATCAGGTTGCAGAGGCGATCTATCAACATGAGCTATTGACCGACTTAAATGCGCTTCAATCGCGCGCGCACAATATTTATTGGTATCGACAATTGGCGTACAATTTTCATGACGGCCTTCAGATGGTCTTGAAGGACGGATATTTTCAATACGACCTAACAGGCGTTGACGATGCTGAAGAAAGGAAAATTATCAAACGTGTCGCCGTACTTCCGCAAAGTGGCCAGCTGGTAATGAAAGTGGCTACAAAAACCGGAGCTGATACACATCCGTTGTCAGGACCACAGCTTACAAGGTTTACCGATTACATCGAGTTGAATAAAGATGCAGGAAACTTCATCCAGATCATCAACAGGCCCGGCGATCAACTACGCATCACGTTGACTGTTTACGTCGACGTCTCGATCATCGATCTGGCCAGCGGCGCGCTGCTGAATACCGACGAGGACGTCAAACCGGTAGAGGTTGCAATTGCCCGCTATCTTGACAATTTGGAATTTGACGGTTTATTCGTGAAAACATTCCTGCAATCCGAGATCGAGAAAGCACCCGGCGTGAAATTGCCGTTGGTTAATTCGCTCGAGGCGAAATCATCGGGTTTTGATTTTGAAGCGTTCCAGGAATACAAGCGACCGGAAAGCGGCTATTTCAAGATAGCACCGGAGGATTTATCAATAACCTATCTGAACAAAAATGCGCTGGCAAACGATTGATTTTAACGAACTGGTCCGATTGACGTCGCTGGCCAATTTCCTGCCTGCCACTCCGACCGATTTTGCAAAGGCGATGGTATTGCCGTTAATCCCGCTTTACGATCAGACGCTTTACAAAATGCAGCACAACAGCCAGGTCATTTATCTGGAGAAAATGCTGAATGAATATTTTGAAGTGGCAACCTATGATCCAAACAGTCACGTGGCCACGCGCAAGGTATTTATTGCGAACGCACCACGAGCGCCAAAAACTTACATATTCCAACCCGAAGAAAATCGACCGGTTTATTTGGGAACGCAATACCTCGACCGGCAAACAACGATGACCCATCAATTCATCGTGAAAATCCCGGCCGCATTTGAGTACGATGAAATATTGCTGCGCGAGCAGATCGACTTTTACAAATTGGCAGGAAAAGAATACACCATAGAAACCTATTGAAATGAATAGAATTGACTACACACAACCGGGGGGATTTCCATTAGAACAGCCGGTATTGGATAAAATGCAGACCGCTTATTATGACGCCTTACGTGCGTTTATCGGCTATTTAAAAATCCCAGATATCGGCAACTTTGTAATTCACGGTTGCGACGTTGTTGGACCGAATATTACGCCAGGCATGCTTTGGATCGACGGTGATCTTTGCACGTTTGCAGGTGCGGCTGGCACGAACGCAACGAAAATTAAGAAGGCGCTTATAACTACGACGGCAGAATTCGAGAACGGCAGCAATATTGCGGTGTTCACCGAGTCGATTGCACAGGTCGACGCAGCGGGCGCAGCGCTTTCGACGTTTACGAGGTTTTACCCCGTGTACGACGGATCTTATGTACACACCGACAACAACTTTACGAATCCTGATAAAACAAAACTCGACGGCATTGAACCCGGCGCGGAAAAGAATGTTCAGGCGGATTGGGCGGTCGCCAACCCGCTTTCGGATGCGTTCATAAAAAACAAGCCGCTCATTCCAGATGTTCTCCACATGTCGGACTGTTACGTTGGTGACGTCGGAACCAACGACTTCAATCCTGACACTATCGTTACGGTTACTTTCCAAGATGTAGGAACATCAGATTATCAAGCGATAATAACGCCAATTGGGGTTTCGGGAGGAAACGCAAATAATGACGTTTCTTGGGTTGTTTTTGATAAAACACAAACATCCTTTAAAGTCGCGTTGCGTGGGTATTCTAATGACATCCAAGATATCCGACTAGACTATATGCTAATTAGAAAAACGACATAAAATGAAATTTTACGAAGCCATTGAAGTCGCCTTTAAACCATTTATTCATTGGAATCAAATCGCGGCTAACATCGACCAACTCATTGAGCTTGGGCGGGAAGATGATCCGCTCGTTTTGCCGTGGGAACTTGTACCATTAAATCAGTTTGGAGTTTCACCAATGAAGATCGTAGGCGGGGAACTCGTTGAGCGATCCAGCGCGGAAATGGATGCTTTCGAGCTTGAGTACAACCAAAAGCAACTCGTAAACGAGCAGGCAAAGAAAATCAACCAGATCGCGCGCGGCTCATTCAACTACGGGGGCAAAACCTTTCCCATGCATGATGCGGCACGCGCCAGATACATGGCAATCGCGTTGGATTCACCGCATACAAACACCAACTTCATGACCATAACCGGCGAAGTGGTAACGGTCGAAGCGGCCAACATCCCGGCATTCATGTCGCAGTACTATAAGCAAATTCAACTTATCACCAACGTAACACCGTAACCATGCCCGACAATAATTCAACGCGTCCGTTTTTGTACATGGAACAAAAAGAGGACAGTGCCGAAAAACTCGCATACGCCGCAGGCAAACCAACGAAGCACTTCTTTTTTGCGCCCGAATTGATGCGTACGGTCGGCGCTGTAAACGAACTTTGGCGGCTGATCCAGGCACTACAATTGCCAACGAGCACCATTTTGGAACTCATCGGCGATAAGGTTGTGGATTTCGACGAAATTGGCGACTTGGACATCCTCGATGTGATCAATTCTGCGGAAGGCGATGGTGTCTATTTGGGCGTTCCGAATGCTACTTACATCAGTTTCAAACAGAATGGCCTTATGCGTGTCTATGCGTTCGTAGGCGTGTCCGGGGACTACGGCAGCGGCGAGGGACTGCACACGTTGATGGACTCCGATCTTTTGCAATTGGTTTATGAAGTCGAAGGCCAATCCTCGCCGGCGTCTAACCCTGATGTGTTCGAAGCTGTGTTTTATTTGGTGGAAGGTGGGAACCCTGTAATTGCTGATTCGCCTCATATCGCTGATTTCACACCTACGTTTGTCAGAAATGGACCCGGTTCTTTCACTCTGGCATCTGTTGGACTGAATCCGTTGCCGAAATTTGCCACGGTATTTATGAGCATGACCACGCATTTGCACACAGTCTCATACGCCTATTCAACGCAAAATGAAATCAAAATCTATATCAACGATAATGCTACAGGAGCGCTCGCCGATCCGCCCGGCAACCTTACGCGATTATCAATGAGAATTGCCAAGCCAACCAGTTAAGATGATACAAATAGATTTGACCGTCGCGGCGGTACTCGACATCGTGGGCATCAATAGAGATGAGACGCGCCACATTGATTTTACGGCTGAGGAAGATTGGACAGGAACCTACGAGTTGGCCATGTATAATTCGCAAGCCAAAAACGCAAAGACGATCATCGCGGGCGCAGTTATGGTTGATGGATTGACGCTTACGTGGGAGCTTTCGCCTGCACTTCAGGGAATTCCATCGGCCAAGCGCTATTTTGAAATCACCGATGTGGATCAGCAAACGGTAATTATTAAAGCGGAAGTCACCATAGACAAATGAACGTAACGATAACCATAAGGCAAAAACCCAAAAGGATCACGGTTTCATCGTCGGTTCCGGGCGTGGTTGTAACTTGTCCGCGTCCGTTGAATGTCTCGGTGTCGTTGACCCGCGACGGCGCGAAAGGAAAATCGGCCTTTGAACTTTGGCTTGTCGATAATCCGGACGGCACGCGCGAGCAATACGACGATTATTATCGGGGTGCTGAAGGGAAGTCCGCTAAGCAAGTGTGGCTTGATGACCATCCCGGATCAACGGACGCCGATTATTACGATTGGGCACGTGGTGCGCGAAATTGGGGGGAGCTTGAGGGCGATCTGCAAGAGCAGCAGGATTTGATGGACGCCTTTGACCATAAGCTCAATGCTGCGCTCGTTGGTAGCGCAAATGGCGTTGCGCCGCTGGGCACCGATGCTAAGATACCGACCGCATTTTTCCCGGACGAGATTCTCGGAAACGTAAGATTCCGGGGAACATATAACGGCATGGTTGTGAGTTCCGCATACGCAACTTTCAACGGCTTGCCGCTTCCGAACCCTACGGCAACCAATGCCGGTGTTTATTTCATCGTTACGGTACCGTTTTCAAAAGACGGTAACGATTATTCAACCGGCGATTGGATTTTGTCAATCGGGGCATTGGCCGGTTGGTCGAAAGTTGACAACAGCGATTCGGTTACATCCGTATTTGGCCGCATTGGTAACATTGTAGCGCTTGAATCCGATTACCAGGCGTTTTATGTTCGGTTGACACAAGTTTACAACAACCCGATTTGGATAGGCAGTTTGGCCAAGTCAAAGGTAGGACTCGGCAATGTAGACAACACCGCCGACGTTGACAAACCGGTGTCCAATCCGCAAAAGGCGTACATCGATGCGGCGGATGCAGCAATTCAAACGGCTTTTAAAAGGTCATATATCGCCCAAACCGCCCCGTATCAAAGTGCGTTGTCACTTGGGCAACGACGTATTTTCAACGAACGGCCAAACGGCCAACTCAATTTGCAACCAGGCTTTTATCAGATGATCCTGACTGCGACGCTGAGCACGCTCAACAACAACACGCTCATTCTCGGATTTTCGGGTACGGCGACCGCGAGCGATGTCGACTTGATAGTGGAATGTTGTAAGAATGGCGACAATCACCCGCAATGGCAATCGACGACTTTTACCGATTTTTCCGCCCGGACAATACACACAAGTAGCGCGAGCGCGGTGGCGCGTATGGTTGTTTCGGGAACGTTTCGGATTACGGCGGCCGGAAGCGTACAACCCACAATTGGGGCGCAGCTTGCAATCCAGCCTACCACAGACATCGGGTCGGTTTTCATCGCACAACGTTTGGGCGGTGTGACGGAAAGTTACTCGGACAACGCAAGTTGATATTCGTGGAGGTCGAATAAAAAAACCCTCCGACATTTAAAAAAAACTCTCACATTCGTTTTAAACTGACGCACTCAAGGTCGTCGGAGGGCAATACCTTCTGATGCCTTGAGTGCGTTTTTGTTTTATGCGAATGTGAGAGTTGCAAAGATAGAATTTTAATTATTATTTATGAATACCATGAAAGAGTTTAGAAATGCGCCCCTGCCATTTATGGGGCAAAAGAGAAAGTTTTTGAAAAAGGTTAAGGAGCTCATTGCGGACTATCCTGCTGACTGTACGTACGTTGATTTGTTTGGCGGTAGCGGATTGTTGTCGCACACTATCAAACGTGCCGTACCAACCGCAAAGGTAATTTACAACGACTTTGACAATTATCGCGAAAGATTGTCTCAGATCACGCACACGAACGCGCTGCTCGCCGATATACGCGCAATCGCGGCACAGCTTCCAAAAGACAAAAAGATTGCCGGAAATGAGCGGATTTTGATTTTAGAGCGCGTTCGACGTGAATTGAACGATCGCGGTTACGTAGATTTTATAACATTGTCGTCGTCAATCCTTTTCAGTATGAAGTACGTACAGTCAATCGACGAACTTGAAAAAGAAACGTTTTACAATTGCATCCGTGAATCGGACTATGATGCTACGGGATACTTAGACGGCGTGGAAGTCGAAAGCATGGACTACAAACAACTGTTCGAGAAGTACAAGAGCGCGGCCAACGTCGTGTGGCTTGTAGACCCGCCCTATTTGTCAACCGAAAGCGGTACATACAAATGCAGCTATTGGAAGCTGAAGGACTATCTAGACGTTTTAAACGTCTTGGACGGCACGAATTATCTATACTTCACTTCAAACAAATCGCAGATCGTTGAGCTGTGCGAATGGATTGAAACCAGGACAGCGACATCGAATCCGTTCTTTGGAGCTACTACGACGACAATGAATGTACAACTAAATCATTCGGCAAAATACACCGACATGCTGTTGTATAAGTACGAATATAAAGCGAATTAATGCGTTGTAATCGCACTCAAAGATAGGAAAAAAGAACGTAGCAACCAAGCTTTTACGTCAAAAAAACCTCCGAAATGGAGGTTTTTTTTTCATGTTTAAATACTGTTCAAACGTGAGCAAATTGATACTTTTGGAAACGTAAAATTGCGCTTTTGGATTTTCCGATTATAACTGCAACTTCCGGCTACTAAAATCCCGGCAATGTCGATGAAACGGCGGTTAGTGGTCGTTGCTTTTCCTTGCTAGAACAACCCAATCCCGTCGATCTTTTCCTTCAATAAAATCTTCAATTGAATATTCCAGAGTAAAACCAATTTCAGTCATTAAATTAAGAACAAAATCTTTCGATAGGCAACTATAATAAAATTTTTCTCCAAACATTTCATCTACGTGTTCATCTTCGTCTTTTCCATGAGTGAAAAGGAAAAAGCCACTTGGATTTAATAAGTTATACACTTTTTCATATATATCTTTTTGTCGCTGTTTAGGCAAATGAAAAAGTGAATCCCAAGCAATTATTCCATCAAATCTTTCATTTGAATCAAAATTAAAGAAATCACATAAAAGAAATTGAGCGTTTTCAATCCTATTATATTTAGCTATTTCTAACATTTTATCTGATGTGTCAATTCCAATTATGGAAAAATTACGATCGGAAAGATATTTTGCTATTGGTAATCCAGTTCCACACCCAATGTCTAAAATATTTCCATTTATATTGATTTTGTCAGCAAAGTCGATTATTGGTTTGTTTATAATTGAATTGTTTCTAGCTTGTACCCAATTATCAATAATCTTATTATAAGAATTTATATTCATCAATGTTTATGAGGATTTTGATTGCAATGACCACTAACGTGTCGCCTGTAAGCGTAATTCGCGGTTCAAGCGGACTGAGTTCTCTCTGCCGAAAATAATATTTCTTCGTGAAAATAAAACATTCAACTTACACAAAACGAGCGCAATTCGCTTACAGGCTGTTAGCTGGCGTTGCTAATACTTAATTCAGATTCAATAATTTTTTTGCTTTTGCTATGTCAATCTTATTTTCATTTGAAATTTCTACAAAATATTCACTTTGCCAAAGTTGAGTTTTCTCGGCATGCTTACTTTCAGTCAAATCCCACGTTGGATATACGCGTATTCCACGTTTTCCCGGCGCCGTTTTACTTGCTAAGATTTTCTTTTCGATCAAAATTGTTTTATCAAAAATAAAAACACCCAATTTCCTTTCTTTCCTGACGGCAATGATGCAATACGCAAATTCATCATTCAAATCATGCGGTTTTGTTATCCCATTTTTATCGCGTTTCCAGATCGATACAAATTGACCGATTTTTTTAGGTGTTATTTTCGCAATGCGGAATTTTACTTTCTGGTTGTTTAAATTGAACGCATGGGCAAAATATTCCTGGCTTTCCTGTTCAGGATCAAGATTTGTAAGCTCACTATTACAAACCTCAAAAACATATTTATTAATCAAATCTAGTTCGTAGATCATTTCTCTTATTTGAGATTTTAGCTTACCTAGTGTCTATCAGTACGGTCTCGCTCCGCTGCAATGACAGCTAACGTTATGCGCAACTACGCAGGCGCGAAAAAGCGAACTGAGTTCTCTCTGCCAAGATAAAACATTCTTCGTGAAATCTAGACATTCGAGCTAGGAAAAAACCAGCGCTTGCTTAGTTGCGCTGTTGTGTGAAGTGCTGTTATTTAGAAGATTTTTTCTCTAAAGATTTAGAAGATTTTCTCCTTTGGGTAGAATTTTTCTTCAATTGAAAAAATTCTGAAATAGCTTTTTCTTCTTCTTTTGTTAAAGTAGATTGCTCACCAATAAAATCTACATCTAATTCTGTTTTTGCTTTCATTTTATTGATTTTTAAAATATTTATTAATAAGTTTCAACGCCGCTTGAGACTCAATTATCATAATTCTTCCTCCGAAGTGAAATGCTCCAAGCGTTTTCTTATAATGCTCAATCAATTGGGTTTTTGCTATAAACGCAAGATTTCCGTCGTGGCCTCTTTGAAAAGATAATTTGCATCCGAATGCTACAAGGTTTCCAGGAACGCCCGAATACATTTTGTCTTTTCCTTTATTGAAAGGAGCGCTTTCGACCAAGTGCATATAAACATGGTCAGATTTGACTTCGAGGCTGACTAAACCTTGAATAATTCTGAGATTATTTACGATTGTTAATTTGTAAACATCTCTCTCTGGCTTGTCAAATTCAGATTTCCAATTGAAAACCCAACCATTTTTCTTTGAAATAGATTTTAGGTCATTAAATGACAAAAGTGAAATTTCCGTCGCAAAACTGTCACCCGTAACAACATTCTCAATCGAATTTGTAAGTTTATCGACTATAAAGTCTAGACCTGTTTCTAATTCTTTTTTCATACTGCAATTTAAGAATTAGAATTGAGATATTTCCCTCTCACGAGATTTTCTAGTATTTCACACAACGTTTCGCGCAACTACGCAGGAGCGGGAAAGCGAACTGAGTTTGCTCTGCCAAGATAGAACTTTCTTCGTGAAACTGAACTTTCAATTTACTAAAAACCAGCTCTTGCTTAGTTGCGCTGTTAGT
>JAEWLN010000137.1 GCA_023457535.1 Bacteroidota bacterium
TCAACGGCACGTTCAACATGCCGCACCCGGAAATAGAACTGCTCAGCGAGCACGGACAAAACCTACGGTCGGCATTGCAACCGGTTTATCCGTCGACAGAGGCGTTGTCGGCAAAAGGCATTTCCAACCGCGTGGTCAACAAAATGATGCAGCAATTGTTCCTGGAAACGCAAACCGCTTTTTCAGAAACTTTTCCGCGCTGGCTACTCGACGAACTTGCGCTGATGGACAAAAATACCGCTTTAACTAACATTCATTTTCCCAAAAGCGCCGACGCATTGGCCAAAGCGAAATTCAGGCTCAAGTTCGAAGAGTTGTTTTTTATCCAATTGCAACTCATCACCAAAAACCTGATCCGGAAACACAAAATCAAGGGTCATCCGTTTACGCGTGTGGGCGCGCATTTCAATAATTTCTACAGCCACCATCTCCCGTTTGAGCTGACCGGTGCGCAAAAGCGCGTCATCAAAGAAATCCGCAACGACATGGGTAGCCAGGCGCAAATGAACCGATTGCTTCAGGGCGATGTCGGATCGGGGAAGACGATCGTCGCATTGATGAGCATGCTGATTGCGCTCGACAACGGCTTTCAAAGCTGTCTCATGGCCCCGACGGAAATTCTCGCCACGCAACATCATAAAGGCCTTTCGGACCTGGCGTCCGGACTGGACATCAACATCAAGATCCTGACCGGCTCAACCAAAACCGCCGAGCGCAAAATTATATACGAAGAACTGGAAAACGGTGCGCTGCACATCCTGATCGGTACGCATGCACTTTTGGAGGACAAGGTGCAGTTCCAAAACCTCGGATTGGCCGTAATCGATGAGCAGCATCGCTTTGGCGTGGAGCAACGTTCAAAATTGTGGAAAAAAAACGAAATTCCGCCGCACGTATTGGTCATGACCGCCACACCCATTCCGCGTACGCTCGCCATGAGCTTGTACGGCGATCTCGACATTTCCGTCATCGATGAATTGCCGCCGGGCAGAAAACCCATTAAAACCATCCACCAATTCGATTCGAACCGGCTCAAGATCTGGAAATTCCTGAAAGATGAAATCGCCAAGGGACGGCAAATTTATATTGTATATCCGCTCATCGAGGAATCTTCCAAAATGGATTTCAAAGATCTGATGGACGGTTACGAAAGTATTTCGCGCGACTTTCCATTGCCGCAATACGCCGTATCGATCGTGCACGGCAAAATGAAGCCGGCTGAAAAAGAAGCGGAAATGCAGCGGTTCGCGAGCGGCAAAACCAACATCATGGTCGCAACGACCGTCATCGAAGTGGGCGTAAATGTGCCCAATGCGTCGGTGATGATCATCGAATCGGCTGAGCGTTTCGGGCTTTCGCAATTGCACCAGTTGCGCGGACGCGTGGGCCGTGGCGCCGAACAAAGCTATTGCATCCTGATGACCGGTCACAAATTATCGGCCGACACCAAAACGCGGCTCGAAACCATGGTGCGCACCAATGACGGTTTCGAGATTGCCGAAGTCGACCTCAAGCTGCGCGGGCCCGGCGATATTATGGGAACACAGCAAAGCGGCGTACTGAATTTACAAATAGCCGATATCGTAAAGGACAAAGACATCCTATTACTGGCCAGAGAATTTGCCATGCGCGTGCTCAAAGACGATGCCCCGCTGCAAAAACCCGATAATGCCGCGCTCAAAACGGCCTTTATCGAAATCTCGCGCAAGAGGAACATCTGGAATTACATCAGTTAAAATAGTTGTACATACAGATGTTAAATAAAATTTAACTCGCGGATCATTTCGGGCAAGAACCAGTAGCTTTGTTTTCTCCCAATTTTAGTGGCAAAGTCCACCCTAACGCATGCTTCAATGAAAGTCAAACATATTGTTTACACCATTTTAATCGTCGGCATCGGCGCGCTCATTACGTATCGGATTTCAGAAAATAAAGGCGAAAAGAACGCCGCAAAGGAAAAAGAAGGCAAAAAACGGCCTGCGGGCGTCACCGGAATGGTGTTGCGTCCACAGGAGTTCGCCGACAACCTGTCGCTGTCCGGGTCGCTCGAAGCCAACGAACAAATTGAAATCCGCAGCGAAGTATCGGGCGTGGTGGAAAGCATCAATTTTACTGAAGGCGCTCAGGTTTCCAAAGGACAGGTGCTTTTCAAGGTCAACGATATCGAGTTGCGCGCGCAATTGGCCAAAGCCCGAACCGCCCAGTCGCTTGCCTCGGAAAACGAACGCCGCGCGCGGTTGCTGCTCGAAAAACAAGCCATCAGCCAGGAAGAATACGACATTGCGAGCGCTGACTTCCAGTCGGCCAGGGCAGAAAGCCAGCTTATTGATGCGCAACTGGCAAAAACGTCGGTTCGGGCGCCTTTTTCGGGGAAAATCGGTTTGCGCAACATTTCAAAAGGCACGTATGTCACGCCAACGACGGTCGTGGCCAATCTGGTCAACACCCAACAACTCAAGATCACGTTTTCCATTCCTGAAAAATACGCGCCGATGATGAAAACCGGCAGCCAGCTCTCGTTTACGACATCGGACTCCAAAGACAAATATTTTGCAAAAATCTACGCCATCGAACCAGGCGTGGAAGTGACCACCAGAACGCTAAAAATGCGCGCCATTGCCCAAAACCCCGACGGAAAATTGCTTCCGGGCACGTTTGCCAACGTATCGCTCCCGCTGGCCAAAATCAGCGACGCACTGCTCGTTCCCACAGAAGCGCTGATCCCGATCCAGGGCGGCAAGAAGATTTTTGTCGCAGAAAACGGAAAAGCCAAAGAAGTCGTGGTCGAAACCGGCGCGCGGACGGACCGTAACGTACTCATTACATCAGGGTTGAAAGCCGGCGATACGGTGCTGACCTCAGGGGTGATGTCGCTCAAGGAAGGCAGTCCGGTCAAAGTTAAAATCGCGCAGCCATGAGTTTGTCTACGCTGAGCATCAAGCGGCCCGTCCTGACGATTGTTATGAACCTGGCCATCATTCTCTTTGGCGTGATCGGCTACACGTACCTGGGCGTGCGTGAATTTCCGTCGATCGATCCGGCGCAGATCTCCGTACGCACGACGTACTCGGGCGCTAACGCAGACATCATCGAATCGCAGATCACAGAGCCGCTCGAAAAAGCGATCAATTCAATCGACGGCATCCGCAACATCACCTCTTCAAGCAACCAGGGCTCGAGCAACATTACCGTCGAATTCAACCTCGATAAAAATCTTGAGGAAGCCGCCAATGACGTGCGCGACAAAGTATCGCAGGCCGTGCGCAGCCTTCCGCAGGATATCGATGCGCCGCCCGTGGTGTCCAAAGCCGATGCCGATTCCGAGCCGATCATCACCATGACGGTGCAATCGGATACGAAAAACGTTCTCGAATTATCGGATTATGCGGACAACGTGATCGCCCAGCGCCTGCAAACCATTCCCGGGGTTTCGAGCGTGCAGATCTGGGGACAGCGCAAATACGCGATGCGGTTGTGGATCGATCCGGTACGCATGACCTCTTATGGCGTGACGGTGTCCGATGTGCGCAAGGCGCTCGATGCACAGAATGTCGAACTGCCATCGGGTAAGCTAACCGGTGCCAACACCGAACTCACGGTAAAGACCATCGGGAATTTATCGACCGAAGAAGAATTCAACAACATCATCATATCGGCACAAGGCGAGAAAATCATTCGTTTGAGCGACATCGGGAAAGCGGCGCTCGAAGCGGAAAATCTCGAAACCAAATTATCCGATTCAGGCCAGCCGATGGTGGGGCTCGCGATCATTCCCCAGCCGGGAACCAATTACCTCGACATCGCCGACGCATTCTACAAACAATACGACCAGCTCAAAAAAGATCTGCCCGACGGTTTTAAGCTCAACATTGCGATCGACAACACGATTTTCGTAAAAAAAGCGGTCATTGAGGTGGCCGAAACGCTGCTGATCTCGATCATCCTGGTAATTTTGATCATTTATTTGTTCTTCAGGGACTGGGCCATTGCGTTCCGTCCGCTGATCGACATACCGGTTTCGCTGATCGCGACGTTTTTCATCATGTGGCTGTTCGGGTTTTCGATCAACGTACTGACATTGCTCGCCATCGTACTGGCTACAGGGCTTGTGGTGGACGATGGGATTGTCGTGACCGAGAACATTTTCAAAAAGGTCGAAGAAGGCATGAGCCCGATCGAAGCGGCGATCAAAGGATCGAACGAGATTTTCTTTGCGGTCATTTCCATTTCGATCACGCTTGCCGCGGTGTTTTTGCCCGTGATCTTCCTAGAAGGTTTTGTAGGGCGGCTGTTCCGCGAATTCGGGGTCGTCATTGGGGCGGCCGTGCTCGTATCGGCGTTTGTATCCCTTACGTTGACACCCATGCTCAACGCCTACCTGATGAAGGGCGGCGTTCAGAAAAAGTCGAAATTTTACGAAATGACCGAGCCGTATTTCGAAAAAATGAACACCGGTTATGCCGATGCCCTTGGAGGTTTCATGAAACGCAAATGGCTTAGTTTCCCGATTCTGGCGGCCTGTATCGGACTGATCGCGCTGTTTTTCTCCGTGCTCCCAAAGGAAACCGCGCCGTATGACGACCGCAGTTTTGTCAGCATGAACATCACCGCTCCTGAGGGCGCGTCCTACGATTACATGGATCGTTTTATGAACGAGATCACCGATCTGATCAACGATTCGATCCCTGAAAAGAAAGTGAGCCTGATCATTACTTCGCCGGGTTTTGGCGCCTCATCGGTCAACAGCGGACGTGCGCGTATCGCTTTGGTGCAGCCTGATGAACGCGAGCGCTCGCAAAAGGAAATCACGGAAAAGCTCACGCAATGGACGCGCCAGTATTCCGAGGCCAAAACCAATGTTTCGGAAAGTCCGACCATTGCGGTAAACCGTCGCGGCGGATTGCCGATCCAATACGTGATCCAGGCGCCGAATTTCAAAAAACTCGAGGAGAAAATTCCGCAATTCATGGAAGAAGTTTCGCAGGACCCGACGTTTTCCACCAGCGATGTAAACCTCAAATTCAACAAACCCGAAATCTATGTGACGATCGACCGCGAAAAAGCGCAAAGTCTTGGCGTATCGGTGCTGGATGTCGCTCAGACATTGCAGCTGTCACTGGCCGGCCAACGCTTTGGCTATTACATGATGAACGGCAAGCAGTACCAGGTCATGGGCCAGTTCGACAAAAAAGACCGCGACGCGCCGATGGACCTCACGTCGATGTTTGTCAAAAACAACAAAGGCGAACTGATCCAGCTCGACAATGTCGTGACGACACAGGAACAAAGCTCGCCGCCGCAATTGTACCACAACAACCGCTATATGTCCGCGACGGTTTCGGCAGGTCTCGCGCCCGGGAAAAGTATGGGCGAAGGCATTGAGGCGATGGACCGCATCAAGGCGAAAGTACTGGACGACTCTTTTACGACCGATCTGCAGGGCGAATCGCGCGACTTTGTCGAAAGTTCTTCCAATACGGCCTTTGCGTTCGGACTTGCGCTGTTGCTCATTTACCTGATCCTGGCCGCGCAATTCGAGAGTTTCATCGATCCATTGATCATCATCCTGACCGTACCGATGGCCGTGGCCGGGGCGTTATTTTCATTGTGGCTGTTCGACCAGACGTGGAATATTTTCAGCCAGATCGGAACAGTCATGCTTATAGGGCTTGTGACAAAGAACGGGATTTTGATCGTCGAATTTGCGAACCAGTTGCGCGAACAGGGCAAATCCAAGTTTGAGGCGATCATGGAAGCCTCAGAATCGCGTCTGCGCCCGATTTTAATGACCTCGCTGGCCATCGCCCTTGGAGCGTTACCGATCGCTTTATCGCTCGGGGCCGCCTCTACAAGCCGCATCGGAATGGGCGTTGTCATTGTAGGCGGGACATTGTTTTCGTTGATTTTGACGTTGTTTGTGATCCCGGCCATTTACATGATGTGGTCGCGCGCGAAAAAGCACCGGCCGGAATTCGACCGGATCGAAGAACTTGAAAAAGCGTAATATGAAAACCAGGATATTGGCATGCATTGCCGTTTTAGTTGTTTGCACCGCACATGCCCAGGAAATATTGACCGTCGAGGACGCCGTGCGCATCACGCTCGAGAACAATTACGACATTAAAATATCGGCCAATGAGCTCAAGGTCGACCAAACCAATGCCACGATAGGCAATGCGGGAATGTTGCCCCGCGTGTCGGCTACTGTCGTGGACAACAACGGCATCCAATACAGTTCGCAGACGCGCAACGACGGCACGGTCAACCGCCTCAACAACGCAACAAACAACTCGCTCAATTACGGCGTCGGGCTTGGCTGGACGATCTTTGACGGCTTCGGCATGTTTGCGCGGTATGACCAACTCAAGGAAATTGAAAAACTTGGCCAAACCCAATACAGGCTCATGGTGCAAACGCGTGTGGGCGATGTAATGACGGCCTATTACGATCTGGTCCAGCAGCAGCAGCAGCTCAAGGCGCTTGACACGACAATGATCATCTCGCGCGAACGGGTCGAACTGGCGCAAAACCGGTTTACGATCGGGAAAGCCTCCAAGCTCGAAGTACTCAATGCGCAGGTCGACCTCAACACAGACCAAACCAATCTGGTACGGCAAAAGGAATTGTATGCCAATACCAAAACACGGCTCAATGAACTCATGGGGCGCGACACGCAGTTGGATTTTGTGG
>JAEWLN010000138.1 GCA_023457535.1 Bacteroidota bacterium
GATCTGAGCAAAGAGAACGAGCCGGACATTTACAATGCGATCAAAAAAGATGCATTGCTCGAAAACGTTACGCTCGACGCCGATGGCAAAATCGATTTCAAAGACGGATCGGTGACGCAGAATACGCGCGTTTCCTACCCAATCTACCACATCGAGAACATCGTCAAGCCGGTTTCCAAAGCGGGCCACGCAAATAAAGTGATTTTCCTTACCGCAGATGCGTTCGGGGTGATGCCGCCGGTATCAAAACTGACGCCCGAGCAAACCAAGTATTATTTCCTTTCCGGCTTTACCGCCAAGCTGGCCGGTACGGAGCGCGGTGTTACAGAGCCGCAGCCTACATTCTCGGCATGTTTTGGCAAGGCATTCCTGACGTTGCACCCGACACAGTACGGACAGGAGCTCGTCAAAAAAATGGAACAGCATAACGCCCAGGCCTATATGGTCAACACGGGATGGAACGGAACGGGCAAGCGCATTTCGATCAAGGATACGCGTGCGATCATCGACCGCATCCTTGACGGTTCGATCGAACACGCCGAAATGACTACTGTTCCGGTATTCAATTTCAGTGTGCCTACTGCGCTTGAGGGCGTCGATACAGGCATTCTCGATCCGCGTAAAACCTACGCAGACCAAGCGGACTGGACGGCAAAGGCACAAGATCTGGCGGGAAGATTTATCAAGAATTTCGAGCAATATACGGACAACGAAGAAGGTAAAAACCTCGTCAAAGCCGGCCCGCAATTATAAAAGAAAAACAATTATTGATTCCCTAAAGGCGCCCTCGTTTGATGGCGCTTTTTTTTATGGCTAGAAAACAAAAAATTCCAAACGCCCTGGTGTAAAACCATCGGAATTTGGAATTTTGGTTTTGGTAACGGGGCGGTTATTTTCCCTTATTCGCCTCTGCGATATATTTCTCCAATGCCATTGTCATAGACGGTGTTTCAGGCGTTGGCGCGAGGATGTCGATGCGCAAACCATGTTCGAGTGCTTCCTTTTGCGTCGTGCTGCCAAATACGGCAATACGCGTGTTGTTCTGCTCGAAATCCGGGAAATTCTTGAACAGCGATTTGATTCCGGTCGGGCTGAAAAATGCCAGTACGTCATAATACACATCGGCCAGATCGGAAAGGTCGCTCATAACGGTTTTGTAAAACGTTCCGGGCATCCATTGCACTTTTAAATTGTTGAGTACGGGCGGAATATCAGCGTTGAGCTGATCTGAAGCAGGCAACAAAAACTTCTCGTCTTTGTACTTTTTGATCAGCGGGGCCATATCGGAAAAGTCCTTTTGTCCGACATAGATCTTGCGTTTGCGGTACACCACATATTTCTGAAGATAAAACGCAATGGCTTCGCTCTGGCAGAAATACTTGAGGTCTTCCGGAACTTTATAGCGCATCTCTTCTGCAACGCGAAAAAAATGATCGACCGAGTTCTTGCTCGTCAGGATGATCGCGGTGAAATTGTTGAGGTCTATTTTCTGTAATCTTACGTCTTTAGCACTGACTCCTTCAACGTGGATAAAAGGCCTGAAGTCGATCTTTACTTTATGTTTTTGCTGTAACTCAAAATAAGGAGAATTTTCGACTTTGGGTTCCGGCTGTGATACTAAAATAGTTTTCACTTTCATATAGAGACAAATAAATATGCTAACTTTTCGTAAACCAATAGTACATGAAATAATAGGGCGCTATTTCAAGTGCGCAAAGATATAAAATAAAATAGAATAACCGGCCGAGCAGAAAGTTTTGATAATTCTTTAGTGAGACAAGGTAAGTTAACAGGTTTGTTGTCAGAACTACAAAAATTAATGCGTAAATTAGCATATTTGATGGCGAATCATTGTAAAACAGTATGATATCGATTGGAAGTACAAGCAAACCGATATAAGTGCGGTAACTCACCTTTTGCAAATTAAATTGCTCAGCGAATTCTTCCATGTTGAACGAGGTGGCAATAATCTTTTCGATCAGGAATTTAGCCAATACAAAAACGCCCAGGAACGTGAAAATCCGCAGGAACGCGATCCAATCTGTTTTGGCCACATGTCCAAAGTGCGCCAGGACGAGCTGGATGAAAAATGCGAGCGAAACCAGTTGGACGATAAAAAGCAAAATCGTAAACCCGCTCATCAGGTGCGAACTGTCGCGGTACACCTTGATGTATTTGTCCGATACGATCAGCCGCAGGTATTCGTTGAAACGCGTTTCGAAAAATGATTTGGCTACGGCAATCAGCACGAACGCCACCAGAAACACAATGGTCGCCCAATCGCGGGGTTCGAGGATTCTGGGCTGGAGCACGGTGTCGGTCATCATGGGGCCAAAATTACTAATTTTTATTATCATTTTATTAGGACGGGGCAGCCGTAAATAGTTTATTTTTGCGCTAAAATTGAGCCTTTATGCGTGACGGCCTGGTCATCATTCCGACCTATAACGAAATTGAAAACATAGAAAGTATCGTTCGGGCGGTGTTTTCACTGCATCGCAATTTCGACGTGCTGATCATTGACGACAATTCCCCCGACGGAACCGCATCGAAAGTCACCGCACTCCAAACGGAATTCCCCAAAAGGCTTTTTCTTGAAAAACGCGCCAAAAAAGCCGGGCTCGGCACCGCATACGTCCACGGGTTCAAATGGGCGCTCGATCGCCATTATCCGCTCGTGTTTGAAATGGATGCCGATTTTTCGCACAATCCCGCCGATCTGGAAAAGCTTCACGATGCGTGTCATTTCGGATCGGCCGACGTAGCCATCGGATCGCGCTACGTCACGGGCGTCAATGTTGTGAACTGGCCGCTGAGCCGCGTGCTGATGTCGTATTTTGCATCGGTGTACGTCAAGCTCATCACCGGTATGAAAATCCACGACGCGACCGCCGGGTTCATTTGTTACAAAGCTGAAGTGCTGCGTGCGGTGAACCTCGACAAAATAAAATTCATCGGCTATGCGTTTCAGATCGAGATGAAGTACCGCGCTTTTGCGAAAAATTTTCGAATCGTAGAGGTGCCGATCATTTTTACCGACCGCACCAAAGGCCAGTCCAAGATGAGCAATGCCATCATCACCGAGGCCGTTTTTGGCGTGATCCAATTGCGCATCCGCAAATTATTCAACAGATTGTAAATGAACAGGATTTTAATCAAAAATGCGAAAATAGTCAACGAAGGCCAGATTTTCGAAGGGGATGTACTGATCGAGAATCAATACATTGCCGAAATCGCCGAATCGATCAGCGCCAAATCGTCGACCACGCAAATCATCGATGCCGAAGGGAATTATCTGATTCCGGGCGCCATCGACGACCAGGTGCATTTTCGCGAGCCGGGACTTACGCACAAGGGCGACATTGCGTCTGAATCGCGTGCTGCCGTGGCCGGAGGCGTTACCTCGTTCATCGAACAGCCCAACACCGTTCCGAACGCCGTGACGCAGGAATTGCTCGCGCAGAAATATGACATTGCGGCCCAAACCTCGTACGCGAATTATTCGTTTATGATGGGAGCGACCAATGACAATTTAGAGGAAGTGCTCAAAACAGACCCAAAGAACGTGGCCGGCATCAAGATTTTCCTGGGTTCGTCTACAGGAAATATGCTGGTGGACAATGAGGCTGTGCTTGAAAAGATTTTTGCGTCCACGCCCATGCTCATTGCCGTTCATTGTGAGGACGAGCAAACCATTAAGGACAATCTCGAAAAGTTCAAAGAAGAATACGGCGATCAGGTGCCGGTGACCGCGCACCATTTGATCCGAAGCGCCGAGGCGTGTTACCTTTCATCGTCCAGGGCCGTTGCGTTGGCCAAAAAGACCGGCGCGCGTTTGCATATTTTCCATTTGTCCACAGCGCGCGAAATGGAGTTGTTCACCAATAAAATTCCGCTTGAGGACAAAAAGATCACCGCAGAGGTTTGCGTCCACCATTTGTGGTTCACCGATGCCGATTACGCCACCAAAGGCAACCTGATCAAATGGAATCCTGCCGTGAAAACCGCTGAAGACCGCCAGGGGCTGTGGGAAGCATTGCTCGACGACCGCATCGATGTGATCGCCACGGACCACGCCCCGCACACGCTCGAGGAGAAAAAGCTGCCGTATTTACAGGCGCCGTCCGGAGGACCGCTTGTGCAACACTCGGTGGTGGCGATGTTCGAGGCGCATCATCAGGGCAAAATATCGGTGGAGAAAATTGTCGAAAAAATGGCGCACAATCCGGCCAGGATTTTCAAGATCGAAAAGCGCGGGTTTGTCCGCGAAGGCTATTTTGCCGATCTGGCCATCGTTAATCCGGGGTTGCCGTGGAATGTCAAAAAGGAAAACATTCTGTATAAATGCGGCTGGTCGCCGTTTGAAGGTTATAATTTCAAATCGAGAATTACCCATACCTTTGTCAATGGTCAATTGGTTTACAATAATTTCAAAGTCAAGGACATCCGTCAGGGCCAGCGTTTGACGTTTGACCGATAATTTTTGCGATATGAGAAAAGTGCTGTTTTTATTCCTGTTGGCTATATCCTGGTCTTGCGCGCAAAAAGCGGTCGAAAAACCGGACAATCTGATCGATGAATCTACGATGGTCAATATTTTATATGATCTGTCGGTGATTGAAGCAATGAAAACGCGCGACCCTAAACTGGGTCATTCGTCATCGGAATACATCTACAAAAAATACAACGTGGACAGCATGCAATTTGCGCGCAGCAACCAATATTACGCAGCCGAAATCGACCAGTACAAAAAGATTTACGAAAAGGTCGATGCGCGTTTGAACCAGGAAAAGCAGCATGCCGATTCACTGGCCGGAAAAACCGGAAAACCGGCTCCAACGGGTATGGAAACGCCGCAGATCAAGTAATTTTTTTAGGATAATGTGCCGCTATCCGGGCAATGTACGCATCGAGATCGGCAAAGGTGTGGTACAGCGCAAACCCTACGCGCTGACTTGAAAAATGTTCCTGGTGATGCATGGCGCGCACCATCGACCGGGTCAAGGTGCGTTTTTTACCCAACAGCGAGGCAACGTAGTCCAATCGCCACGCGATAGCCGTCATCCAGGGTTTCGCTTCGACCGACGGCGGTTTTACGCCAAGCGCGCGCGCGATGGTTTGAACGATGTGCGCAAACGACGCATTTTTATTCACGACGATGAAACGCTCGCCGCTGACATCGCTTTCCATCAGGCGGATCATGATGGTAACCACGTCTTTGACCGTCGTAAAACCCGTGACGCCTTTGGTATAAAAGGGAAGTCCGCGGGCCACGCGCGTAAAAATCTCTCCGGTTCCCGATTCCCAGAAACACGGACCCAGAATAACCCCCGGATTCACGATCACTGCCGCAAGTCCTTCCTGCTGCCCGCGCCATATCTCCATCTCGGCACCGTATTTTGAAATGGCGTAATCGCTGTGGGGCATTTCGGGGTTCCATTCGGTGTCTTCCGTGATGATCTGCACGCCTTCCTTTAAATCGCCAAGGGCCGCGATCGAACTGACGTGGCAAAGTTTGCTGACGCCATATTCGAGGCAAAAATTGACAATGTTGGCCGTGCCTTCGATATTGACTTTGCGCATGATCTCTTCATCTGCCGGATCAAATGACACGTGTGCAGCGCAGTGGTACACCACGTCGATGTCCTGAAATGCCGTTTCCAGCGACGGTACATCGGTAATATCGGCCTGGATCCAATGGATGCGCTCAAAAAGCGCCTGTTGTTTGTACAGCGCAAAAACGTGGCGCGTTTTGTTTACCGATTCGTTGGTGCGGTAAATGGCTGCGACCGATTGGCCGTTGAGCAACAGTTGCAGTGTAAGATGTGATCCGACGAGTCCGGTGGCGCCTGTGATGAGAATCATTTGGTAAAGATAGCGAAGTGGGGGTAAAGACAAAAGGCGATGTGCAGATAATGTCGAATGTCGAACGGCGAACGTCGAATGTGGAACGTCGAACGCGTGTAACTTTAAACTTTAAACCTTTCCCAACCTTTGATACTTTCGAACTTCCCCCTATCTTTGCCGCAAAATTTACCAGAATGAAGAATCTTGTCGACGAACTTAAATGGCGCGGACTTTACCACGATAGCATGCCGGGCACTGAAGAGCAATTACTCAAGGAACCCACTGCGGCGTATATCGGGTTTGACCCAACGGCCGACTCGTTGCACATTGGCAGCATGGTTCAGATCATCCTGTTGACGCACCTGCGCAATTTTGGCCACCAGCCGATAGCGCTTGTAGGCGGTGCGACGGGTATGATTGGCGACCCTTCCGGTAAGTCCGACGAGCGCAATTTGCTCGACGAGCAGCAGCTTGCCAAAAATGTGGCGGGCATCAAGCGCGTGTTGTCGCGGTTTCTCGATTTCAACGCAAGCGGACCGCAGGCGCCTCTGATGGTCAACAATTACGATTGGATGAAGGATTTTTCATTTATCGATTTTGCGCGTGAGGTAGGCAAACGCATCACGGTCAATTATATGATGGCCAAGGATTCAGTGAAAAAACGGCTTTCGGGCGAGGCAGGCGACGGCATGTCTTTTACCGAATTCACCTACCAACTTATCCAGGGATACGATTTTTACCACTTGCACAAACACTACAATTGCGTGTTGCAAATGGGCGGATCGGACCAATGGGGCAATATCACCACGGGGACGGAGCTGGTTCGACGGCTCAATCCGAACACAGATGCAAAGGCGTTTGCGCTGACCACGCCGCTGATCACCAAAGCCGATGGCTCTAAATTCGGGAAGTCCGAAGGCGGGAATATCTGGCTTGACGCCGACAAAACATCGGTGTACAAATTCTACCAATTCTGGCTTAACACTACCGATGACGATGCGGAGAAATACATCAAGATCTTCACATTTCTCGATCAGGCGGCTGTCGAAGAACTGACCGCCGAACACAAACAAGCGCCGCATTTGCGCGTATTGCAACGCAAACTCGCCGAGGAAGTCACCGCCTTTGTTCACGGCCGCGATGAGCTCGACCGCGCGATCAGGGCGTCCAGTATATTGTTTGGCAATTCCACATCGGAAGAGCTCAAAACGCTTGACAGCCTTACGTTTCTGGAGATTTTCGACGGCGTCCCTCAGGCCGAGTTATCTCTCGATGAGGTTGCCAAAGGCATTAATATCGTGGATGTACTGAACGAAAAATCCGGGTTTTTAAAATCCAACGGCGAAGCACGCCGCGCACTGGCCGAAAATTCAATTTCCGTCAACAAGGAAAAAGTAGCCGAGGGCTTTGTGTTGTCGGAAAAAGATTTAATCAACCAACAGTTTGTACTGCTGCAACGCGGCAAGAAAAATTATTTTGTACTGCGCGTGTCGTCGACTGCTGCGGCCGCTGTGATGCAATTGCCGATCGTGTGATTTATGACGCCATCGGCATGCGGTAGACCAGCTCGCTGAGCGGCTCGTGAATGTCGGCGTTGCGCGAGCGCCAAAGCTCTATTTTGAGTTGGGCCATCACTTCGCGGCGTTGGGTTTCGTCGAGGTTTTTGAGTCGTTCGCGGATGACTTGCACGGTTGGGTATTTGTAGCGCGAAGTTTTGAGTCTGCTGACAATGTAATTGGAGTCCATGTTGATTCGGTTATGAAGTTATTAATCAGATTCGTCCTGCAAATTATTCACATCACACCACAATCGTATTACATCATTGTTATTTTAGTTTTATAAGATCATAAGGTTTTGGGCGGCGCGGTTAAAGTACCATTAAGTTGCATCCGCGGATGTCCGAATGGTCAAATCTGCCCAGTACTTCAAACGATCCGTTCGGATTGATCCTGCCCAGGTCCTGCGTCGCAATAAATGCGCACGAGTTCAGATTGGCCAGATCGATCACATTGAGCCCGCCGGTCTTCCCATCGGGCAGAACGGTAAGCGCATCTTCTGTGTCGCGCACCAGAACGCGCATCCAATCCGGACATTCAAATTGGCCGTGCCCGAGCGAATAAGCTTGCGAGAGCAGTTCTGTCATGCCGTATTCTGAATGGATCTGCTCCACGCCAAAACCGTCGGTCAGGATGGCGTGAAGTTCCTCGCGGATCATTTCGCGCCTGCGTCCTTTCATGCCGCCTGTTTCCATTACGATCGTATGCCGGAGTTGGAATTGGTTTTTGCCGATCAGATCGAGCAGTGCATAGGTCACGCCGATCAGAATTACATTGTTTCCTTCGCGATCGAGCCGCAACAGTTTTTGCGTGAGCTCGTCATGGTTGTTGAGGTAGAATCCGCTGTCCGGATGCCTGGTCCTTTGGATCAGATCGTCGACCATGTAAATAAGCGATGAGCCACCGCGCTCGAGATAGGATGGAAGCAGCGCCAGGATCACGTAATCTTCTATATTGCCGTAAAAGCGCGAAAATGCGTTGCGGTAACTTTGCTCGTAAAGTGCGACGTCAGTGACCAGATGGCGGCTTGTGGACATTCCGGTAGTGCCGCTGCTGGTGAACGTTTGCTGAATCTCATCTGCTCCGGAGACCACATCGTGGGTTTTAAAAAATTGGATCGGCAAAAACGGGATTTGGTGCAACGATCTGACATTTGCCGCCGTGATGCCCAGGTGGTCGCAAAACGCGCGATACACAACATTGTGTTCATGTTGGAAACGAAAAACCTTGAGCGCGGTTTTTTCGAATTGCTTGTTTGAGGTAATGGTGAAAATGTCGGACGGGGAAACCACGATTTTTTTGTCAAAAATACAAATAAAAAAGCCCCGACGAATCGGGGCTTTGATTTATAAAACGATTGACGATTACTCGATAATCAGTTTTTTGGTAGCTGTTTTACCAGCTTCAGTGATTTTTACGATGTAAACACCAGCGCTCAGGTTGGAAACGTTTACTGCTGCGTCATTTACATTGGCAGTAAGTACTTGTTTGCCCAATACGTTGTAGATGGCTACCGATTTTGTTTCGTTGCTGCTTGAAGTGATGAACAAGTTGCCGCCTTTTACAGGGTTAGGGTAAACTTTAAGTCCTTCGATTGCATTTTCTTTTACAGCAAGCGTTCCTGTAACACCAGCAACAACATTGTCAACGTAAACCGATCCACCACCTGGAGCAGTTTCCTGGAACACTCTGAAATCAAGTCTCAGTACAGTTGCATCAACAGGGGCAACAGCTGAAACAGTAACTTGCTGCCATCCTGTAGTGTCAGGATTGTAGTCAGGCTGGAATGTAGGGGATTGCGTAGCGGTAACACCGGTAGCAGTTCTCCAAGAACCCCAATGTCTCATTCTGGCAGTTGTAGATTGGTCATTGTACCAGTAAGAAATGGTGTAAGACGTACCCGGAGTAACAGCGAAATCAGTGAAACCTACTCTGTTGTTTCCGGTTCCAGCCGGGGCTGTGAGTTTAACTGAGCTTGATCCTGATTGTGCAATTACAGTCTCCTGAGTTACAGAACCACCGTTGTTGCCCAACGTGATCAGCCAACCTGTTGGAACGCCTTCAGCCCAAGTCTCAAAACTCCCGTTCGTGATGACATTTTGAGCATTGACTCCAAAAGAAGCCGCTGCAGCAAATAATAAAGTGTAAAGTTTTTTCATTTTTTCAGATTTAATTTTGTGTGACAAAGATAAAACTATTTTCCCGTGACAGAAATATAGCCATGTAAAAATATTATTAAATTAGCGTGATACAGCTGTTAAAGCTATTTGATGATGAGTTTTCGCGTTGCAGTAGCTTCGCCTTCGCGAATTTTGATAATGTATACGCCCGGAGACAATGTCGCAATGTTGAGCTCTTTGGCGTTCACCACCGTTTGCAGGACCTTCTTGCCGAGTACGTCAAAAATAACCACTTCCTTATCGGCGAGCGATTTGGAAGTAATGTAAATCTTTCCACTGCTCACCGGGTTCGGGTAAAAATTCAACCCGTCGATGGATTGTTTGCCGTCCTGCGCCAAAGCGGGCAGGGAAACCAAACAAACCAGCAGCGCTGCGAGGTAAAAGTATTTTTTTGTCATGGCCTTATTTGATTGGGTAAAAGTATGAAAATAATTTCAATTATTAAGCCAAAAGTACGATTACCAGCAAATTAACTTGTTACGCCAGAACCCGATATTGTTTTACCATTTACAGCTGCGTTTCCATTACGTCCGCGTGAGGGATGGAAGCAAGGTACCGCGTACCGCGTACAGTCCGACGGCGCGTCGCAAAATATTCCCCTTGCGGACCGGTTCCTGCGCCGGCACGCCAAAAAAAAAACACCCCGCTATGAGGTGTTTTTAAACTAATCCAACATCATTTTACAATTCCATCCAGTTCATCCAGCTTGGGATTGCTGCGCCATTTCCTGCGCCCGTAGCCGCTGCCGTACTTTGGTATCCGATGCCGGGGGCGAGATTCGTCACTGCAGATGTATTTGAAATGGTCACATTGGTCAGCGGATTGGCCGTAAACCACGCCGTAGAATCACCGCCGTCAAAGTTGATGCCGTAACCGGACCCGGAGTCTGCGCTCTTGAAATTGGCGATATACAAATTGTTGATCGTGGCGCGCGTGCCCCGTCTGAGCCAGGCGCCGGCTTCTTTTGGAACACTGTTGGTGTTGCGCCCCAGCAATGTTACGTTGCTCAGCGTCGGGTGCGAAATAGGGGCCAGGTTAGGGTTGCCCTGGTTGTTGTCTGCCTCAATGCCGCGGCTGTCCGATGAGGCGCCCACGGCCGACGATTGGTCCGAATACAAGTTTGAAACCGATCCGTTCCAGCCTTCTGTCCAGTCGAAAGAATCGTCCTGGCAGCCGATGACCGCGAGGTTTGTACCGCCTACAGATCCGCCGAACCACTCGATGCCGTCGTCAGAACCCCAACGCACCAGGATGTTGTTGACCGTCGTGCCTGATCCGACCGCGTAAAAAGTCAGTCCGTTAAATTCAGATTCGCCCGTGATGATGTTGCCTGAATATTCGATGATGATGTGTGAAAGCGTACCTGAATTTTCAGTCGGGTTGTTGCCGCCGTAGGTAAGTCCGGTGACTTCTGCCTGTGCATTTTCGCCCAGGTTCGTGATCGCATTGCCGCAAATAACGAGTCCGCCCCAGTCTCCGGGTTCCGGGCTGTCGCTGTTTGAGGTGAACAGGATCGGATTGTCAGCCGTGCCCTGGGCGTTGATGCGCGCGCCTTTTTCGATCGCCAGAAACGCCGTTGCCGCATGGGCAGCATCAGCTTGGATAACCGTTCCGGCGGGAATGGTCAGCGTTACGCCGGGTTTTACATAAGTTGCGCCTGTGAGCGTGTAAACGGTGCCGGCGTTGAGCGTCAGATCTGAAGTGATGTTGCCTGAGAGCGTGCCTTCTGCCGGAACAGCAGGATAGTTGATGTTGTTGTCATCGTCAGAGGAACATCCCGCGAAAACCGATGCGAGCACCGCCAGACTTAAAGCTAATTTTTTCATGTTTTGATTCGTTTTAGTGTTGTTAAAATTTGTATTGCAAAGATGGTTTTGGAATTTTCAAAAGCCGTTAATTGCGCGTTATCAGTTTTTTATCAAAACCGCAATTTTGCGTTAGGGCAGTGTTAGGTTCGCGCGGGCCGATTAACATTCACATAACAAAAAAGGCAGCCGCAAGACCGCCTTTCAACTTTCGTTTTGGATTTAAAAAATGCTGTATTTGATGCCCAGGCTGAAATCGAGCCCTGTTCTATACGAATAGATCGCACTGTCGCCGTCCTGGTTTTGCTGGAACCGTTGGATTTTGCTGTCGAGCAGATTTTTGATGTGAAAGCTGATATGGAGGTTTTTTCCGATGGCCGCGCTCGTGATCAGGTGGAGCGTCGGGATGCCTTTTTCAACGACGTTTCCGCCGGTTTGCTTGTTCCCGAGGGCGTAGATCCGATCGTGAAAATAATTCCCGACCAATGAAATCGTCGGCTTGAAAATGCCGCTGTCGATGCGGTACGAAACATCGGCGTTGACCAAAAACGGCGACGCGCCCTGCAATGCGTCCTTGCTGTCGTTGAAGCTAACTGAGATGGTTTGGTTGGTCTCTTTCATGACCTTATCGGAGTCGAGTTTTTGCTCCGAATGCATGTACGTAAAGTTTACGCCCGCCGAAAGGCTCGATTTTTCCTCGATTTTCCAAAGGTTTTTGCGCACTTCGAATTCTGCGCCGAACACCACCGCATGGTTGCCCGCGTTGACAAACGTATTGTCATTGAGCGCAGAGTTCATGCGGGTCTTGCTGATAGGGTCGACGATGTATTTTCCGAACGCGGCGATCGAAAACAATTCGTCGGTGCCTGGAAATAATTCCCATTTCAAATCAAAATTATAATTCTCCGACGGTTTCAAAAACGCATTTCCCACCGTGCTTTCCCCGACGACTTCAAACCGAAACGGCGCTTTTTCGATAAACTGTGGCAGCGTGTAGGTTTTGCTGGCCGCGAACCGCAGATTTTGTTTGTCGTTGACCGCGTATTTGGCTGTCACGGCCGGGAGGATGTACAATTGGTCAATCGTGGCATCGTCAAAATCAACATTCGGAAGCGCAATGTTGGTGTCCCATTCCATTTGCTGCAATACTTTTTCGGCGCGCACGCCAATGGTGTACGTGAATTGATCCGATGGAGAATGTTCGTAACTGGCATATCCGGAATGGATGTTTAAATCTGCTTCATACGTAAAGGGTTTGAGGCTTCCGGCGTTGCGCTGTGTGGTGATGCGAAAGGTGTTGGGCTGCGAGTTCGAAGACGATTGATGGGCCGGATTTAAAAAGTCGTCGATCGTATTGGCCGATGTTGGCGTAATGGAACTGATCCTGAAATTGTATTGCGTAGCTTCAAAATCGCGCGATTTCACTCGGCCATTATAACCCGCCGACAATTTGCCTTTGAATTCGCCGTCGCCGGTTTTGAACAAATGATAGGACAATACGGCTTTGGCCGCGATCTCGTTTTCTTCAAGCCCCTGGAAATAACGGTTGTTTTCAGTGGCCGTATTGGTGTTGAAGACATAGCCGCCGCTGCCTTCTACCAGCGTGTTGGTGATGCGGTCCGGCATGTCTGATTTCACTGTGCCGTACGATACGCCCCAATCGAGTGCGAGCCTTTCAGAGCGTTCGTGTCTGCCCAAAAGCTGGTTCAAAAACAGTTTGTTTTGTTCGGTAATGGTTTGGCGGGTAAAGCTGGGCGAGTCATTTTCGTTGAAAAAATCGTACTCGTTGACATCGCTTTTCGAGGAATTGATCAAAACGCTGTTGACCTTGAGATGGTGTTTGGGATTGATCTTGTACGCAAGGTTGACCATGGCGGTGGTTTTGGTCTCATATCCGAATTTGTTCACGTTGTAAAAATCCTGGATGATGTTGTCGTTCTTGTCACCCAACACGCGCTGAAAGCCATTTTTGAGGCTGTAGCCGTTTTCGAACGACGCCGTTCCAAACAAACTCAGTTTGCCGTGATCGCCAATATTGAAGTTGTTGCCGCCGGACAATCCGAAGTTGACGTCAACGGGTTGGCTTTCATGATCGGGAACCCATTTGGTGCGGAATGGATAGGACGAAATATCGGTTGGTTTGGCCACGTTGTAAAATCCTGTTTTTTCAATGCCGTTTGCGATCCGGAAATCGCTGTTGAACGCATTATTGTTGAGCCCACTTCCTATTTCTACGTTGAGTTTGCCGCGGCCGGTGTGTTCTTTGGAGACGATGTTAATATTTGCACCGCCCATATCTCCGTAAATATCCGGATTGTACGTTTTGCTCACGCCAACGGATTGGATCACATCTGTAGAGAAAATATCGAGCGCGACATTTTTATTGGTCGGTTCATTTGAGGGTAATGGCAGTCCGTTGAAAGTCGTCGAATTGTACCGATCGCCGAGCCCGCGCACAAAGATCCCGCCCGATCCTTCGCGTCGTGAGATTCCGGTCACTTTAGTCACCGCCGATGCCGCATCGCTGACACCTTTTCGCGTGAGTTCCTGCGCGCCGATGCTTTGCGTGATCGTGACCGCATTTTTCTGGTCGAGCAAAAGCGCGGTCTCTTTTTCGCGGTTGGCCTGCGCGGCCTGAACGACAACATCATTGAGCGTATAGGCGCCGGACCCAAGCGCTTGGTTTATCGTGGTGGTTTGCCCTGCGACGATCGTGAATTGCTGCTCGGCATTTTCATATCCGAGGAAACTAAACACCAGGGTATAAGTGCCCGGGTCAATAGCGAGCGAGTATTTTCCGTTTTCGTCCGTCGTCGTGCCGATGCCCGTTCCTTTAATGACGGCGTTGGCAAATGGAAGTGTTGCGTTATGGGCGTCTTTGTCTGTTAATGTTCCGGTAACGGTGCCTTTTTGGGCCATGGCCATCGCCGTTACAAAGAGCGCAATAAAAAGGTGGATGATTTTCATTCGGGTTGTGTTAAATTTTTGGACAAAGTAACAGTCGGGAAGTAAAGTTGGTGTTAGTGCGCCGTTACGTTTTGGTTCGGGGATTATTACCAAAACGTTAACATATTAAATTACGGTTAACCCGTGAATCCGTATATTGTTTTATCTTTACATTTACGGCGCAAATCACGCATTATACGACCCAAATACCGCTATCATGAAGAAAAAAGACATCAAGATTCTATTGGTCGATGACGAACCGGACATCCTGGAAATCGTTGGCTATAATCTCGCCCAGGAAGGTTACCAGATCTTTACTGCCGAGAACGGAAAGGACGCGATTGCCAAGGCCAGAAAAGAGCATCCGCACCTGATCATCATGGATGTCATGATGCCTGAAATGGACGGAATGGAAGCCACCGAAACCATTCGTAAAACACCGGAGCTCAAAGATGTCATTATTACTTTTCTTACCGCGCGCAGCGAAGACTATTCCCAGGTGGCAGGTTTTGACGCCGGCGCTGATGATTACATCACCAAACCGATCAAACCCAAATTGCTCGTAAGCAAAGTCAAGGCGCTACTCAGAAGGCTTAAAGACGACGACGGCAGGAGCTCGGAAACGCTGAACGTGGGTGGCATCGAAATCAACCGGGAAGAATACAAAATCCTCAAAGACAACGCAGAAATTGTCTTGCCCAGAAAAGAGTTCGAATTGTTCTACCTGCTCGCGTCCAAGCCGGGAAAGGTGTTTAAACGCGATGAAATCCTTGATAAAGTGTGGGGAAACGAAGTCATTGTGGGCGGACGGACGATTGATGTGCACATCAGGAAGTTGCGCGAAAAAATCGGTGATGATTATTTCAAGACCATTAAAGGCGTGGGTTATAAGTTTGAAGTTTAATGCAGATCAAATTCAAGAAAACATACCGCTTTGCCGTTAAGTCGTCGTTGTACATCACGCTGTTTTCGACGGGTTTTGCGGCTTTGTTGCTAGGTGTTTTCCTGACGTTTTCGTGGGATTTCATCGCTTATTTCGCGCTGGGAGTGGCTGCATTTTCGTTTTTTGTGATCCAATATCGGGTGGAGCATTTTATTTATCGTCGGGTCAAAAAGATTTACGACGATGTGTCGCTGCTCGAATCCTCAACGTTCCGGACCCAGCCCGTCACAACAGATATGGCTACACTGATGGACGAGGTTAAAAAATTCGCATCGGATAAAAAAGTGGAAATAGAAATGCTCAAGGTTCGCGAAGAATACCGGCGCGAATTCCTGGGCAATGTGTCGCACGAATTAAAAACCCCGCTGTTCACGATTCAAGGTTATTTGTCGACTTTACTTGATGGGGCGATGAGCGACAAATCAGTGCGCAAGAAATACCTTGAACGCGCTGAGAAAGGAGTAGAGCGGCTGATTCACATCGTGCAGGGGCTTGACATGATTTCCAAACTGGAAGTGGGCGATCTGCATCTCGAAATGGCTGAATTCGACATCATCAAATTGATTCAGGAGGTGTTTGATCTGCTCGAGATCGAAGCGGCCAAAAAAGACATTCTGCTATTGTTCGACATGCGTTACAACAAGCCGATCATTGTAAAAGCCGATGCGGAGAAGATCGAACAAGTGGTGATCAACCTGGTCATGAACTCGATCAAATATGGCAAAGATAAAGGCTCGACTGAGGTAAGCGTTGAGAATCTCACGGATCATAAAATTATTGTACGTATCGAAGACAATGGGGTAGGGATTGAAAAGCAACATATTCCGCGGCTGTTCGAGCGTTTTTACCGGGTGGACCAAAGCGGCTCCCGCGATGCGGGTGGATCCGGACTTGGTTTGGCGATTGTTAAGCATATCATTGAGGCGCATGGCGAGAAAATCTATGTGGAAAGCCAGTTTGCAGTGGGCTCTGAATTTTCGTTTACGCTGGAAAGGGCGTGATGATTCGCCCGCACGGAACGTCAAACAAGGATGTGAAAAACTTTAACAAAAAGTACAGATTTTCTATCGTGAATATCGCCGGGATTAGTTAGGGGGTAAACCCTACGCCCCCTTCCCTACAGGTTAGAAAATACAAAATTTTTCAATACCCTGATTACAGAAAATCTGCAATATTGCCTTGATCGCTACAATTTGGTAAATGATAGAGGGGAGGTGAACTTTAACAAAAAGTACAGATTTTCTATCATGAGGTATCCCCGGAATCAGTTAGGGGATAAACCCTACGCCCCCTTCCCTACAGTTTAGAAAATACAAAATTTTTCAATACCCTGAGTACGGAAAATATGCAACATTGCCCACTAATTCCCAAACCCATCTTCAAACAAACTAAAAAGCTGTTTCCAATGCACATCCGTCGCCATTTGAGGTATCCCGCCAAATGAATCGGTTTCAGCTAATTGTTCCAACTGAAAATCCGCCTGCGTCGCATAAGGCGCAAAACCGTCGCGTTTTAATTTCCTGGCCAGATATTCCTGCTCGTACTGACCCGGCGTGGGAATGAAAAATGCCTTTTTTCCGAGTTTTGCCAAATCCATAACCGTTGTATAGCCCGGGCGGCACAATATTTTTTCCGATGCGTTCATGGCCAACTCCAACTGGTCAGTAGCCATAAAATTGTAGTGCGTCATCCTGCCGATAACCTCCTTTTTTTGTTTGGGGTCGACTTTGCCACTAATGAAAACCACCTCGCCGTCAAAGTCCTGCAATTGGTCGCGCAGCACACCCTCAAGCATGCCGCGTTGCGGTTCGGGCCCGGAGAGCAGAACCATCAGGTCGAATTTTTTGGGAACCTGCAATTTACGCAAACGGCTTAACGGCCCGATGTACCTGATTTTGTCGTCCGGTTTTTTAACATGCCCCAATTTACCTGACAAATTAGGTTTTTTTGCAAAATCAGGAACCCAACACTCCACATATTGATTGATGATGTACCGGTGCATTTTGCTCGAAAGCCAAGTTGTGTTTCCGGTCATTACATTGAGTTGGTGCGTGAGGAATACGGACGGTATTTTCTTACTGCGCACTCCAAGCCGGTTGTCCGATATGATCCCGCTCAGGTCATAGTCTTTGACCCATTGTTTGACAAGCCGCTTTTCAGCCAGCATCGCATCGATGATATGAGGAACGTTGGCCAGCATTTTCCACTTAAAATCGGCGCCGTTTTTGGCGTATTCGATATGGTAGGATGGGAGTTCCAACGTCTGCAGATGCGGGAATTCCTTGCGCAAGAGCTCAAGGGCGTTCCCGTCAGAGGCCAATATCGGATTAAAGCCCGATTGCGCCAACGCATGCACGATCGGAATGCAACGCGTGGCATGGCCAAGACCCCAATTGAGCGGGGCAACGAGAATGTTAGGGTGCGGCGGAGTCATCGGTGCTGAAAATTATCGCAAGGTAAAAACAAACGGCGTGCGGGATATTTCGCTAATTTTGCCAAAACATTAAATTATCGTGGGGAGTAAAAATAAGCTAAAAAGATTTAAGGAAAACGAAACTTTTACCAATGTGATCCAGCCTACGCGCGATGAGGTCATGTCCGGCAATTTCGCCTATAAAGGCAAGTGGAACCAGGATTTTTTCCACAACGACCATCCGCTGGTGCTCGAGCTCGGATGCGGCAAAGGCGAATATACGGTGGCATTGGCGCAAAAATTTCCCGATAAGAACTTCATCGGAATCGACATCAAAGGCGCGCGTTTCTGGCGCGGAGCCAAAACAGCCGAGCACGGCCAGATTGCCAATGCGGCGTTTTTGCGATCGCAGATCGAACTCATCGACCATTTGTTTGCAGAAGGGGAAGTCGACGAGATCTGGATCACATTCCCCGATCCGCAAATCAAATACAAACGCACCAAGCATCGCATGACTAACACCGAGTTCTTACAGCGATACAAGAAAATCCTCAAACCCGACGGTCTGATGCATCTGAAAACCGACAGCGAATTCATGCACGGCTACACGCTCGGCCTTTTGCACGGACAGGGTCACGAAGTACTCTACGCCAACCACAATGTCTACCGCAACGAAGGTGCGCCGCCGGAAGTCACCGGTATCCAGACGCATTACGAGCAGATGTATTTGGAAATTAACAAAGCAATTACGTATATTCGGTTTAAAATAAAATGACATGAACCTTGCGCTGCCGCTGTTCCTGGGGTTTCTGGCCTCCTCGGTTGGAATCACACCGCCCGGGCTCATTAACATGACGGCGGCCAAAGTTGGATTAAAAGAAGGAAGGACCCCCGCGCTGATATTTTCAGCAGGCGCATCGGTAATCGTAATGGTCCAGGCGCTTGTGGCGGTATTGTTCGCCCGATTTCTGGACCGTCATCCCGAAATCCTGATCATGTTGCGCGAAGTAGGGCTTGCGATTTTTGGCGCGCTCACCATTTATTTTTTCGTCGCCGGCCGCAAATCCAAACCGGATAAAAAAGAGATCAAACTCCACAGCAAAAAAAGCCGTTTTTTTCTGGGCATGCTGCTTTCGGCGTTTAATTTTTTCCCGATTCCGTTTTATGTGTTCATCAGCCTGATGCTGGCCTCCTACCAACTTTTTTCGTTCGATAAAATGTTTATCTACATCTTTGTGCTGGGCGCCGGACTCGGGGCGTATTTTGCATTTTATTGCTACATCGCGTTTTTTAAAAAGATGGAATCGCGTACAAAATTCATCCTGACCAATATGAATTACATCATCGGATCCGTAACAGGACTGGTTTGCGTCCTCACATTGGCCAACATACTCGAATATTATTTTGGCTAAGCTTAAAAACCCCGATAACGACAATTTCTTCGAGCGCGTCTACCAGATCGCGCGGCAAATTCCGTACGGCAGGGTCACATCCTACGGTGCGATCGCGAAGGTTTTGGGCAGCGCGCAGTCTGCACGAATGGTAGGATGGGCGATGAATGCCGCCGGGGGTAGGGAAGATGTGCCGGCACACCGCGTCGTGAATCGGGTGGGAATGCTGACCGGAAAACAGCACTTTGACGGAACCAACCTCATGCAGCAATTGCTCGAGAGCGAAGGCGTCCGGGTAAAGAACAATCAGGTCGCGGATTTTGAAAAAGTATTCTGGTCGCCCGAGCGGGTCAACCCAACAAACTGATCACAAATTCAGTGCGTCCATTGTCCGGTACATAACTCAGGTACCCGCCATGCGCCTCGATGATATTTTTCGAAAGCGTAAGTCCGATGCCCGCGCCGTCCTTTCTGGTAGTGAAAAAAGGCAAAAAAATCTTGTCCTGTATCTGCTTTTCGATGCCTTTTCCATTGTCAGAGATCGTCAGGAATATGCGGTTGTTTTCCATGGCCGATGTCACGAAGATCCTGCGTTCGGCTTTGTCTTTTAAAGCATGGATGCTGTTGGTGAGCAAATTGATAATGACCTGCTCGAACTGTTTTTTATCCACGGACACCGCGCGCGGCACCGCTACCGTATTGCTGATTTCGATGCCTTCCTGTGCGAGCATCGGCAGCATGACGCGCACACACCCGGCAATCAGTTCGTTGAGGTTTTCCGGATGTTTGTCCGGCGTGGGCAGCATCGTGAGCTTGCGGTAATTTTCGACAAAAAACTGCAGGTGGTCCGATCGGTTGACAATCGTCGAAAGCCCTTGCCGCACATCCAAAAGATCATCGGCGTCAAGGGAATCCTGTTGCACGATGTCTTGTATGCTTTGCGAAAGCGACCGTATCGGCGTCAGCGTGTTCATGAGCTCGTGCGAAATGATCTTCATCAGATTGATCCACGCCATTTTCTCTTTTTTCTCGATCACTTTTTGGATCGAATCGAGCAGGATCACATAATAATCCTGTCCGAACGATTGCGTTTTGGACGTTTGGATCGAAAATGTCTGCAGTTCTTTTTCATCGATCCGGATTTCTACCGATGTTTTCATTTCGTCAAAATGCGCGGCCTCGATCTCACGGCAAAACGACGGTAATTTCTCGCGCAAGTGCTGCCAATGCCGGAATTTGGGCACGCCAAACAATTTCGAGAAATAGTCGTTCATCAAAAAGATAACCCAATGATTGCCGTCTTTTTTCAAAATCACGACGGCCGTGTCCACATTGTCGAGAATCGAGGTGTAGACCTGTTCGCGCGAGATTTGTTCGAACTGCTTTTGCCTGAGCGTCTCATAGAGTTGATACAAATTGGCGTAATTTCCTTTTTTAAGGTTCTCGGGAAAACGCGAGGTAAAGTCGTTGTGCAGGATCGATAATATCGTCTTGTCGTAGAACAGCAGCCGGTTGCGCGTAAAAAAATACAATTCGGCGCAAAAAACACCCACGATCACCAGCGAAAAAACCGCACTGTACGGGTAGGATTGCAGCATGAGGATAATGCCGGTTGCAATCAGCAACAGCAACCAGAAGATCCTAAGGAACAAAGCGTTGTGGAATTTCATACCGCCGTTATTTCAAATCGTATTTTTCCATCCGGCGGTACAAGGCTGCGCGCGAAAGTCCGAGCTCATCGGCCGTTTTTGAGATATTCCCCGAATGTTTGGCCAATGCTTTTTCAATCGCCGATTTCTCAAGGTCTGACAACGGGCTCTCTTCTTGTGCGGGCTGCGGGTGGTAGTCAAAAATATCGAGTTGCGATACAGCGATCTGGTTTCCGTCGGACAGGATCACCGCGCGCTCGATCTTATTCTCCATCTCGCGGATGTTGCCCGGCCACGGATACCGCTCGAGCCATTCAAGATTGTGCGCATCGAACCTTAGCGCGTGATTGTTGTACTTCTCGCCCGTTTGTTTGAGCAGGAATTCGGCCATCGCCAGAATGTCGCCTTTTCGTTCGCGCAGCGGCGGGATCGTGATTTCCATCGTGTTGATGCGGTAAAACAAATCCTCGCGAAAGTGTTTCTTTTTGACCTGGCCCGCAATGTCGATATTGGTGGCGGTAATGATGCGCACATCGAGCGGGCGCGGTTTGCTTTCCCCAAGGCGCGTCACGGTTTTGGTTTGCAATACGGACAATAATTTGGATTGCAAATGCAACGGAATATTGCCGATCTCGTCCAGGAAAATCGTTCCGCCCGAAGCCGTTTCAAATCGTCCCGGCGTATCGGCTTTGGCATCGGTGAACGCGCCGCGCGCATAGCCAAAGAGTTCACTTTCGAACAGATTCTCGCTTAAACTGCCCAAATCGACATGCACAAAAGGTTTGTCTTTTCGCGTCGAATGTTCGTGGATGTGCGACGCAAAAACGTATTTTCCGGTGCCGTTTTCGCCCAGCAGCAGCACGTTTGCATCGGTCCTGGCGACTTTTTCGGCCATGTTGTAGGCTTGCCTGATTGCAGCCGATTGTCCGATGAAATACGCTTTGGGTGAACTGAAACCGATTTGTTTTTTTTGTCGCCGACGACTTTCGGCCAGCGCATTGTCTACCGTTTGGAGCAGTTTTTCGTTTTCCCACGGCTTGAGCACATAGTCGAACGCGCCCACTTTAATGCCTTCCACAGCCGTTTCGATCTTGCCGAATGCGGTCATCAGGATCACGCACGTATGCGGCGAATGGGCCGTAATTTCCTTAAGCCAGTGGATGCCTTCGCGACCGTCTTCAAACCCGATGCGGTAATTCATGTCGAGCAGGACCACATCCAGGGTATGATCGGCCAGGAACTGATAGAGCGCCTTGGGATTGTTCGTGGTCAGGATGGTTTCATAATGTTTTTTGAGTGCGAGTCTGGCCGAAAACAGAATTTCTTCCTGATCGTCGACCACCGCAATGCACGCTTGTTTTTTTCTCATGTGTTCACCTGTCCGTATGCGGACAACAACTGTTCAATATCGGACACCCCGTTATCGGATAAATATTTTTAAAACCTTGATAAACAAGTTTTTGTGAAATTGTTTTTTTCTGGCACGCTATTGCTAAATGCACTGTCGAAAATCAAAATAACCGATGGATACCGCAATTAAAAGTAAAAGTAAAAAATTTAAGTTCGCCATGCTAGCGGCGGTAGGTTTTTTGGGCTTTGCGACGATGGCGTACTTTTCGTTCTCGAAAAAGAAAACGCTCAATGTCGACAAAAGCGAGCTCATCATCAAGACCGCCTCAAGCGAGTATTTCGAGGATTTTATGGTGTTCCAGGCGCGTGTCGAACCTTTGAATGCAATGCTCGTCAATATTGTTGAAGGCGGATCGGTGCAGGAGATTTTTGCCGAGAACGGAACACGTGTCGAGAAAGGCCAGGCGCTTGCCAAAATGTACAACCCAAACTCGGAACTCAACTACATGACGCAGGAAACGGCCATCATCGAGCAGATGAACAATCTGAACGTCGGCAAGCTCAACATTCGCAACCAGGAATTGCAGCTCACGCAGGATCTGCTTGCGATCGAACACGATTACAACGACGCCAGACGCATCCACGACATGAACAAAAAGCTGTTTGAAAAGGACGTGATCTCAAAAAACGAATGGAATGCGATGCAGGAAAATCTAAGGTTTCAGGCCGAGCGCCGCAACAACATTCAAAACAGCATCCAAAAGGAAAAACAATCGAACAAAATCCAGATCGCCCAGATCAACCGATCGATCGCGACGATGGAAAAAAGCCTCGGGATTTTGCGCAACAACAAAAAGAATTTTCTGATCACCGCGCCGGCATCGGGCAACCTGACGTCGTTCGAACCGATTTTGGGCAAAACGTACCAGTCAGGCGAAAGCATCGGCAAGATCGACGTGATGCAAGGCTATAAGCTCGTGGCCGATATAGACGAGTTTTATCTGGAAAAAGTGGCCGTCGGACAAAAAGGACAGGTCGACTACAAAGGGCAAATGCTCGAGGTGACTGTGATCAAAGTGCTGTCTGAAGTCAAAAGCGGCCGTTTTCAGCTCGAACTCGCTTTTGCCCAAACTGACCTGGCATTGCAAATGGGCCTCAGCTTTGGCGTCAGGCTCACGCTATCAGAAAAGCAAAAAGTAGTTGTGGTGCGCAAAGGACCCTTTTATACCGATACGGCCGGCAAGTGGATTTTTGTGGTCAATGGCGATAAGGCGGTGCGGCAACCCATCCGCATCGGGCGCGACAACCCGGATTATTATGAAATCCTGGGCGGCCTCAAGGCAGGGGATCAAGTCATCACGTCCTCGTACGCCGATTTCAAAGACATCGAAGTATTACAGTTGCAATAGTTTCAATCCAATCAAAAACATCAGCGTTTCAATCATCAATCAAAATCAATCAAAATCAATCAAATTTCAATCATCAATCTTAAATCAATTTAAAATGAAAACACCCATCCAGACATTGGCCGCTACGTTCACATCGGGCCAGGTCAAAATGTTTTTTACCGCCCTTTGCATGACATGGGCACTCCAGGCCTTTTCCATAGGCGGTGAGCGCGATTTTCGCGGCAACATCACCAGTTCCGGAACCCACTTTGTCAAAGGCACTTCAAGCCAGCGCTGGAACAATGCGACTTCGCAATCGGGTACGAAGGCAAACTATACTAATTTTGACGGCGAGACCTTTGTTTGGCTGATGGCATACGACAAGCAAACCGATGTGCTGCTCGAATCGAACGTACAAGTAACCAGCGGCCAATTGTGCATGATTGTCGAAAGCAGCCTGGGCGAGGTCGTGTTTGAGAAAACGTTCCAGAAAGACCAGACCATTTACGCCACCGTTACGCTCGACGTCTACGAACAATACAAGGTGCGTTTCATTGGCGGGAACGCCACCGGGTCGTACCAATGCCAATGGACCGCACTGAATTAATCATCATCAAAAAGCAAAATATGATCAACATTTCCAACCTTACCAAAATTTTCCGGACCGAAGAGGTCGAAACCGCGGCGCTCAACGGCATCAATGTGCAAATCAATCAGGGCGACTTTTTGTCGATCATGGGGCCATCGGGCTGCGGTAAATCGACGCTGCTCAACATTGTCGGGTTGCTCGACAGCGCATCGGGCGGCAGTTACCAATTGATCGGCCGCGAAATGATCGGGCTTAAAGAACAGGAACGCGCGGCGGTGCGCAAGTCGAACATCGGATTTATTTTCCAGAATTTCAACCTGATCGACGAACTGTCTGTGTATGACAACATCGAGCTGCCGCTGATCTACAACAACGTCAAATCGTCCGAGCGCCGGGCAAAAGTCGAGGCCATTGCGGAAAAGCTCGGAATTTCGCACCGGCTGAAGCATTTTCCGCAGCAGCTCTCGGGCGGACAGCAACAAAGAGTGGCCGTGGCGCGCGCGCTGGTGACCGATCCAAAAATCATCCTGGCCGATGAGCCCACCGGAAACCTCGATTCCAAGAACGGCAACGAAGTCATGGAATTGCTGACCGATCTCCACGCCAAAGGAGCGACAATATTGATGGTCACGCACTCGGATTACGATGCGTCGTTCTCACAGCGCACGATTCACATGAAAGACGGCGTGGTATTTTCTGAGAAGAAAAACCAGCGCAATGTGGACGTTTTTATGGACGCCAAAAACTAGCGTGATGGTCAAAGTCATTGTTACATTAACCGCCGCTGCAGGCGCCATGTTCGGGCAATTGCTCGATACCGGGGCCAAATCCAAATGCGATCCGGTCAAAAAAGAAGTGCATCAACAGGCACACCCAAACAAACCCATCCTTTAAAACCACCATCATGATACTCAATTGGCTTAAAATATTCATCTTCCAGCTGCGCCAGAGTTTGCTGTTTTCAGCGCTCAACGTGCTCGGGCTGGCCATTGGGATTGGCGGCGTGATTTTCGCGATCCTGTATTGGAATGAGGAACATTCCTACAACGCCTGGAATCCGCACAAAGAGCGCGTGTTCCAGGTGACCAACGATTTGGGCAACGGGCTTGTCTGGGCGCATAATGTGGCGCCGCTGGGGCCTTATCTCAATAAAACGATGCCCGAGGTCGAAAGTGTCTGCTATTTCCAGAACAATTATTACCGGGAAAACATCACCTATCGCGGCAAGCGCGAACTTATAGACAAAGTGTTCGATGCGCAAACGACATTTTTCTCCCATTTTCCGTTTGAGTTCATACGCGGAGATGCGCGTACGGCGCTGACGGACCCGACGTGCATCGCGCTGTCTGAAAAAACGGCCCAACGCGTATTTGGCGATGCCGATCCGCTCAATCAGCAAGTGCAATACCTTGGAAAGCCGCTTACGGTCAAAGGCGTGTACCGTGTCCCGGGCAAATCTTCGATCGATCCTGAGGCGGTCACCAACCTGATGGAAAAACGGCTCGAGGACAACAAAGACCAATGGGGCAACTTCAATTTTGGATTGGTCATCAAGCTTAAAGATCCGACTCAGGCGGCGGCTGTGGAAAAGAAGATTGAGAATCTTTTCTTCGAAAACCGCATTAAGCAATGGGCCAAGGAAGAAGGTATTACCCCTGAAGCGTTCGTCAAAAAGCACGGGTCGCTCAAAATCAAGCTGGAACCGCTGTCTACGGCGCGTTTGCAATCGTCGGTCAGTGCGTATCCGGAAGGCCTTGGCGCGTATCAGTTTTTGGTGATCATGGCCGGATTATCGGTGCTGATCCTGGTGCTGTCGATCGTCAATTATGTCAATCTGGCTACGGCCAATGCGATCAAACGCGCCAAAGAAGTCGGTGTGCGCAAGATCATCGGGGCCTCCAAATCCAATATCGTTTGGCAATTTTTGTTCGAAACCACGCTCATCACACTTTTTGCCGTGCTGCTGGCCCTTGCCATAGTCGAACTTTCGCTGCCGTATTACAACGAATTCCTGAACAAATCGCTGGTCATGATCGGGGGGCAATTTTACGGGCAACTGGTGTGCATTTTTGCGGTGGTCATCATTGTGGCGGGTATTTTCCCGGCTGTTTACGTGGCCAACTTCGAATCGCTCAAAGTGCTGAAAGGCAATTTTGGGCGCAGCAAAAGCGGCGTATGGCTGCGCAACGGAATGTTGATCCTGCAGTTTTCGATTGCATCGTTTTTTATCATCGGATCTTATATCGTGTACCGTCAGGTGGAATTCCTGAGCCACAAAAAACTTGGCTTTGAAGGCAGCCAGGTCATCGATCTGCATTTCCGGTACAAACAGGGCGAGGAAAATTTTGCCCGATATACGACCATCAAGCAGGAACTTGAAAAAATCCGCGGTGTGGAAGGCGTTTCTGCGGGCGCGTTCGGGTTTGGGACAGGCTCGAATTCGTCATCGGGATTTGCTTACAAAGGCGGATCGAATATCCAGGGCAAAAACATCGCGATGGATTACAAACTGCTCGATCTGATGAAAATAAAAATCCTCGAGGGGCGCGGGCTCGACGCCAGGATCGCGTCGGACACGACCACATCGGTGCTGATCAACCGCGCCACGCAAAAGCTCATGGGCGAGACTGATCCGATAGGAAAGGAGCTCGAATGGAATACCGCTAAGCTCAGGATTGTTGGGGTAGTCGACAATTTTCACCTCGACAGCCCGCAGGAAGAAATTCCGCCCATGGTGTTTTTCCACTACAAGACCATCCGGTGGATGGAAGGCAACATGGACCACATTTTTATCAAGGTAAACCCAGGCGATATGGCGCAAACATTGGCCGCCATTGAACGATTCTGGACGCAAAAAGTGGATGCCGAGTATCCGTTCAGCTACCAATTTGTCGATAAGAAATTTGCGCGTACCTATGAGCAATTCGTCAAGCAAAAGAACTTGTTTTCGCTGCTCAACATCGTGGTGATCCTGATTGCGCTGTTCGGGTTGTTCGCCCTGGCCTCATATTCGATCGAACGCCGCATGAAGGAAATCGCGATCAGAAAGACGTTGGGCGCAGAAACCTCATCGTTGCTCAAGGAACTCTCGCGTCAATATCTGGTGTTTTGCGCCGTCGGATTTGTCGTTGCGCTACCCATCACGTGGTATGTTTTGCAAATGTGGTTAGAGGATTTTGCGTATCGGATTGCTATTTCGGTCGCACCATTTTTGCTTGGGTTCATCGTTTTGTGTGCGCTGACGATCATCATCGTGGTGTCTCGCGCCTACCAGGCCACGCGGATGGACGTGCTCAAGTATTTAAAATACGAATAACACAATGGAATGTAAAAGGCGGGTCCCGATGGCCCGCTTTTTTTATGAGATAAAATTTAACAAAAACGGCAGATTTTCTATACAGATAATTCATCCGGATTGCATAGGGG
>JAEWLN010000139.1 GCA_023457535.1 Bacteroidota bacterium
CTTATTTTTCGTCGGTCAATGCCAATTATTCGTACCAGCTTACCGCGATTGGCGCGCCGGCCAATGTGTACATTAAACAAGAAATCGCCGGCAATCAGTTTAAGGTAGCTGGTGGCCATCCGAACCAGAAAATTTCATGGCAGGTCTTTGGCGAGCGGAACGATCCGTACCTGCAGCAAAATCCTGACAAACGCGCGGTAGAGGTCGCCAAAAAAGTGCACGACAAAGGACTTTACCTTCAACCCGAATTGTATCGGCAACCCAAATCCAAAAGTATATTTGCGCGCTACAAATCAAATCCGGACCGCGTGAAAAATGAAACCGAAGTTTCAAAAGAACAAAATCGCCCTTCGCCACAGCCGGTCAAAGCGCAACCGCAGTTCACTAAAGACTAAAACCGGGCATTCAGGGCAAAAAAAAACCACCCGAAGGTGGCTTTGTAAGGTCGCGGGTTTTAATTTCCAGCTTGGTTTTGTGCATCCTGAACCATTTTTTCATTGGCCGTGATCGCAAATTCAACGCGTCGGTTCTGGCTGCGGCCGTCCGGCGTTTCATTTGTTGCGATCGGATCGGCGATTCCCATACCTGTCGTTTGGAAACGCGCGGTTTTAAGCCCTTTACCGGAAAGGTAATTTTTGACCGATGCAGCGCGTTCGCCTGATAATTTAAGGTTGTATTCCGGCGTTCCGGTGTTGTCCGTATAGCCGTAAATGACAATATCGGTATCGGGATAATCGTTGAATACCTTGACGAGTTTGTCGAGATTGGCTTTTGCTGTCGGGGTCAGTGTAGATTTGTTTGTATCGAACCGGACCGCATTTTCGCCCAGCGTGAGCTTGATACCCTCGCCTACGCGAACCACATCGGCACCCGGAAGCGCCTGGTCGATTTCACGCGCCTGCTTGTCCATCTTATTTCCGATCACGCCACCGGCCACACCGCCAACGACGCCTCCGAGCACCGCGCCGAGCGCACCGTTTCCGCCCTTGCCGACATTATTGCCGAGCACGCCACCGATCACCGCACCGCCCACAGCCCCGATGGCCGCGCCGCGCTGCGCCTTATTGGTATTCTTTACTGATTCACAACTCAGGGTGGCGCCCGATACAATGACGGCCGCCAATGCGAAGATTGCTAATTTTTTCATGATCATTCGGGTTAGTTTGTTTTTTGGAATTGGTATACCACATCTGTTTGCTTGCCGCCTACGTTGATGTTGTCTACGAGCTGGAACGATTCTGTTGTTTGGTTGGCCACGCGAACCACATACCCGTCGCGTACTTTTTTAGCCTTCTCGCCTGCGTTGAGCACTTTGAGCACAAATTGCCCGTCTTTATTGACGAACCATTTGATCGGCGAGGTAAATTGAGGGCAATCCGCGGCGTTGAGCGTCATGTTGCCCGTATCGTTGTTGGACACGAATTTCCAGGTACTGCCTTCGAAACATTTGGAATCGGCCAGGCCAAAAGAGGTAACTTTGATGTAATCAGAGCCGGGATACGTCACAGAAGTGATCGTCCAATTTCCCTTGATGGCAGTATGGGATTTATTGTCGACCTTCGTATTGGTCGCCGAGGTGGACTTGCATCCGGCAATTGCGACTGCCAACGCAAATAATACAAGCATTTTTTTCATGATAGAAAGTTTAGGTTATACGCAAAGATACATTTGTTAAAATTTTAGCAGTTCCAAAATTTGCTAAATTACTATTAAAATTAACATACGACATTTTGTCACCTTTTTTGGCTTGGTATCGTATTTGAAACCGGCGACCCCGACAACTTAAAAATTTCAGATATGACAACAGGAAAAATCAATGTTTCGGTAGAAAACATCTTTCCCTTAATCAAAAAATTCTTATACAGCGACCACGAAATCTTTTTGCGTGAGCTGGTTTCCAACGCCACAGATGCCACGTTGAAACTCAAACACCTGACATCTATCGGTGAGGCAAAAACCGAATACGGCAGTCCGGTGATCGAGGTAAAAATCGACAAAGACGGCAAAAAACTGCACATCATCGATCAGGGGATCGGCATGACGGCAGACGAAGTCGAGAAATACATCAACCAGGTCGCGTTTTCCGGCGCGGAGGAATTTCTTGACAAATACAAAGATTCGGCTAAAGATACCGGCATCATCGGACATTTTGGCCTCGGATTCTACTCGGCGTTCATGGTGGCCGACAAGGTCGAAATCATCACCAAATCTTACAAAGACGAACCCGCGGCGCACTGGACGTGTGACGGAAGTCCTGAATTTACGCTCGAGCCGTCGGACAAAACCACGCGTGGAACTGAAATTGTGCTGCACATCGCTGAGGATTCCCTCGAATTCCTCGAAGAGTCGCGTATTGGCGCATTGCTGAACAAGTACAACAAATTTATGCCGATCCCAATCAAGTTCGGCACCAAAAAACAGGCGCTGCCAAAGCCGGACGATGCTCCCGAAGATTACAAAACCGAGTTTGAAGACGTAGACAACATTGTCAACAATCCGAACCCGGCCTGGACCAAGCAACCGTCCGAACTGTCCGCTGAGGATTACCAGTCGTTCTACCGCGAATTGTATCCGATGCAGTTCGAAGAGCCGCTGTTCAATATTCATCTGAACGTTGATCACCCGTTTAACCTGACCGGAATTTTGTATTTCCCGAGACTTGGATCGGACATGCAGATCCAAAAGGACAAAATCCAATTGTACCAAAATCAGGTTTTTGTTACCGATAATGTGGAAGGTATCGTTCCGGAATTCCTGACCATGCTCAAAGGCGTGATCGATTCGCCCGATATTCCGCTCAATGTGTCGCGTTCGTACCTCCAGGCAGACGGAAACGTCAAGAAAATCTCGAATTACATTACGCGTAAGGTAGCCGATAAACTCAAGTCGTTGTTCACCGACAACCGCGAGGACTTTGAGAAAAAATGGAACGACATCAAAATCGTGCTGGAATACGGCGTGTTGTCCGAACCTAAATTTTACGAAAAGGCCGGCACATTCTTTTTGTACCCGAGCGTCGATGACCAGTATTTTACACTTGACGAGCTCAAAGATAAAATCAAAGACCACCAAACGGACAAAGACGGGAAAATTGTGGTGTTGTATGCCGGCAACAAAGACGCGCAACACGCTTATATCGACGCGGCCAAAGCCAAAGGATACGAAGTGTTGCTGCTCGATTCGCCGATCGTTTCCCACGTGATCCAGAAACTCGAGGGCGACAACAGCGATTTGTCGTTTGTGCGCGTCGATTCGGACCATATTGATAATTTGATCAAAAAAGACGAAAATGCGGTTTCGAAATTGTCTGAAGAGCAACAAACAAGCCTTAAAACCGTGGTAGAGGAAATCGTTCCGAAAACCACGTACACCGTCCAGCTCGAGCCGCTCGATTCGAATGCCGCGCCGTTTTTGATCACGCAGCCGGAATTTATGCGTCGTATGAAAGAGATGAGCCAAACCGGTGGTGGCGGCATGTTTGGTATGGGCAATTTCCCGGAAATGTACAACCTGGTGGTCAATACGAATTCTGAGCTGGCCACAAGCATTTTGAATACCGACGACAAAACGCATCAGGAACACCTGGTCAAGCAAGCACTCGATTTGGCCAGATTGTCGCAAAACCTGCTCAAAGGTGAAGAACTTACGGCCTTTGTCAAGCGCAGTTTTGAGCTGATCAAATAAGTTATTTGTTTTAAATAGAGAACCTGTCGGGGAAATCCGGCAGGTTTTTTTTTTGCGGATTTACAGATTTTCTGCCGCGGAAGAATGGAAAAAAGACTAGCTTCGCGACATGGGAAGGGGGCATTGGAAGTATATCCCTACTGATAATTTTGTCAGCAGCATTATAGAAAATCTGCCGTTTTTGTTAAATTTTTCCGTCTGCGAATGTTCCCACCTGATGCTCGCCAACGTTAAAATCCCGCAATTTATGACCTGTTTCCGATACCTCAAAGCGCTTGGCCCGGCCATGATGGGCAGCTTGGCCCAGGCGCAATATATTCCCGCCGATGCAGTCCTGCACAATCGCATCGCGCAGCTCGATAGTATTTTCTTTGACGCTTATAACCGATGTGAAACGCAGTTAGAAGTCTATGCAAACTTTTACGCCGATGATCTTGAATTTTACCACGACCGCGGCGGGCTCACGCAGTCCAAAAAAGAGGTTGTCGACGGCACGGCAAAGCATATTTGCGGCAAAGTCACGCGCCATCTTAAACCAGACAGCCTTGAGGTATACCCGATCAACGGTTGAGGCGCAATTGAAATGGGTGTGCATTATTTCAAGAACAAAGAAGCGCCCGCGGCCACGCCACGTGAATCCAGATTCATCATCTTTTGGCGCCAGGACAAAGACGCATGGCGCATCAGCAAAGTGGTAAGTTTGCACTGAACCACGTGAATTACACCGCGCGCATTCCATCCTGGAACTGGTAGCATATGCTTGAACACACCAGGTTTTTTTAAAAGGGAAGTGCTTCCGTCACGTTGCGTGAGCGGGTGCAGCGGCATCCTTTGCGCGGCATGCAAGCAAAGATAGAGCGTAAGACGCGACCCGCAGGGGCACGCCCAAATGGCTATTCGCCTCAGGCAGCCACGACGTCCCGGTTGTATTTGTTGCGGTATTCCACCGGCGTGAGGCCCGTTATTTTGCGGAACACGTCGCGGAATGCCTTGGTATCTGTATAACCTACGTCGAACATGACCTCTGAGATATTTTTGCCACTGGTCTCGAAACTGCGCTTGGCCGCCTCGATTTTAACGCGCTGCATGTACGCTACGACGGTGTTTCCGGTCGCTTTTTTGAACCGACGCTCCAACGTGCGACGGCCCACTGCAAATTTGTCTGCCAATTGCTCGACGGTGATCCTGTCGTCAAATTTCTCTTCAATGTACTGCTGCGCCTTGCGAACGGCGTCGTCCTGGTGGTCTTTCTGGCCCTGAAACATAATGAACGGCGATTGCGAGCAGCGGTCAATGTCGATCATGTACACCTTGGACATCACAATGGCAAGCTCGCGCCCGGCGTACCGTTCAATGAGATAAATCAGCAGGTTCAGGAATGAATACGCACCGCCACTGGTGTAAATGCGGTCTTCGTGCGTCATGATCTTGTCGTCTACAACGTGTACATCGGGAAACATCTGGGCCAATTTGTGTGCCTCGGCCCAGTGCGTGGCGCATTGCCTGCCGGAAAGCAATCCTGTAGCGGCAAGCAGGAACGCCCCAATGCACAGGCTCGCAATTTCTGCCCCGCCGCGGTACTGCCGCACAATCCAGGGCAAGAACGCGGCATTGTGATCGATGGCTTGCTGCAGATCGCCGTGGATGGCCGGAATAATGATAAGGTCTGTTTGAGGCACCTCGTCGATCGTGCAATCCGGTTGGATCGTAAAACGGCCGTTGCGCTGAATTATTTGCGGGGAAATTCCCACGAGCTGGATGTCGAATAACCTGGGTTTGCCGGTGCGTGCGGCAAAGGCGTTGACGTCGTTGAGCATTTGGTGTGTTCCGTCGATGTTGGGAAGGCTTGCATGACCCAAGGGCACCAATATAGAAATGTGTTTCATGACGATTTGACTATTAGCGGTTTACCACAAATGTAGTGAATCAGATTGTCGCAATCAACCCGTTGTTACGTCGTTTTTGCATACAGGCCGAAGGTTGGTTTGGCGTTACCTTTGTCAATCAACAACAAAAAAATGTATGGAAACCAAGGTATTTATCAATTTTGCGGTGGCCGATCTGCAGCGATCGGTTGAATTTTTTACCAAAGTGGGCTACACCTTCAACGAGCATTTTACCGATGAGACCGCCACATGTATGGTCATCTCCGATCACATCTACGCCATGCTGCTGACCACGGAGCGCTTTAAGGATTTTACGGACAAAGCCGTGACCGATGCCAAAAAAAGCATCGAAGTGATGAATTCATTTTCATGCGACAGCAAACAGGCCGTGGACGAGATTTTTGCGCGCGGCATCAGTGCGGGTGGTCGCGAGTCGGCGCCGACACAAGACCACGGGTTTATGTATGGGCGCGAATTCGAAGATCCGGACGGGCATATCTGGAGTTACTTTTGGATGGACCCCGCCGCAATTCCGGCCAATCAAAGCTGAAAGTCCAAAAATTGTAAACTTGTCCTAAAATCATGTAAGATTGCGTTGACAGCTTTGGGGAAATTTGGCAAAACAATTCCAATGAAACCCTACAAAAACAGCAGCGGACAATCCACGGTCAAGGCATTCCAGATTTACAGCGACGGCGTCAAAGTGGCATTCAACGACGGTTCGATTTATTTGTACCTGCGCGAAAAGACTGGACGCGAAATTGTCGAAAAAATGAAGGTGCTCGCGCTTGCCGGCGAAGGATTGGCTACATACATCGGGACATTGGGCGACGCGGCCGCTGAAAAACTGGCGTGAAATCGCATAAAATTTGCGCGTTTAATTAAAAGCCGCAGGTTGGTTCAACGCGTAACTTTACCGAAATTCCCTACATTATGGAAGAATTTCTCGCGGACGTAATCCGGTACATCGAAAGTTATTACGAAACAGCGGTAAGGATTGCGCCAAAACTGATACTCGCGCTGGTGGTATTTTTGCTGGCATGGTTTATCGCCAGCAAGGTCCAGCAATTTTCGGGAAACCGTTTGCAAAAACGCATGCGCGATCCGCTACTGGCGCATTTTATTGCGCGTTTGTTCAAAACCGTACTGATCATCATCGGGATTTTGCTCGTGCTGCGCATCATCGGGCTCACAGGCATTGCGCAAACGCTCTTGGCCAGTGCCGGAATCTCTGCATTTATCATTGGTTTTGCGCTTAAAGATATTGGCGAAAATTTCCTGGCCGGAATTCTTTTGGCGTTCAAGCGGCCGTTCAAAGTAGGCGACATGATCGAAACCAACGGCGTCAAAGGAAAAGTCATGGAACTCAACCTGCGCGACACTCAGATCAAAAGCGATGGCAAGGACATTTTTATCCCGAATGCATTGCTGATCAAAAACACGCTGATCAACTACAACAGCAGTGGCTATTTGTTGCAGGACCTCATTATCGGGCTAGAATACGGGTCAGATTACCGACGCGCGATCGAAATCATCACCGAATTGCTCTGCGGCATGGACGATGTAGCCAACGACAAAGGCTCGACCTCTGCGGTAGTGTCGAATCTCAACGCGACGGCCGTGCAGATCCTGGTGCGGTACTGGGTCAAGTCCGATCTTGAAATTTCAAACGGCCGAACCAAATCCAAAGTGCTCATCGCCATTCTGGAGGCGCTCAAAAAAGAAGGATTTGTGCTCAAAAAAGAGTAAAGTCTTCAGCACCGCTTTGCCGTTGCGGCTTTAGATGAACCAGCTTTTGGATTTGGTTACACGGACGGTTCGATTATTCTTTTGTCGGCAGATAAATGTGGAACGTCGCGCCTACGCCCGGGTTGCCGTCGGCAGTGATAAAACCGTTGTGCTTGTGCGCGATCTTTTGGCATATCGCCAATCCGATGCCCGTTCCCACATACTCCATCTTGCCGTGCAATCGTTGGAACGCCTCGAAAATCTTTTCTTTGTATTGCGGATCGAATCCTATTCCGTTATCGGCCACGCTGATTTTCCAGTACAATTGCTTGCCGACGGTTTCCTTTAGCGCGCTGATCTTAATGACAGGCGGCACATCCGGTTTGCTGTATTTTACGGCATTGTTCAGGATATTGCCAAAGAGCTGCTGAAAGTGGATCGGGATCACTTTGAGTGTCGGGAGTTCTTCACGCTCGATGGTCACGCTTTTTTCCTCGAGCAGCACATCCATTTGCAGCAATACTTCGGCAAGCAGCGTATTGAGGTTGGTACGCTCAAATTTGTATTTTTCCGACTCCATTCGCGAATAGCTCAGTACCGCATCGATCAGATTCTGCATGCGCAGCGCCGTGGCCGTGATGCTTTTAAAATATTGTTGCGATTGCGGGCTCAGGTTGTTGGTATCGGTTTCCGCAATACGGCTCGTAAACATCTGGATTTTGCGAAGCGGTTCCTGTAAATCGTGTGAAGCGATGTAGGTCAGGGAAGCCAGTTCCTTGTTTTTGCCGTTGAGTTCTTCGTTGATTTGCTCCAGATGAAGGGCCGCTTCCTTCTCACGTGTGGTGTTTTTAGATGTAACCGTAAGGGTTTCGTTGACCTTTTCTATGGCCGCGCTGAGCCAGATGGTTTTGCCGTCGCGCTCCACGTCGATTTCGTATGTATCGGAAACACCTGTTTGGAAACAGCGCACAAGTTTGTCAAAAACGCCATTGGCGAAAATTCCGGGATACACTTCGAAGCAGGTTTTCCCGACAACATCGGCTACTGTGAGCCCAAAATTGCCCGGTACTTCCGGATTGGTGTATACAATCCTGAAATCGCTGATCTTGCCGCGATCGTTGTACAGCGGCGCATAGCTCGCGATGCCGTAATATGTTGAGTTGAGCACCGAATTGAGAAACGACCGTGATTGTTCGAGTTCCTCTGTGCGAATGCGCACCATCGATTCGAGCGCATCGGTAAAATCCTTTTGGTCGTGGATGTCCATGCAGCTGCCCACATAACCCGTAAACTCGTCGTCGATGTCGTAACGCGGAACCCCTTTATTCGAAATCCAGCGGTATTTGCCGTCGTAACGCCTCAGCCTGCATTCGAGATAAAACTCTTTGCGCGCATCAAAACACGAGCGGTAGGTATTGCGGCAACGTTCGACATCTTCCGGATGGATGTTCTCAAGCCAACCGTCACCCTTTTCCGCCTCGAGCGGCCGGCCGGTAAAATTGAGCCAGTTTTTGTTAAAAAAATAGCATTGCTTATCCGGGCCGGACATCCAGATCATTACCGGCGCTGAATCTGTTACCACGCGAAACAGATCCTCGCTTTCCTGCCGCCGGATTTCAGATTCGCGCATACGGGCGTGGTTTTTTTTGCTGTCCGTGGTGTCTTCGATAACCAGAAAAATCAGCTCGTTTCCGTTGGTCTTATCGGTAATTTGCCGCGCATTGAGCAGCAGGGAATGGTGTCCGTCCTTGAACTGTAATTCGAGTTCGTAATTTTCGGCGCCAAGATTCTCCGGCAAAATACGCGATAACAGGTTTTTAACCTCGGGCACATCCCAGGTTTTGTTGTTTATGTCAAACAGCAACTGCCCCTCTGTAAGTTCGGGCTGCCCACCAAAATTTTCGTAAAAATGGCTATTGGCTTTGCGTATCTGGTAATTGCCGTCAAGGATTAAAATTGCATCGTGGCTTGCGGCGAGCAGCGTTTCGATGTACTCCTGCGTGTAATCGGTCATAAGGCGGTGGCTTCTAAGGCTAAAATAATGAAATTATCAGCAAACCAAAAATACCACAGACGTTAAATTTATGTGCAAATTGACGATTTTCGCCGGTCACGAATCGGGAACTTTTTCCATCCGGAATCAAAAGCGATATCCGATCCGTGTTCTCAAATACTTACCCTTTGTCATCTCGTCTACGAAAAAATCTCCAGACTTAGAGACAAAAGTACTTTTCACGCCGATAGGTTTTTTCTATACATGGTTTTTTCGGACACAGCGATCCCGATAGTTCGCCAAAAGAAAATAAGAGCTTGATGACAATTACAGTCTTCAATATTTTTTTTTACAATCGGCAATAGATAATTTTTTGCAATAAACTGCAAACCAGTCTGAAACCTGCGGTTATATAAATAATGAATTAATAGTGTTTTGCCGAAATAGTCTTGTGATAAGCGGTGGCAAAGCGCTTCAAAAAACAGGTGACAAACTACCTGAAAAATTAAAAACCCGTACCATAAAAATGGATACGGGCTTTCAAAATAATAGAATCTAACTTCTATTTTATCCTCTTCGTGTTGCGTGAAGATGATGTTATTTACGCCAAATTTACGACGCCGCTGTTCGCAATCGTTTATAGAATTATCATTTTTTCTTACACGATGTCAACCAGAGCGTTGCGTGGGTTTTGTAAGAATGGAGTCAAATTCCGTAACCGCAATCGGACACTACATCGGAAATTTGATTAAAAATCAAATGTTATGAAATCACTTTTTACCGCCGCGCTTTGTTCCATCTCGTTGATGGGTGCGGCACAACAGGAGCCGCAGCAACCGTCCGACGATCAGTTGCAGCAACAGCCGCCCCGCGATACCCAAAGAAGCATTGAGCGTGGCGCGCGCATCGAAGCGGTCAAACAGCAGGGAAAATCGGAAATGGAGGCAGAACAGGCCGCCAAGGCAAAAGGACAATCGCAGATCCAAACCAAAACCCAACCTGTTGGCATCAATCCGCCCGATACTTTGGCCAAACCGCGTGATGTGCGAAAACAGGATCTGTCCAGGCCCAAAAAAATAATGTCGGAAGACAGCAAACGACGCAACTGATGAAATGCGCTTTTATTTTACCCATGCTTTTTTCAGTTGGGGCGCTGTCGGCCCAAACCGATCCTAAAAAGCCGGATATGAACATCGGCCGCAAACCCGACACCACCCTCACCGAACGCCAAACCAGCGTGCGTTCGCTGCAAAAGTCCGATGCAATAAAAACACAGGACCATCCCAAATCCACGCCGCGCGATTCGATGCGCATCAAACGCCGATAAAAACCCGCCCGCCAGGCACCTTCCCGGCGTTATTTTACAAAAAAGGCCGTCCCTTTCGAGACAGCCCTATGGTTTGGTGTGAGGAGTAATCAATTCTCGTCGCCTTCAGCGGCTTCGATATTGATCGCAGATTCGGCGATTTGCGTAAGCAATTGATCGGCGTTTTTCTCTTCATCGAGTATTTGGGACAACAAGTCGCGCGCCTGGGTCTCACCCAAAATTTCGGCAAACACGCGCAATGTTCCGTAGGTCGCAATTTCGTAATGCTCGATCTTTTGAGACGCGGCAATGATTCCCGCATCGCGCACAGCGCCCATCTCTGTCTCTTCAAGAATACTTTGTCCTTCTTTGATGAGACCGTCCATGGCATCACATTTTTTTGCCACGGCCTTCTCACCTACCGCTTTGAACACCTCTTCGACGCGCTCGACCTGGTTTTGGGTCTCGGCAAGGTGATTTTCGATAGCGGTAATAAGGTCTGCCGATGTAGCGTTCTTGGCCATTTTAGGCAATGCTTTGGTCAGCGCTTTCTCAGCCCAGTATATGTCTTTAAGGCCATCTACAAAAAGCTCGCGAAGTCCTTCGGCAGCCGTTCTTTTCGCTTTGACGACGCCTCTGGCAGTAGTGGATTTCGAAGCATTGGATTTTGCAGCGGTGGATTTTGTGGTTTTGGATGCAGCAGTTGCAGTGGTCTTTGCCGATGCCGTTTTTGCCGTTGTCTTTGCAGCCCGACGCGCGGTCGTTGCTTTGCTGGTTGTTGCTTTCATAATATGTTTTGAATTAATAATTAACGTGTTACAAATTTTTGGAAATAAACCCACTAACGGTTATACAATTAAGATCGAAACTTACATTATACGTAAACGGCCGCTTAAAACTTTAACAGCCAATGTTATAAATGCCAACGGAAATTATGTAAGGAATCGGGTAACTGATAAGCCAACTTTGTATCGGTGATCAACACCAAACCATTAATTATTAATTCAAACAAAAAAAAATGACAACAAACCACCAAGGCAATTCAGGTCAGGAAAACCGGGATCGCCAAAATGAAGGACGCGACATGAACCGCGGAACAGAAAACTCGGAAAATCAAACTCAAATGAGCGGCCGTGAAGGTTCCTCGCAGGGTTACAATGCAGGTAGCTCCAGAAGCAATGAAGGCCAGGAGGACCGCGCCAATATGGGAGGGCGCGATCGTTCAGGAACTGAAGAATCTGACAGCTGGAGCAATGACCGTGCAATGAATGCCGGCGACCGCAGCTCAGGTAACCAGGACTGGAACCAACAAGACCGCGAGCGGGGAACAGATACCGAACGCGATTTATAAAATGTCCATATTATTGTTGTAAAGGCGGCTTTAGGGCCGCTTTTATTTTTAAATATTGTAAGAAAAGCGCTTTTGATTGTAACCCCATCCGGGGTAGCGTTTGTAAATTGAATCAAAAAAAGTCATGAAACTAACACTGACCTTCAGAACCCTTTTAACGTTGGTTGTCGCGATTCTAATGATGGCCTGCTCGTCCAATAAAATCAAAGGCACCGCATCGGACAAAACAGGAACCAACGGCGCAACCAACGGAACCGGCAAGATCGCAAAAAGCCTTTAAGACTTTCACGGCCCCGAAATTTTCAATACATTGGTACATGGAATTTCGCCAACAGTACGATTTGGTCAAATCGTCGCGCAAAGTGTTGCTCAATTATTGCGGAACACTGCCCGACGAAACTTTTTTGGCGCGGCATCCGGCCTTTGGACGCGGCTGCATTCGCGGTCTGCTTGTACACAACCTCAACGCATACGAGTGGTGGATTGGCGCCCATGCGCTGGGATCCGATTCCGCGATCACCGATAACGAAGCCATTTTGAATTTGCGGCAGATCATCCGTGCTCTTGAAACCACCGACGCAATGGTCGGGCGTTTTTGCGAGCGTTACACAGCCGATTCTTTCGCCGCGGTCCCTGCATCGCTCGGGGAAAAACAATTCATGTCCACGCCGATCGAATTGTTTACCCACGCCATTACCCACGAATTTCACCACAAGGGACAGTTGCTTTGGCTCACGCGGTTGCGGGGTCACGTTCCTGCAGATACCGATATTATCCGATGAGAAAAATAATTGCATTACTCCTCTTCGCGTCCATCGCGGGCTGTCAATCGGCCAAAGATTCGTTCGCTTTCGAAAAGATGACTTTCCACTCCGGACCGTGTTTTGGCACGTGTCCGAGTTACCACATGGAGATACGCAGCGACAAGACCGTATTGCTCAAAGGCGATTCGCTGTACAGCAAACGCGGTACGTTCGATTACGGTCGCGTGGGCCGCTATACCGCTAGGCTGTCGGACACTACCTACGCCCGACTGCTTGGCGAGTTGCGCGCCATGGGTTTGGATACCGTCCGGTTCCAAGGGCCTTACTGTTGCGACGCGCCGATGAAAACAATGATCGTTTATTACAACGGCAAACGCAAATACCTCAGGGCGATGTTTCCGCCCGGGCATGCCCGACAATTGCTTGCGACACTGCACGGTATTTACGCCCGATCGGCATTCACGCCGTCTGAGCAACAGTTTGAAATCGAGCTCGACAGCGTGCCTCAAAGGCGCTAACAAACTAAATTGAAACACTTTTTTTCGCAATCTGCAAGGCGGTCTGCGCGAAAATCCCGAACTTTACAAAAACCAAAATTCTATACCATGGAACTGTATACCACACTTACGCCACAACAAAAACAGCAATTACTGCAATTTCCGGCTTACATCAGTTTACTGGCTGCCAACGCAGACGGAAAATTTGACGAACGCGAAAAACAAAAGGCTGTAGACATTGCGCACATCAAAAATTACGACAACAAAGAACCGCTGCTTACGCGTTTTTACACCGATGTACAAGCCACTTTTGGTCAAATACTGGAGGAGCTTGACGCGCAATTACCGCGCGATAAGGACCAACGCGAAGAAGCGATCAAAAACGGACTTGCCCGGATTGAGAACGTACTTTCTGAGCTCGGACCTGAATATGTCAAGGCATTGCACCGCAGTATGCAGGCGTTCAAAGAATACGTTTCGCGCGCACACGACAATGTGCTCGAACACTTTTTATTTCCACTGCCGATCAAAGGAATTACGCAATAACCTATGCAACTTGTCAAAGGAAAAGGTATCGTTTTAATTCACGGCGCCGGGCTTGGCGCATTCATTTGGCAGGAAATGAAGCTCAACTGGCAGGTTTTGCGCATCAATTTCCAGAACCGCGGCAACGGGCCGGCCAATCTGGGTTTGCATTATGAAGATTACGTTGATGAGGTCATTCAGCAGATCGAAAACTGGACGGTCGACCAGATCGTGATCGTGGGTCATTCGATCGGCGGATGTATCGCGCTCAATGTGGCGGCGCGTTATCCGGGTCGTGTGATTGGATTTATCGGGATTGCCGCGATTATTCCGGACAAAGGCGGCTCCTTCCTGTCGTGTTTACCGGCGTGGCGGCGCGTAATGCTGCCTGCTGTTTTGCGTATTTTTGGAACCAGGCCGCCCGATGCGGTCATCAGAACCAGGTTGTGCAACGGATTGGATCGCGATCAAGCCGACAAAATCGTGTCGCGTTACACCTTTGAATCGCGCGAATTCTACACCGAACCGTGCGGCGGAAAAATCCCGAAAGTACCCAGAATGTATATCCTGACCACAGACGATAAAGAATTGCCGCCCGAGGTCCAGCGGCAAATGGCAAAAAATCTCAAAACCAAAGAGATCGCCAAAATCGATACGGGACATTTGCCTATGATGCAGGAGCCGTTCCGGTTGTCGCATCTGATCAACGACTTTTGTAAAAGATTATAGCCGCAAAAAAGGGAGTAACCTGGTGGATACTCCCTTTTTCTTTGATCTGGTCTTACTGCAGGTGATTCGGAGCACCCGCGTTGTCTCAAATCGTTTTTGTTGATAAAGTAAAAAAAGCTGGTTGTGTTGCGTTTTTGTCTCTGATACAAAGATGATTATAAACGCCCATCGCAGCTTATAGAATTTGCGTCAAAGTTTATACAATTTCCATTCGGCGATTCAGACGTGGGTGCAAATCAAAACACCAACAATCCAAACCAATCTCGTATCTTTGCGCGCTTTTTACATTTTAATATGACCAACAATCAGATTCTCAAAGGCGTGTTCCTGGTAGGTTTCGGCGCCACGAGCTACGGCATGCTCGCCACATTTGTCAAGCTCGCCTACCACGATACTGGCATAACGGGCCTGCCTTTTACGCCCGCCGAAGTCATTTCGTCGCAATTTATTCTCGGCATCCTGGCCATTTTAGTACTCAACGCCATCAGCAAGATACAAAAAGGACCGGCTGTCATCAAGGCATCGGGCCGCGAAATCATGCAACTCATGGTAGCCGGCACTTCCACGGGGCTGACAAGTATTTTCTACTATCTGGCGGTGAAGTTCATTCCGGTATCGATAGGGATTGTCTTGCTCATGCAAACCGTGTGGATGGGCGTACTGCTGGAAATGGCGCTCGAAAAGAAACTTCCGTCAAAAATTAAAGTAATTGCCGTAGCCGTGGTGTTGCTGGGAACCGCATTGGCCACCAACCTTGCCGACAGCTCAGCGCAACTCGATTGGCGCGGAATCGTTTTGGGACTGCTTGCCGCGGCGTCATTCACTACCACGATGTTTACCGCAAATCGCGTAGCGGTCGGGATTTCATCGGCCCAGCGCAGTTTGTACATGTTGCTTGGCGGAGCGGTCATGGTCTCGATTTTTGCATTGGCCACGCAAAATACGGCGTTCAACTACGACATTTTTTACAAATGGGGCGTATTGCTGGCACTGTTTGGAACAGTTATTCCACCCATGCTGATGAATGCCGGATTTCCACTAACAGGTATCGGACTGGGCAGTATCGTATCGGCGCTGGAACTTCCCGTATCGGTGATGATGGCCTACCTGATCCTGGGTGAAACCGTTGTACCGTTGCAATGGCTTGGCATCGTGCTGATCATTCTGGCCATCGTGATGATGAATGTCCGATTCAAAAAATAGCCATTAAACAATTCACAAAGTCGTTATCGGGCATTGTAAAAAAGGGATTTTAAGACTTTATTTGCAACGCCAGATAATACTACATGCACCGACTTTCCCTGAAGAATGCGCTCGACGCGACGTTCTTTGCTATCCTCATTGTTTTCAGCGTATTGGTCTACTCGACCTGGAACCGTGCCCAATTGGTCAACGAAAACCGGTTGGCTGCGAACCGCACGAGCATTGTCAACGATTTGCTCGAAAAAGTGCTTTCCAGTACGATCGACATCGAAACCGGTACGCGCGGATTCACCATTACCGGACAGCCGGACTACCTTTCGGTGTACCGCGACGGCGAAAAAAACGTATCGGTATGGATCGACTCGCTCCGCCAAATGACGGAAAACGATTCCCTGTCGGCAAAAAGCCTCGACACGCTCGCGCAACTCATCAGGCACAAAAAACAAATCAGCCAACGCACCATACATACGCGAAAAGCACAAGGCATGGAAGCGGCTGCCGCGCTGATTAAAACCGGAGAAGGCAAGCAGGTCATGGACTCGGTACGCGAGCGTATCTGGCGGTACCAGCAGCAGGAATTGCGCGCACTTTCAGCGCATTTGACCGATACGGAAGAACACATCCGGGCGCGTAACCTCAATTTTATCCTGTTGGCGTCCATCACATTTTTGAGCGTTCTGGGCGCGTACATTTTCCTGCGCCGGATCACAAAAGCGCTGCTGCGCGATAAAACCATCCAGCAAAACCTCATGGACGAATTGTCGTTCCAGAACCAGCAACTCAACGATTTTGCGAACATCACCTCGCACAACCTGCGCTCGCCGGCATCTAATATTACCGCGCTTGTGGCTTCCGCCGATGAAGCCAGTACGGTCGAAGAGTACAAAATGTTATTTGAGATGCTCCGCAAAGTAGCGCAAAACCTCAACGATTCGCTCAATCAATTGATGGATGTGCTGTACATCAAACGCAACAAATCGATGCCCAAAGAAACGCTTTGGTTTGCCCCGCTGCTGCGCCGCACGCTGGATTCGTTACAAGGGGAAATCCATCGGTCTGGAGCCGTGATCACGAGCGATTTCGACCTGGCGCCGCAAATCCTCTATTCGCGAATCTACCTCGACAGCATCATCCATAATCTGGTGGGAAATGCGCTCAAATACCGCAGCCCTGAGCGCGCACCGCAGATAAAGGTTTGGACCGAGCGCAAAAACGGCATGGTTTACCTTCATGTATCGGATAACGGGCTCGGCATCGACCTGGCCAAATACGGGCACAAACTCTTTGGCATGCACCAGACGTTCCACAATCATCCGGACGCAAAAGGGATCGGATTATTCATGACCAAAACGCAAATCGAAAGCATGAAAGGGAAGATCTCTGTGGTCAGTACGCCCGGCGCAGGATCTACTTTTTCAGTCCTTCTTGGAAGTTGATTATTTTTTATTTGCTCATTTTCAGGTATTTATTGCAAAACTTGACTACATATTGTTATTTTTGATACGTCGGGTTGGAGCCTCCGGTCCGCACTAACCAGAAAAACAAACCTCATGAAAAAATTTGCAGCAGAATTTATCGGAACGTTCTGGCTTGTGCTGGGCGGTTGCGGAAGCGCCGTGCTGGCCGCCAACTTTTCATCGGATCCGTTCATCGGCATTGGCCTTGTGGGCGTTTCGCTCGCTTTTGGGTTGACCGTTTTGACCATTGCCTATGCGCTCGGACGTATCTCCGGCGCGCATCTGAACCCAGCCGTTACCCTTGGGCTGTGGGCCGGCGGACGGGTCGAAGGATCCGCCATACTGCCTTATGTAACGGCCCAGATCGCGGGCGGCATTGCCGGTGCAGCCATTTTGTACGGCATTGCGACAGGCAACGGAAGCGCGATCGGCGATTTTGCGGCCAATGGTTACGGCGCGCATTCACCGGGCAAATACGATTTGGTTTCGTGCTTTTTGACCGAATTTGTCATGACGTTCATGTTCATCATCATCATTTTTGGCGCAACGGAAAAGGATCGTGCACGCGAGGCGTTTGCCGGCATTGCGATCGGGCTTGCGCTGACGCTGATTCACTTGATCAGCATTCCGGTAACCAACACTTCGGTCAATCCGGCGCGCAGCATCAGCCAGGCCGTTTTTGTGCAGGGTTGGGCACTGCAACAGGTGTGGATGTTTGTCGCCGCACCGGTCGCAGGAGCCATTGCCGGAGGTTTTGTGTACAAAAATGTACTGCGCAAGACCGATTTCGACGCCGAGGACCGAAACGAATAAGTTGCTAAATCGGAAAAGCGTAAATTTGTGCCATGGGCCTTTTTGAAAGAATTCCGATACATTTTGCGCTACCCGATGCAACCCTCGTCTATTACCCCGGTTTTTTTGACCGATGTGAAGCCGATGAATGGTTCGTTCGGTTGCAAAAAGAAACGCCATGGCAGCAGGATAAAATCACCGTATTTGGAAGAACCCATTTACAGCCGCGGCTGACTGCGCTGTATGGAAATGAAGGCAAACCGTACGGCTACTCGGGTATTGTCATGCAGCCGCACCAATGGACGCCGTTGCTCATCCACATCAAAACCCAGGTCGAAACGGCTTGCGAAACGACATTCACGACCGTGTTGCTCAATTATTACCGCGACGGGCGCGACGGAAACGGCTGGCACGCAGACAATGAAAAGGAACTCGGGCGCGATCCGGTGATTGCATCGGTAAGCCTGGGCGCTGAGCGGTGGTTCCATCTGCGGCACAACGACGACAAAAATCTCAAACAAAAAATACTGCTGGAACACGGCAGCCTTTTACTGATGCAGGGTTCGACGCAACACCACTGGAAACACCAGATCCCGAAAACAGCAAGGCCTATGGCGTCGCGAATCAATTTAACATTCCGCGTCATCCGGTGAATGTGTAAAAAAAGTAAATTTGGCTTCAAACCGATTTCATGGAGCCAATCATAGCCTACTTTTCGACGATTCCTTCTTCGCACCGCGCCGCGATACTGGCCGGCGGCATCGCATTTTTCTGGCTGCTCGAAAGCGCCCGGCCGATGATTGCCTTTGATTACAGGAAGTGGCAGCACGCGGGTCTTAATTTATTTTTCACGCTGACTACTATTGTTGTGAATTTTGTGCTCGCGTTTCTGTTGCTCATGGCCGCAGATTATACCGTGACGCACGATTTCGGACTGTTGAACTGGCTGCCACCCCTAAACATCTGGATTTATGCGATCACGGGTTTGCTGTTGCTCGACCTGATCGGGGCGTACCTTGCACATTGGGTGCAACACAAAGTGGCGGTATTGTGGCGGTTTCATCTGATCCACCACACCGATACGTGGATCGACACGACGTCGGCAAACCGGCACCATCCGGGCGAAAGCGTGATCCGCTTCGCGTTTACAACGTTGGGCGTGCTACTGATTGGCACGCCGATGTGGCTGGTATTTTTATACCAATCGTTGTCTGTGGTGTTTTCGCAGTTCAATCACGCCAACATTGCGCTACCGTCCAAAATCGACAAAATCCTGAGTTGGGTAATTGTTTCCCCGGACATGCACAAAGTGCACCACCATTATAAACTCCCTTATACAGACAGCAATTACGGCAACATTTTCTCTATGTGGGACAGGCTGTTTGGTACGTTTTCAACGCTCGTCAAGCGCGAGATCGTTTATGGCGTCGATACGCACATGAAATCATCGGAACACAACAATTTGAAAAATCTCCTTGGTATACCGTTCCACAAAAAGCGCCCGGCAACCCCGCCGGATCGGCAATGAAAAAAATTTTAGCGCGGTTGTAAAGTAATTGGTTTTTTTATTAATATTGGCTTGGAAATGCAACGTTTATCTAAAAATTATCTGAATTAAGTTTCACCTAATGAGAAAGAATAAAAGAATCGAGCTGACCTATGAACAAAAAGAGCGGCTCATTTCGCTGGCATTGGAAGAGCGCAACCCGTTCGAGATTATTAAAAAGGAATTTTCTTTTTCCGAGCAGGAAGTGATCGAGTTGATGAAAAAAAGGCTGACCGCCGATAAATTTGAGCTGTGGAAAAAAAAGGCCCAGGCGGCCAAGCCCAAGCCAAAACCCGTGCGCTTTGACGATTTTGACGAAGAGCTCGACGGAAAATATTACATCAAAAACAAAATCGACTAACTCCTCCGGGAGTTTTTTTATTGTTAATCCGTTACTAAAAACCCCGCGGTTGCTGTAACTATTTCCTATTTTCGCGTACAGATTTGCAAATCCGAAACAATGAAAAACCTGATCCTGACTGCCACCCTAGCCTTTTTAACATCCCATTTTGCGGGTGCGCAATCCAAAACCAATGACGTCCGCGTGACCATCGACCTGAACGCGGTCAAAGACGATAAAGTCATGGTTGCCGTCGTTCCTCCCAAAATCACTTCAGCTGAAATCTCGTACAAAATTCCAAAAATCATCCCCGGAACCTATTCTGAGGACGATTATGGAAAATTCGTCGACAACCTTAAAGCGTTCGATGCCAAAGGAAATGCGCTGGTCGTCGCCAAAATGGACGACAATTCCTGGACGATACGCGAGGCCAAAAAACTCGCCCGTATTACCTACTGGGTCAACGACACTTATGACATCGAAGACACGCACGATGTATTCTCCCCGGCCGGAACAAACATTCTGGAAGGCACGAACTTTTTGCTCAACATGCATGGTTTTGTCGGGTATTTCGACAACCTGATGGCCGTTCCGTACCACGTGACGGTAGCGCATCCGTCGGCGTTGTGGGGCGCTACTTCGATGACCGATACCGATGCATCGGACACCAAAGACGTGTTTACCGTATCGCGCTACGCCGAACTGATCGAAAACCCGGTCATGTATGCCAAGCCCGATTATACCACGTTCAAAGTAGGCGATATGGAAATCCTGATCGCGGTCTACTCGCCTACCGGAGCGGTAACAGCGCAAAGCATCACACCCGACATGAAGCGCATGGTCGAGGCGCAAAAGCAATTTTTGGGCAACTTCAATTCGACCAAAAAATACAGCGTACTGCTTTACCTGAGCGATGTACAGGGCAACGATGCACGCGGATTCGGCGCGCTCGAACACCCGACGGCAACGACAGTCGTCCTGCCGGAAATGATGCCTGCCGACCAACTCGCCGAACAGCTCAAAGACATTGTATCGCACGAATTTTTCCATATTGTGACGCCGCTGAGCATCCATTCGAAGGAAATCCACTTTTTTGACTACAACAACCCTAAAATGTCCCAGCATTTGTGGATGTACGAAGGCGTGACGGAGTATTTTGCGAACCTGTTCCAAATCAATCAGGGCTTGATCACAGAAGATGAATTTTACACGCGTCTGGCCGGCAAGATCGCCAATGCGTCGATGATGAACGATACGATGTCCTTTACGCAAATGAGCGCCAACGTACTGCGCAAGCCATACAAAGACCAATATTTGAACGTGTATGAAAAAGGCGCACTCATCGGGATGTGCGTGGACATCATCATCCGCGAAAAATCGGGCGGAAAACGCGGCATACTTGATCTGATGCAAAAATTATCGGTGGCTTACGGGCCCAACAATCCGTTCGACGATAGCGAATTATTTGGCAAAGTCACTGAACTGACGTATCCGGAAGTAGGCGAATTCCTTAAAACCTATGTGGCCGGGGAAACGCCCATTCCGTACGCAGATTACTTTGCGCGTGTGGGCGTTAAGCAAAAAGCGATCAAAGTACCCGGAAATGTGTTCCTCAAAGGACAAATGCCGTACATTACCGTGAATCCTGAGACGCGTGAAATCGTCGCATTGCCCCAAATTTCCTTACCTGAATTTTACACCACTTTGGGCATCCAGGGCGGCGACGTGATCCAGGAAATCAACGGCACACCCTACAATCTCGACAATATTTACGATATGATCATGGGCAGCCAGACCTGGAAAGAAGATGACCCGATCACCGTCAAAATCAAGCGCGACGGGGCCATCAAGACGCTTTCCGGAAAAATCAAGCTTCCTTATGAAGACGCCACCACGTGGGAAGCCGCCGACAAATCAAAAGAAGCCCTTAGGCAGGCGTGGCTCAAAGGTTGATTCAAAACATCCCCGATTTGGCAACAGGTTGGGGATTTTTAGCTATTTTTGCGCGCAAATCCTCATACATGAAACATTTTACAGCGGCACTGTTTGCGGTGCTTTTGCTTATCGGATGCGAGAAAAAGGAAAGCGGAAACAACCTGCACATCACCGGCCAGGTCAAAGGGCTGGTCAAAGGAACGCTTTACATTCAAAAAATTGTCGACACCGCGCTGGTGGCCATCGACACGATTGAAATTGACGGCAATTCGGAATTTGCAAGTGATTTCAATATCGATTCGCCGCAAATGTTTTATTTGTTCCTCGACCGCGGCGTGACCAATTCACTGGACAACAACCTGCCGTTTTTTGTCGAGCCGGGCAACATCCGCATTGAAACGCAACTCGACCGCTTTTTGTCGGGCGCCAGGATTACGGGCTCAAAGAACAACGAAAAATTCGAGGAATTCAAAAAAGTCAAGGCGCGTTTCACAGACCAGAACCTGACGCTGATGGAGCAAAAACTCAACGCTTACCGGTTCAACAACAACGCCAAATTGATCGACAGTCTCGAACGCGCGCAGGAGGCCAACCTCAAACGATTGTATTTGTATACGACCAATTACGCGATCAACAACAAAGACCTTGAACTGGCCCCGTACCTGGCATTGGCTGAAATCCCGGACATTCATCTGAAATACCTCGATACGATACGCAAATCCATGTCGGCCAAAGTCGCGCAATCGTTTTACGGCAAAAAGCTGACGCAATTCTACAACGAGCGCGAAGCAGCCGAAAAGTCAGCCGCAGCGGCGTCCGGGAAAAAAAATTAAGCATGCGATAGGGTATTTCTCATCCGGTTTGTTTTTAGTTAAAACACTCAAAACAAACCTATTATGAAAAATCCAATATTATTGGTTGCGGCCTGTGCGCTGCTGGTTGGATGTAGCGGCAACGACGATATGGCGCCTGTGCCTGCGATCGCTGAATCCGCATCGTACAAAATCATCAACAATGGCAATGCGGGCGTCAGCAGTGCGTCCGATGCTTCCGATGCGACACCTTTAAATGTGGCCCAGGCCATCCCTTCTGTATTCGGGCGCGTCTATCCGTCCAACATGCCCATTGTATTCTTTCTCGATGACAAAATCCTGCTGTCTTCGATCACGACCCAGTCGTTTATTGTCAAGGAAAACAACGTGGCCAAAGGCGGCACGATTTCGATCAATGCCGCATCGAACGGGTTCGCGATTTTCACCTTTACGCCCAAACACGCCTTCTCGCCAAATGCGGCCATCGACATTACACTCACCACCGATCTCAAAGACGACGGCGGAAACGGTTTCCAGACACCCGTTACCTATCATTACACTACCGCTGCGGTTCAATCGGGCGGATTTGAAACCAACGGCGGATTTGAAAACGGCATGGACGGCGTCAACTTTATCGGCGACGGCAATTTGATGGCCTCACCGCAGGGATGCATGGCTGCTTTTGAAGGCACTCATTTTGGCGTTATTTCTACAGGCGAGCATCTGGTTTCTGCAAACAATGCCATTGGCGAGGCTTCGAGCGTCATGATCGTAGGCCCGATTGCAGCGCCGGTGTCGTCGGTCACGTTCAGCTATAATTTCTTGTCGGCCGAATTCCAGGAATGGGTAGGCAGCGAATACGACGATTCGTTAGTGGTTATTGTCTACGGCGATGATGGCGCGTACACCCAAATGATCAACAGCGTGAATTTGATCGGTCTCGACGGCAATGCGCAATGTACCGGTTTCCCTGGCATGGCCGACGCAGGCGACGATTATTATGGCGCGACAGGCTGGTTGCAGCAAACGATGACCTTTCCGAGTGTGGGTGCCAACGCCCACGTGATTTTTATCGCAACCGACGTCGCAGACCACATTTATTCGACCATCGTAGGCATTGACGATGTAGTTTTTGCCCATTGAATTCCTTCATGTGGGAAAGAGGTCGTCAGTTTTGGCGGCCTTTTTCTTTTGCAAAAAAAAACCACCACAAAATTTGTGATGGTTAATTGAGCCGATAGAGGGACTCGAACCCACGACCTGCTGATTACAAATCAGCTGCTCTAGCCAGCTGAGCTACACCGGCGTCTCAATATGGATGCAAATATAAAAGTGAAATTTAGATTTCCAAAATAAATTTGCAGTTTTTTACGGCCAAATCCGGCTTACAGCGCGTTGATTTTTTCAACGAGTTGATTGGCAACTTGTTCCAATTCTGTGTGGATTTGCTTGAAGTGCGCTTTTTTGTTGTCGACGTTTTTTGCATTGACCTTAACGATCAAATTGTCGAATGCCTGGATGGCTTCGTCGATTACGGCATTGCTCTCCGGGGTTGGTTTCCCGGTGGTCGACATTTCGAAAAGGTACACCGCCTCGATGATGTCCCCGAGTACAAAATTGATGTCTTTCTTCAGATTTCTAACATTTGCCATTGTGTGTATTTTTAAGTGTTGCCGCAAAATTACGGATAATGTTTGGGTTATGAAATATAAATTTCGAGCAGGTCCGCCTTTCCTTCGAGCGTGAATGCAGTTAGTGCAGCCGGCATCAATACGGTGTCGCCGGTTCGATACTGCAATGCGTGCCCGTTTGTACGCACTGAAAATTCGCCGCCCACACACATGTACACGCGAAACGTGTCGCCCGGCGCATCGACCTCCATCGCGCCGTCGAGCGGAATGAAATTGGTCGTAAAATAAGGGCAATCCACCATGGTATTGGAAACATTGGTATGTTGGGCATATGTTTTTTGCGTATCGGTCAGTTTGTAATTGATCGCGTCCAATGCGAGATCTACGTGCAATTCGCGCGTGTTTCCATTGGCATCTTTGCGGTCAAAATCGTAAATCCGGTAAGTAATGTCCGAGGTTTGCTGGATTTCGGCGATCACGAGGCCGGCGCCTATTGCGTGTACAGTACCGGTTTCAAGGAAAAACACATCGCCTTTTTTGGCCTCGACCTTGTGCAGCAAATCAAGGATGCTGTTGTCCCTGAGGCTTTCAAGGTATTGTTGCGGCGATGACTCGTGCGCAAACCCGACAATGATCCGCGCGCCGGGATCGGCCTGCATTACATACCACATTTCCGTTTTCCCGAACGAATCGTGGCGCGCTTTGGCCAATTCGTCGTTGGGATGCACCTGGATCGATAAATCTTCGCGCGCATCGAGAAATTTGAACAACAACGGAAATTGCCTGCCAAACCTTGCATGCACGCGCGTCCCGAGTAATTCATCGGGAAAGGCTTCGAGCAATTCGGTCAGGGATTTTCCGCTGTACGCACCGCCTGACACCACGCTTACGTCGCCTTTGACATCGGACAATTCCCAGCTTTCGCCCGTGATATCGGACGTGATGGGTTTGTTGAACATCGTTTTGAGTTTGGTACCGCCCCAAATGCGCTCTTTGAGGATGGGGTTGAATTGCAGGGGATAAGGTTGGAAAGACATATTGTATTTTTTGGATAGACTTTAATTTTTACGGGATCCTAGCCCTGATGGAAGCGGCATCCTTTTGCGGCCGAGCTTGCGAGGCCGTAAAAGATAAAGCGGACAGCAGGTTCCCGGCTCCTAATCGCCTTTGTAACTCACGAAATTGCGCGGCGTTTCATACAAAACGACTTCGAGCGCGAGTTCGGGTTTGATGCGTTTTTTGAGTTTGTTCCAGATCACGACGGCAATGTGCTCCGCGGTAGGGTTGAGCTCGGCGAATTCGGGCACGTCGAGATTCAGGTTCTTGTGGTCGAAAGCGACTTCTACTTCGTCATAAATATAGGCCGCCAAATCCTTGATGTCGATCACGTAGCCCGTCTCCGGGTCGATTTCGCCCGTCACGCTCGCCACGAGTTCATAATTGTGACCGTGAAAATTGGCGTTGTTGCATTTGCCAAACACCGCATCGTTCTGCTCAAACGACCAGTCTTTGCGGTACAGGCGGTGCGCGGCGTTAAAATGGGCCTTTCTGCTGACGGTGACTTTCATCTTAGTTGACGGTTGCGGGTTGATAGTTGCTGGCTAAATCGTATGTTGTTCAAGATAATGGTAAAACTCGTCAAAAATGATACGAAACCAAACCGTATATTGCTCCGGATGACGCTGCATGTCGTTCTTCACATCTTCTATGGCCATCCACTTCCAGGCTTCCACTTCGTCCGGGTTGATGTTGGGCGCATCGTTGTAACGCCCGATCAATACGTGGTCGAGTTCGTGTTCGGTCAGACCATTGTCAAACGGCGCTTTGTAGATAAAGTGGAACAAATCGGTCAGTTTGACGGTGAAACCCATTTCCTCGAACAGCCGACGTCTTCCCGCCGCGATATTGGTTTCCCCATCGCGTTGGTGGCTGCAGCAGGTATTGGTCCACAACAGCGGAGAATGGTATTTGTGGCGGGCGCGCTGCTGGAGCATGATTTCGTTGCGGTCGTTCAGGATGAATACTGAGAACGCGCGGTGCAGCATCGCCTTTTGGTGCGCCTCAAGTTTGGGCATGAGTCCTATGGGCTCGTCGCGTTCATTGACAAGTATGACGTTTTCTTCTTGCATGTTGGATAAAGCTGGTCAAAAATACGAAAAGAATCGCAACTGCCGCTGCTTTGTACGGACGTAAAACGCACCATAGCGGTTAAATGCACGCGCCGTGGCGTTGACGTCAAAAAAAAAACCTATTTTTGCCGCACTTATCCGGATTAACCAAACGTTCCCTCGGTACCGCTATGCTGTTCAACTCCATTTCATTTGCCATTTTCCTGCCGATCGTTTTCGCGCTGTATTGGTTTGTGGCGCAAAAGAACCTCAAGTGGCAGAATCTGCTGCTGCTCGTGGCGAGCTACTATTTTTATGCGTGCTGGGACTACCGTTTTTTATTCCTGCTGATCTTTTCGACGCTGCTCGATTATTACACCGGGCTCAAAATGCACCAGGCGCATGACCAGCGGATGAAAAAATTCTGGTTCTGGCTGTCCATTACGGTCAATCTTGGGTTTTTGGGCGTGTTCAAATACTATAATTTCTTTGTGCAATCGGCTGCAGATGCGTTGTCTGCATTCGGCGTGCAATCGCACTTTTGGACACTCAACATTATTTTGCCGGTCGGGATTTCGTTTTACACCTTTCACGGCCTGTCGTATGTGATCGACATTTACAAAGAGCGCATCAAGCCGGAAAAGAACTTTATCGATTATTCCGTTTTCGTAAGCTTTTTCCCATTATTGGTAGCCGGACCGATCGAACGCGCCACGCACCTGTTGCCGCAGATCCAAACCAAACGCGTGTTCAGTTCCTCACGTGCGGCCGACGGTTTGCGCCAGATCATGTGGGGTTTGTTCAAAAAACTCGTCATCGCCGACAACTGCGCAGAATACGCCAACATGGCCTTTGGTCCGGGCGAACACTCGGGCAGTACGCGCATTTTGGGCGTGGTGTTCTTTACGTTCCAGATCTATGGCGATTTCTCTGGGTATTCCGATATTGCACTCGGCACGGCCAGGCTGTTCGGCATCGATCTGCTGCGCAATTTTGCTTTTCCGTTCTTTTCCCGCGATGTTTCCGAATACTGGCGCAGATGGCACATTTCGCTTTCGTCGTGGTTCAAAGATTATTTGTACATTCCGCTTGGGGGCAGTCGCGGCGGCACGTGGATGAAGATCCGCAATACGTTTGTAATCTTTCTGGTGTCGGGATTCTGGCACGGCGCTGCCTGGACCTACGTCTTCTGGGGATTCCTGAATGCCGTGTTCATGCTGCCATCTTTGTTGTCCCATAAAAAACCGGATCCCGATATCGTTGCCAAAGGACGTATTTTTGCCACGCCAAAGGAAATGGGACAAATCCTGCTGACGTTTTCGCTGACGGTGTTCATGTTCATTTTTTTCCGCGCCACCGATATGCACCACGCCTTTGCTTACATCGCCGAAATCTTGTCGCCGTCTACTTTTACCAAGCCCTACGGCATTCGAAATGAGGTAGTGTGGCTGTTGCTCGCCTTTATTTTCATTGAGTGGATGGGCCGGGAAGGCAATTATGCGATCGAAAAAATCGGGTTCAAATGGCCCAAACCGTTGCGCCTTGCGTTCTATTATGTGATTTTGGCCGTCATTTTCCTGTACGCCGGCTCAAGCCAGGAATTCATTTATTTCCAGTTTTAAGATGAAGCGATTTCTGATCCAATTTGCGTTGTTCCTGCTGCCGATCGTACTGCTCGCCTATGGGCTCGACGTGTTCATCTCTTCAAACCTGCGCCGGTCGACCCAAATCAACAAAGGCGAAATGACGGTGTGGAGCGATTTGTATGACAAAAAAGTGAACGCCGAGGTGCTCGTCATGGGTTCGTCGCGCGCGTGGGTCCACCTCGATGCCACGATGATCGCAGACAGCCTGCATACCACGGCGTACAACCTCGGGATGGACGGACACAATTTCTGGATGCAGAATTTCCGTTTCGGCCTGGCGATGCAGCAGCCTGTCAAACCCAGGGTCGTCATCCAATCGATTGATGTGTTTACCCTCGCACGTAGAAAAGACCTGTTCTATCCTGAACAGTTTTTACCATACATGCTGGGCAACGACTCGCTCAAAAAAGTGACGCAAAATTTCGCAGGATATGAAAATTACGATTTCGAGGTGCCGCTGATCCGCTATTACGGCAAGGGTAAGGCGGTCATCGAAGCGTTCAAGATTGCGTTGGGCGGCAAGAACGAGCCGACGCGCATCCGTGGCTATCAGGGACAACTCATTGCGTGGACCAACGAATTTGAGTTGGCCAAAAAACGCATGGATCACTTTACCGTGGAAATGGACGCGCAAACGGTCGCGCTTTTTGAAAAATACCTGCAATTCTGCAAAGCGAGCGGCATCCGGCTCGTGTTTGTATACAGTCCGGAATACATCGAAGGCCAGCACTTTATCGCCAATCGCACGCAAATGCTCGATGTGTACCGCCGGTTCAGCAAAAAATATGACATTCCGTTTTTTGACTACTCCAACCACCCTATTTCTTACGACCGCAACTATTTTTACAACGCGCTTCACATGAACAAATTCGGCGCGGAAAAATTTACTGCCGCGTTTATCAACGATTTGCGCGGGCTCGATTTGGGCTTGAACCAACGGTAAACTTTTGTTAATTGTACGATGGGTCATCCGGCCAACGCCGATTGGTTTGTAATTTCACACCATGAAATGGAAGATGATGAACCGATTATGGTGTATTTGCCTGGTTTGCGTTACATTGCACGCATGCGGACAAACCGAACCGAAACCGCTGCAACCCGCTGCGCACAAAGCCAAAAACCCTTATTATTCGCGTACCGATACACGCAAAGTGAACCTTTCGGACGCCGAATGGAAAAAAATACTGTCGCCGGAATTGTACGACGTATCGCGCCGTGCCGCCACCGAACGCGCTTTCACCGGAAAATACTGGGATTCGGATGCAAAAGGCACTTACTACTGCGCTGCATGCGGCAACAAACTGTTTGAATCGACGGCCAAATTTGCAAGCCAATGTGGCTGGCCGAGCTTTTTTCAACAGGACAACCCAAAAAGCACGTATGAAAAACCCGATCTTTCGCTCGGCATGAAACGCATCGAGGTCTTGTGCGCGCGTTGCGACGGGCATTTGGGTCACATTTTTGACGACGGGCCGCCGCCCACGGGCAAACGGTACTGCATGAACTCGGTGGCACTGGACTTTGAACCCAGGAAATAATGAGGACTTTCTGGATATTGTTTTTACTGCCGATCGGGATGATTGCGCAGTCCAATAAAAACGAGACCATCACTTTGGCCGGCGGTTGCTATTGGTGCGTCGAGGCGATTTACGAAAACCTTCAGGGCGTACAATCAGTGGTGTCGGGATATGCGGGCGGACGAAATCCCAACCCGACGTACGAACAGGTTTCCACCGGAACGACAGGATATGCAGAAGTGGTGCAGGTAACGTTCGATCCGTCAGTGACCACGCTTGAGGAAATCTTCAAGGTTTTTTTCTCCGTACACGACCCTACCACGCTGAACCGGCAAGGCGCCGACGTAGGCACACAATACCGGTCGGCGATTTTTTACAAAGACGATACGCAAAAAAGGGCCGCACAGCATATCCTGTCGGCGCTGAAAACAGCCAAAGTGTACGACCAGCCCATTGTGACACAGCTCGAGCCGCTCAAAAAATTCTACAAGGCTGAAGATTACCACCAGGATTATTACGCAAAAAACAAAAATCAGCCCTATTGCCGCGCGGTCATCCAGCCTAAGATGGCCAAATTTGAAAAGGTATTTAAGGACAAGCTCAGGAAAAAATAAAGTGACAGCATTGCGTCATTGACATGGTAAAATTAAAATTACAGATTTTCTGTAACGATATGTCCATAAAAACGGATAGCTTCGCTTTAGGGAAGGGGGCTATGAAGGTATCCCCTACGCAATTGAATTGAACTTTGATTACAGAAAATCTGTACTTTTTGTTAAAGTTTTTGTTCGTTGGAACAGGCCAACCGATGTTTAAAATCAGAAAAAAATGGATTTGGTTTGAGCAGCAGCACCATGTTATACGCCAAGCTTAACTCGTTTGCTAAACAGGGAACAACTGGTTCGAACCAGCAACATCGCGTTAACGCAAAATACTGGAACAGCGCCACTTTCGACGTAGTAAATTATACGTGATTCTTGCAAAGTCATGACAGCTACGCGGGAAAAGTTGCTACTCCAATGATTCCGCTATTTTAATCGCGCACTTTTCGCCATCGATTGCAGCCGATACGATTCCTCCGGCATAACCCGCGCCTTCGCCACAAGGATACAATCCGCGGATTTGCAAATGCTCCAATGTAATCGGATCGCGTGGAATGCGCACCGGGGAGGACGTCCGGGATTCGGGCGCATGTAAGATCGCGTCATTGGTGAAATAGCCGCGCATCGACTTGCCGAATGCTGAAAATCCCTCGCGCAGGATTTGCGTTAGAAATCCGGGAAATACCTGTCCGAGCTCTACTGAAGTCGTCCCCGGAACATACGAAGTCTTGGGAATGTCGCCCGATGTTTTGCGTTGCGCAAAATCAACCATGCGTTGCGCAGGAACTTTTTGGCTTTCTCCGGCGAGATGCCACGCGCGTTGTTCGATCGCTTTCTGGAATTCCATTCCGGCGAGCGCACCAAATTTCGCAAACGGCTTGAAATCCTCCATTTTCAATTCGACCACAATCCCGGAATTGGCCGTCGACTGATCGCGTTTGGACGGAGACCAACCATTGGTGACCACCTCTCCCGGACTCGTTGCGCACGGCGCGATCACGCCGCCCGGACACATACAAAAGGAGTACATGCCGCGACCGCCCACTTGCTTTACGATCGAATACGGCGCAGGCGGTAAAAATTCGCCCCGAAAATCGCAGCTGTACTGGATCTTGTCAATGAGTTCCTGCGGATGTTCAGCGCGTACGCCCAGTGCGAACGGCTTGGCTTCGATCAGGATGTTCTTGCGGTCGAGCAGTTCAAAAATGTCGCGTGCGGAATGTCCTGTGGCCAGAATGATCCGCGAGGCTTCGATCGTATCGCCGTTTTGCGTCACAATTGCGTGTACGGCATTGTTTTTAACGACGATATCGGTCAGTCTTGTTTCAAAGAGCACGCGTCCGCCGCGTTCGATGATTTTTTCGCGAATGTCCTCAATTATTTTGGGCAATTTGTTCGTCCCGATGTGTGGGTGCGCTTCGACGAGAATATCAGGCGATGCGCCAAATCCCACGAGCAGCCTCAGAATGCGGTCAACATCGCCGCGCTTTTTGGAGCGCGTGTACAATTTTCCGTCCGAATAGGTACCCGCACCGCCTTCGCCAAAACAATAATTGGAATCTTCATCGACGATATGGTCGCGGTTGATGGCCTTGAGATCGCGTCGGCGGCCGCGTACGTCCTTGCCACGCTCAATGACGATGGGTTTGAGCCCGAGTTCGATGAGTTGCAGCGCTGCAAAAAGTCCGGCAGACCCCGCCCCTACTACGATCACGGGTTGCGACGCAGCAACGTACGGATAATCCGGCAGTTCGGTTTTTTGCTCGGCGATGGGTTCCCCGCTGAAAAACACCTCGAGTCTGAGGTTGATCTTGATGGCTTTCTGGCGCGCATCCACAGACCGTTTTAGCACTACGGCATGTTGGATATCCGATACCGGGACGCGGATCAATTTGGCCACATGTTCGCGGATCAACGCATCGTGCGCGGCGGTTTCAGGCGGAACTTGAATGAGGAGCTCTTTGGGCATGGCGCAAAATTAAAGTTTAAAGTTCAAAGTTCAAGGTTTGAGCACCAAACTTTAAACTAAAAACGTGCGCGTGAGGGATGGCAGCGGCATCCTTTTGCGGCCCGGTTAGGCCGCAAAAGATAGAGCGTACAGCCCGACGGCGCCACGCAGGACGCTCGCTTTTACGCCGATATGCTGCGCCGGCACGCCCTGAAAAAAAGCCCGGCGGCGGCCCTTACATTAGTTTTTGAGGAATTTGGCGTGTCGTATTTCGTGGCCAACGTGGATTTTGACGAAGTAAAGTCCTGTGGGAAGATCCGAAATCGAGAGCGCCGGCTGCGGGTTTTTCACGGTCCTGATCCATGCGCCGCCCGTGGTATAAACCGAGATTTCGGAAACGCGCTGGCCGGTCTTGTTGTCGATGTTCAGCACGTCAGCGGCCGGATTCGGATACAGGCTAACGGTGTGCATTTGCGCGGCATTCTGCACCACACCCAATGCCACGGCAGATTGCAGGTAGTCCGGCGTACCGTCACCGTTGGTATCGTCGTCCGATGGGTCGTTGTTGCCGTTGTAGTCTTCGTGGATGGTCAGCACGCCGTCGCCATCATCATCATTGTCGAGGTAATTCGGGATGCCGTCGTTGTCCGTGTCAAGGAGCGCGTTGGCATTGCGGCCGAAAACGTATTCTTCATTGGTCAGGACCAGATCGCCGTCGTCGTCATTATCGGTAAAATCGGGGATTCCGTCTGCATCGGTGTCATCGTTGGCCAGGTTCGTATCGGCGTTGACATCCTCAATCACAGTTTCGGCGGTATCACCATCAAAATCGTTGTCACAATCCACGACGCGCAAGACAACGGATACGACCTGCCCGTTTGCATTGGCATAGATGGTTTGCGGATTGGCCGAATTGGTATAGCTGACCGCAAGCGGATTGGCCTGACCTATCGCATCGCTTTCCGACAAATGGAACGTTACACCGCCCGGATTGCCCGCGCCAAGATCCGTTTGCGCAACGCCAAGGTTGAACGCGCTGAAGCCGTCTGCATCGTCGTCACATTTTACAAAGTCGTATCGACCGGTTTCTATTTCTGGTGCAAAACGCCATGCTTCGTTCAAAGCCGTCCATTGCGAGGTGTTGCGGCCCGGAGCCGTGAAAGCGACCAGTCCGTCCGCGTTGATGACCCCTACCACAGCGTTGCCGTTATTCCAGGTGGCACAAAGGTCCTTTCGGATGATTTGCGTATCCATGACATTGAGCGTTTCGTAAAGCACCATTTGCAGCGTCGTCTTGGCGGCCGTATTACACTGAAAATGCGAGTTATTGTTGTACATCACCACGAATTTGCGGTAGGGCGCAATTCCTGTGCTGCCAAAGGTGATCGTACCGTCGCCGTCGGCGTTGTTCATGTCATGATAGCAGCCCAGAAAACTGTTCTTGATGGGAAATCCGGCGTTGGGGATCGTGGAATTGAAACCCCAGATGGCAGTCATGCCGGCCAGCGACGGATCAAATGTGATGTGGCCGTTGGTACTGACGACAACGGAATTGTAGCTGTTGCCAAAAAAGTCAAAGTCGAAATTGAGCGGAATAACAGCCGAATAAAGATCGTCCGCAGTAAAACTGAGCGGCAGCGTGGCCGGATATTGTTGCGATGGGATGGCTGAAACGGTGTACTGTGAATGGACTTTGGCCGCTCCGAGTGTGAGCAGCACCGCATAAACCAGCGATAAGTATTTGTTTTTCATAAGGTTGTGTTTTCACCAAATATAACAAATTAACAAATGGCCTGCGAAAAAAAATCGATCGGAAATAATTATTTTTGCCACATGAGACAAATCAAAGTAATCTGGGATTTTCGCGGCCCGGCTGCGGCAAAAACGGCCGAGCACCACGAAATCCATTTGCGCGAGTACATCGCGATTGAAAAATTACCGCTCGGCATTACCGGATTCAAAGTCCTGAACGACATGCACGCCATTGCGTTTATGGTGGTCACCGATGCCGAGTTGGTCCAGGTGCGCGATAATCTGAAGCCGCACCGCGCGGAACTTTACGTTTCGTAAAATCGGATAAAAAAACCCCAACGTTCGCTAAGTGTCAGGATCTGGAATTTGCTTTTGGAACTTAACTTTAGTTCGCTACTTCTGAAATAAACTTGATCCGCATCAAACGCAATTCATCAATGTCGTAATCGCCGTCGAATTCTTTGAGCGCGTCGTCTATACGGTCCGATTCGGATTCCATAAAATAGTCGTGGATTTCTTCCTGCTGTTCATCGTCGAGCAGGTCATCGATCCAATATTTGATGTTGAGCTTGGTTCCGGCATATACAATTTGTTCCATTTCCTTGATCAAGGCATCCATCGTAAGTCCTTTGGCCGATGCGATATCAGATAAGGCGAGCTTTCTGTCGATGCTCTGGATGATATAGAGTTTGTTGGCCGAATTGGCGCCTGTAGATTTTACGACCAGGTCATCCGGACGGATAATATCGTTTTCCTCCACATAACGCTTGATGAGTTCAACAAAGTCACGTCCGTATTTGCGGGCCTTGCCTTCGCCCACCCCGTGTATGTTGGTCAATTCCTCCATCGACGACGGATATTTGAGCGCCATGTCCTCAAGCGACGGGTCCTGGAACACTACAAACGGCGGCACCCCGAGTTTTTTGGCGACCTTTTTGCGCAAATCGCGCAGCATGGCCATGAGCGCTTCGTCTGCGGTGCCTGAAGATTTGCCGGCCGTAATGATGGCGTCGTCTTCCGCTTCACCGTATTCATGGTCCTCACTCATCATGAACGATTTGGGATGCATGATAAAATCAAGTCCTTTGTCCGTGACTTTGAGAATGCCGTAGGTTTCGATCTCCTTGGTCAGCAATCCTTCGACCAATACCTGACGGATCAGCGCCTGCCAATGGCGTTCCTCCACATCGGCACCGGCACCAAAATATTCGTGCGTATCGGTTTTGTGCGCCTTGATCACCGCGTTGATGCGGCCGATGAGCGTATAGATGATTTCCTTGGCTTTGTACAAATGCTTGGTGTCGCGCACCACTTTGAGCAATTTGACGACTTCGTCCATTGCCTCGCGCCTGGGTTTGGGATTGCGGACATTGTCGTCCATATCGGCTCCTTCGCCATTTTCCGCGTCGAATTCCTCGCCAAAATAATGCAGCAGGAATTTGCGGCGCGACATCGACGTTTCGGCATAAGCAACCACTTCCTGCAACAGTGCAAACCCGATTTCCTGTTCGGCAACAGGCTTTCCGGACATGAATTTTTCAAGCTTTTCCACGTCCTTATAAGAATAGTACGCCAGGCAATAACCTTCTCCGCCGTCGCGTCCGGCGCGTCCGGTTTCCTGGTAATAGCTTTCGAGGGATTTGGGGATGTCGTGATGGATCACAAACCGCACATCGGGTTTGTCGATGCCCATCCCGAACGCAATGGTTGCCACGACCACATCCACATCTTCCATCAAAAACATATCCTGGTGCTTGGCGCGCGTTTTGGCGTCCAGGCCGGCATGGTACGGAACGGCGGAAATGCCGTTGACCTGCAGTACCTCTGCGATCGATTCAACTTTTTTTCGGCTCAGGCAATAAATAATGCCCGATTTGCCTTTGTTTTGCTTGATGAAGCGAATAATATCGGCTTCTACGTTTTTGGTTTTGGTGCGCACCTCGTAATACAGGTTCGGACGATTGAACGACGCCTTGAACGTCTTTGCGCCCGCCATGTCAAGGTTTTTGAGGATATCTTCCTGCACTTTGGGCGTTGCCGTTGCCGTAAGTCCGATAACGGGAACGTTTCCGAGCTGTTTGATGATGTGGCGCAAATTGCGGTATTCCGGACGAAAATCGTGTCCCCATTCAGAGATACAGTGCGCTTCGTCTATGGCGACAAATGAAATCGGGACATTTTGCAAAAACACAACGTATTCTTCCTTGGTCAGCGATTCCGGTGCTACATATAATAGTTTGGTGATGCCCGACGAAATGTCGGCTTTGACCTGTGCAATCTCCGATTTGGTCAGCGATGAGTTGAGCACATGCGCGATTCCGTTCTCTGAGGAGAGGCTCCGGATGGCGTCGACCTGGTTTTTCATCAACGCGATCAGCGGCGAAACGACAATGGCCGTACCGGGCCGTATCAGCGCAGGCAATTGGTAACACAACGACTTTCCGCCGCCGGTCGGCATGATCACAAATGTATTCTGCCGGGAAAGGATGCTTGTAATGACCTGCTCCTGAAGGCCTTTGAACTGGGTGAAACCAAAATACTTTTTAAGCTCTTTGTGTATGTCAATTTCGTTTGTATCCATTCGCGGTTAAGTGGTATTCTTTTGTTAATCGTATTTTGGGTAATGGTATTTTGCCTAAATTTGCGACACCTAAAGATACTACTTTCTTTTTGACATACAAATTTTATAGCACGCTGTTTTGAGCACAAAAGCAAATATCCTGGAAGCGGCCAAAAAGGCAATTTTGTCTGAAGCGGCCTCCATTACCCAACTGGTTGATTTTGTCGATGATGATTTCGCCACGATCGTAGAGGCGATCTACAAAGCCAAAGGAAAACTGGTCGTTACCGGCATTGGAAAAAGCGCGATTATCGCTCAGAAAATCGTCGCAACGATGAATTCCACGGGCACGCCATCGGCATTTTTGCACGCCTCCGAAGCCATTCACGGCGATTTGGGCATGGTGCAGAACGGCGATGTGATCATTTGCATTTCCAAAAGCGGCAACAGTCCGGAAATCAAAATCCTGGTCCCGTTCCTCAAACGCCACGGCAATGTGCTGATCGGGATGACGGGCAATGTAACGTCGCTTTTGGCCAAAGCATCGGATTTTATCCTCAATACCACGGTCGACGCCGAATGTTGCCCAAATAACCTGGCCCCTACCAATTCCACAACGGCACAACTGGTCATGGGCGATGCGCTCGCGGTGTGCCTGATGCAGCTGCGCGATTTCAAACCCGAGGACTTTGCGATGTACCATCCCGGCGGGTCGCTAGGCAAAAAACTATTGCTGCGCGTGGGCGATATGCTCGACCGTACGCACAAACCGGAAGTTTCGCCTGAAGCTTCGATCAAAGAAGTCATTGTCGAGATTTCTGAAAAGCGACTGGGCGTTACAGCCGTGGTCGAATCGGGAAAAATCATTGGGATCATTACCGATGGCGATATCCGGCGCATGCTATCGGACCGCGATTCGCTGGCCGGCGTTACGGCGCGCGAGATCATGACGCAAAATCCTAAAATGATCCATTCTGCCGATATGGTGATCGATGCGCTCAATTTGCTCGAAGATTTCTCGATCACGCAGCTCATCGTGGCCGACGACGGCGTATACCAGGGCGTGGTGCATTTGCATGACATTTTAAAAGAAGGCATCGTATAATGGCGCGGGTAAAAAAAGACATCAATGAAATGTCGTTCCTGGATCATTTGGAAGAGTTGCGATGGCTGCTCGTGCGTTCGACAATAGCGGTTTTGATTGCCGCGGTAGGCGTTTTCGTGGTCAGCGATTTTATTTTTGACGAAGTGATTTTTGGCCCTACCAATGCCAATTTCATCACCTACCGCAGTTTTTGCGAACTCTCGCAGTACGTAGGTTTCAAAGACAGTATTTGCGTTGAAAAACTCGATTTCATCATCCAGAATACGGCCATGGAAGGCCAGGTCAATATTTTTGTCTGGATTTGCATCGTGGGTGGATTTATCGCCGCCTTCCCCTATATTTTGTGGGAATTGTGGAAGTTCATCTCCCCTGCTTTGTATCCGAACGAGCGCAAAAACGCGAAGTTGTTCCTATTCGTGGCCTCGGTGTTGTTTTTTCTGGGCGTGTTGTTCGGTTATTTCATAGTCATCCCGATGTCGGTCAACTTTTTCGCAGGCTTTCAGGTATCGAGCGTCGTAAAAAATGAGTTTAACATCGATTCCTACATCGGACTGGTCAAAACATCGGTCATCGCGAGCGGATTGTTTTTTGAAATGCCGATCATTATTTATTTCCTGACGCGCCTTGGCCTGGTGACGCCGGCGTTTTTGCGCAAGTATTGGAAATGGGCCGTGGTCATCATCCTGATCGTGGCCGCGGTCGTAACGCCACCCGATGTGGTGAGCCAGATCATCGTCACAATTCCGATGCTGCTGATTTACGAGCTCAGCATCGCGCTGTCCAAAATGGTGTACAACAAACGATTGAAAGAAGAACAAAATTTAAACAAAAATGGCTGATCTTGTACAGGAATTCAACGCTTACCGCGCTAAAATGAACGAAAAACTGCTGGCCGACAACAATCTGGTCATCAAGCGCATTTTCAACCTTGACACCAATGCGTATGCCGCGGGCGCGCTCGATGTAAAGACCAAGGAATTGCTCGGGCTTGTCGCATCGGCAGTATTGCGTTGCGACGATTGCATCAAATACCATCTCGAAACCTCACACAAAGAAGGCGTAACCAAAGAAGAAATGATGGAGGCCATGGGCATCGCCACCTTGGTAGGCGGTACGATCGTGATTCCGCATTTGCGCAGGGCTTATGAATTTTGGGAGGCGCTCGAGGGAAAAATTTGAAAATGTGGCAATTTGAAAATTTGAAAATGATAGCGGTCCGTGGTAATTAATCGCTAACAGCATCATCAAAACCAGTTTAAAAATATTAATTTGCATCGGATTTTAAAATTTAGTGCCTAACGCATTTTCAAATTTTCAAATCTTCAAATTCTCAAATCAAAATGATTTTAAGAGCTGAAAATTTAGTCAAAACTTATAAAAAACGCACCGTCGTCAAAGGCATTTCTGTTGAAGTAAACCAAGGCGAGATCGTCGGATTGCTCGGGCCCAACGGTGCCGGGAAAACCACGTCGTTCTACATGATCGTGGGATTGGTCAAGCCTAATTCCGGCAACATCTGGCTTGATGATATGGAGATCACAGATTTCCCGATGTACAAACGCGCGCAATATGGCATTGGCTATCTGGCGCAGGAAGCGTCGGTTTTCAGGAAGCTTTCGATTGAGGACAACATTCTGAGCGTGTTGCAGCTCACCAATTTGTCAAAAGCCGAACAGGAAGCAAAAATGGAATCGCTGATCGACGAATTCAGCCTGCAGCACATCCGTACCAACCGCGGCGACCTGTTGTCCGGCGGAGAGCGTCGGCGTACTGAAATTGCACGCGCATTGGCGACCGATCCTAAATTCATCCTGCTCGACGAACCCTTTGCGGGCGTCGACCCGGTAGCCGTGGAGGATATACAACGTATCGTCGCGCAACTCAAAAACAAAAACATCGGCATCCTGATCACGGATCACAACGTGCAGGAAACCCTGGCCATTACCGACAAGACCTACCTGATGTTCGAAGGAGGCATTCTCAAAGCCGGCGTGCCGGAAGAGTTGGTCGAAGACGAAATGGTGCGCCGCGTTTATCTGGGCCAGAATTTCGAATTGCGCAAAAAGAAACTTGAATTTTAATGGAAAGCCAGCAGGAAAAACAATGGCGGGAAGATCCGCAAAATTGGAAATGGGGTATGTTTTACTACAATCCCGCCGACCGACGGATTTTTCCACCCAAACGCATCCCGTTGATGGGATGGACCGTTAACTTCGCCAGCGCAAAATCGGTTTGGTTTTTTGTGGCGATGATGGCGTTGGCTGTATTTATCGCGTACATGTTTGACTCGTCCCACAGCTGATTGGTAAATCCCGTTTTACTTTATCGCTTTGAACATTTAACAAAAAGTACAGATTTTCTGTAATGAAGTGTCAAAAAAAAGTGGTTGGGGTATCACTTCACTGCCCCCTTCCCTGGAATCGAAGCTAGCAAAAATGTCAATTACTGAATTACAGAAAATCTGTAAATCGCTAATTGACCGTCAAATAATGAAGCTGTTTGGGCGTTCCGTTGTAGATATTGATGTCGACATTTCCCGGAATCCCGTCTACGGACGCACTTTCAGTAAACTGCCAGAACAACCAGTCGGCTTTGATGTCCTCGACAAAAAAGTTATAATTGGCGATCCAAAACGTATAATCGCTGAACTCCTCCTTTAGAAAAGCATCGTAATATTTCTCGCCCGAGTAAATAATCGGCTTTACTTTGTAATGCTTGTCGACTTTCTCCAGCCAACGCCTTAGCCCCTTTTTGAGACTGTCGATAGATTGATTCTCGGGAAGCTTTTCAATATCGAGCACAGGCGGCAGATCGCCACTTTTTAATTGCACCGTGCGGATAAAATTCTCTGCCTGCTCGATCGAATTCTCGTTTGGCCGGTAGTAATGGTAGGCCCCGCGCAACAATCCCTTTTTTTGCGCAGCCGCCCAATTGTCTTTGAAACACGTGTCTACGGCATCCTTTCCGGCAGTGGCCCGAATGAACACGAATTGCAGCAAAAACGTATTTTCGACATACTGCACGCGGTCCCAATCGATCTGACCCTGGTATTGCGAGACATCGAAACCAATGACCTTGTCTTCGTATTTGGTCATCAGCTGATAATTGCGCACGTCGGTGATGCGCTTTTCCCCGGGTGAATTTTGCTTTTGGACCTTGTGCGACTTAAATCCAAGGTAGTATGATAGCCCGTCGCGGTAGTGGTAAATTGCCGCAAAAACGGTTAAGACAAAAACCGCCAAGCCTACGATCCGCAAACGCGCACCGCTCCAAAACGGCGATTTCCTACCGCGCGTGGGCCTGCGCATGCCCGCATTTCGCTTGACCGGACGTTTCCTCATAAAGACGAAACTACTTTTTAAAGAATTTATTGTTGACCACAGACAGCAGCACGTACAGCATAATTACCAGTGGCACACCCGTAAATTGCAAACCGGCGAGCAGCAAAACGGCCAATGCCAGAAATACGATTTGCAACGTGTTTTTTTTCAGGCTAAACTCCTTGACCTTAAGCGAAAACAACGGAATTTCGGCGTTCAGGATATAAGCGCTGAAAAGCGAAATAACCAATAAAATTCCGTGATCGGTCAGGATTTCGAGTATAAAAAAACTTTCGGTAGTGGCTTTGACCAACGGCAAACTCATGATAAACATCGCATTGGCCGGCGTAGGAAGTCCGATGAACGAATCAGTCTGACGCGTGTCGATGTTAAAATTGGCCAAACGGTAACAAGATCCAAGCGTAATGACAAATCCCAGAAACGGGATCCACGCACCGTCCCAACCCGATCCGCTTTTCATCAACTGGTACATGACCAGTCCGGGCGTAACACCGCTGGTGACCATATCGGCTAATGAATCGAGCTGCAACCCGAGCGGGCTCGAAACGTTGAACATGCGCGCGAAAAATCCGTCAAAAAAATCGAGGAAAATCCCCGCACACACCAACAGGAACGCCATTGTGAAATCCTCGTGAAAGGCATAAATCACGGCAATACAGCCGCACATTAAGTTTCCGAGCGTTATCGCATTCGGGACGTGCTTTTTGATGTTCATTCGAGGCCATTTTGAAAAACAAATGTAGCACAATAACTGCAACAGATGCGCGTTTTTTACATGACTTTTCACCCAGGCGCGTTTCTTTTGCCCCAACACAACGACAGGCGCGGAAAAATTTATATTTTTGGCAGGATTTAATTCAAATTTCGTAACAACCCAACCGTGATCAAAAAACTTGCGTCGCTTTTTCTGGTTTTGATTTTCGCTACGGCCGGCGCCCAGACGGTTCGGAAGTATTCCAACGAATTCATGAACATTGGCGTGGATGCCGCAGCGCTCGGTATGGCCAATGCCGTAACGGCCAGCACCATGGATGTCAACTCCGGTTATTGGAATCCGGCCGGCCTTGTCCAACTCGGGGACAAACAAATTGCGCTGATGCACGCCAGCTATTTTGCGAACATTGCCGCTTATGATTACGCCGCATTTGCAACGCCCATAGACGACCGCAGTGCCTGGGGTATTTCTGCGATGCGATTTGGCGTGGACGACATCCTTAACACCACCGAGCTTATCGACGAGCAGGGCAATATCGACTACAACCGCATCAGCAAATTCTCTACCGCCGATTACGGTTTCATCGTGTCGTATGCGCGGCGCTTGCAGGTACCCGGCTGGCAATACGGAATCAATGCGAAAGTCATCCGGCGCATCATTGGCGATTTTGCCAACTCCTGGGGTTTCGGGATCGATGCCGGGATCCAGTTTGAGCGCAACAACTGGAAATATGGGTTGATGCTGCGCGATATCACGACCACGTACAACATCTGGAACATCAACGAAGAAGAATACCAGAAAATCAAAGACGCCGTTCCGGGCCAAAACCAGGAACTGCCGGAAAGCACAGAAATCACGATGCCAAAGGCCCAACTCGGCATGGCCAAAAAATTTGAATTCCACTACGATTATACGTTGCTTGCCGCGGTCAACCTCAACATGGAATTTGCGCGTACGAACGATGTGATCTCCACCGATGTGGTATCGATCGCACCGGCCATCGGGTTTGAAGGCGGCTATACCGATCTGGTATTTTTGCGCGCCGGCATCGGCAATTTTCAGCAAATCACGCAAATCGACGGTTCGGGCAAACTGAGTTTTCAGCCTAACATCGGTCTCGGGTTCAAATACAAAGGCATCCAGATCGACTATGCACTCACGGACCTGGGCAACCAAAGCGCCGCCTTGTATTCGAATATTTTCTCACTTAAGGTCGATCTCGGCATTTTCAGGTAATGGAATGGCTTAGAAGACCGCTCGTATTGTCGGCCATTTCGGGCTTGTTGCTCGCGCTGAGCTGGCCCACGTACGGCTTTCCGCTGCTGGTTTTTGTCGCCTTTGTGCCGCTTTTGTTTGCCGAGCACAACATCCGCCTGACGGGAAATAAAGTCAAGGCCAAGGTTTGGGCCAATGCTTACCTGACCTTTCTGATCTGGAATTTCATCACGACCTGGTGGCTTTTTTACGCCTCGGCGGTGGGAATGTTGTTTGCCGTATTGGTCAACTCGCTGCTCATGAGCCTTTTGTTTGTGCTGTATCACGTGGTTTCAAAGCGGATGCCGCGCGTGTGGGCGCTGACGTTGTTGGTGTGTTTGTGGATCTCCTTTGAAAAATTTCACCTCGGATGGGACTTCTCGTGGCCCTGGCTCAACCTTGGGCATGTTTTCGCCGATTATCCGCAATGGATCCAATGGTACGAATACACGGGCGCGTTTGGCGGATCGTTGTGGGTGCTGCTTGCAAACGCTTTTGTGTTCGATGCGGCCATGCGTTTGGGTCCGCACACGCTTGCCGATGCCACCCGACGCATTGTCCCGAAACTCCTGGTATGGATTGCCGCGCCGATGATTCTATCGCTGTGGATGTACCAGGGCTATCAAAGCGAAGGTCCGGTGCGCGAGGCGATCGTATTGCAGCCCAACGTCGATCCGTACACCGAAAAATACGACACACCCAATTTCGACATCGCCAAAGGACTGCTCGCCCAGGCCGACCAATTGCGCACACCCGATACAAAGTACATCATCGCGCCGGAAACCGTGCTTGCCGAAAACGCGCCGTTCAATCAATTTTACTACTCGCCGGCGTTCCGGCTCATGAAAGACTATCTGGCCGCGTACCCTAATGTGGAATTGTTGTGGGGCATCGATACCTATAATTTTGTGCTCGATCCCAAGAGCGTGTCGCCGTCGTCCAACTTATATCGTCCGGGCGTTTGGGTCGACTTTTACAACGCAGCGCTTTTTGTCGACCACCGCGCGACATTCCAGAAATACTACAAATCCAAGCTTGTCGTCGGGATTGAAAACCTGCCGTACAAGCCGGTTCTTGAACCTATTTTGGGCAACTTCATGCTCGATCTGGGCGGAACCATATCGACCAAAACGATACAAACAGAGCGTACGCCGTTCACTGCGGATGACGGCACGAAGGTTGCGCCCATCATTTGCTACGAATCAGTCTATGGCGAATATGTGACCGGATTTGTCAAAAACGGCGCCGATTTTCTGGCCATCATCACCAATGACGCCTGGTGGAACGATACCCAGGGCCACAAACAACACCTGACCTTTGCCACATTGCGCGCCATCGAAACGCGCCGCGACATTGCCCGCAGCGCCAATACGGGTATCTCGGCATTTATCAACCAGAAAGGCGACATTGTGAGCCGGACCCAATACGGCGAGAAAACAGCTTTGCGCGGCCAGGTCCATTTGAACGACCGGCTGACTTTTTACGTGCGTCACGGCGATTACATTGCACGCGCGGCCGCTTTGGTGCTTGTAATACTGCTGCTTGTGGTGGTGGTAAAAAACAGAAAAGCGCGGTTTTGATTACTGTCCGCGGTAGAATAAAATGGTGCTGAAGGTCTTGAGCACAATGTTGATGTCGAGAAAAATACTGCGGTGTTTGATGTAATACAAATCGTATTGCAGTTTGATCAGGCTGTCGTCTATCGTCTCGCCGTACGAATAGTTAACCTGCGCCCAACCGGTCAACCCGGGCTTGATTACGTGGCGGGTTTCGTAAAACGGCATTTTCTCTGCTATTTCATGGACAAAAACCGGGCGTTCGGGCCGCGGGCCGATTACACCCATATCGCCTTTGAGAATGTTGATGAACTGCGGGAATTCGTCGAGTCGGGTTTTGCGCAAGAACTTCCCGAAAGCGGTAATGCGCGAATCGTTGCTTGTGGTAAAGACCGCGCCATGCTTTTCTGCATTTTTGATCATCGTACGGAATTTGAGGATGTTGAACACCTGGCCATTTTTGCCTACGCGCTCCTGGGTGTAGAAAAGCCGTCCGCGGTTGCCCAGCATGTTCCCTATAAGAATGAGCGGCAACAACGCCAGCATCAGCAGCACACCACACAAGGACAATATAATTTCTACGCCGCGCACCACGAGCAGGTACAAATGGTTCTGGTTACTGCGACTGAACGGAAAATAACGGTAAAAATCCTGCGCCACATACTGCACCGGAATGCGCTGCGTGATGCTTTCATAAACCTGTGTGTATTCCCGGATGATGTAGCCGCGCTCGAGCAAATGGATCAACTGGTTATAGATGCGCGCCGATATAGCGTCCGATTTTTGGGACGCCACGACCACTTCAGAAACCGAATGATCGACCACGAACCGCTCGAGATGGCTCACCGGGATCAGGTGTACGGTTGGAATGGCATTGGGCTCACCGTGATGCGCACTGTCCGACGGAACAAATCCCATGACCTTGTAATGCGGATCTGCGGTTTCAAGCGCCCCGACAAGTTCATCGACCTGATCCCCATCGCAAATCAGGACGACTTTTTTGACAAACCGGCCCGAGGCGAGAAAGTGTACATAAATCAGCCGCCAAATCAGCAGCGAAAGCAATACGGCAAGGTAAAAGTACAGGATCTGCAATCGGTTGGAAGGCAGCACAGGCGTGTAGATCGGGGTCAGCAAATAGACCAGTACCGTGGTCGACGCGGTAAGAATCGTACTTTTGACGATCTGGAACTGATGGCTGGCCACTTGCAGATTGTACATCTCAAAAACGGTCCCGATCAGTGAAATATAAACCGCCAGTACGATTGTCCACGAAAAGTTGCTCGCCGAAAACTGGAAATACCTGAAGTTGAAATAATTCCCTACCACATACAAGGCCAGCAACACGCAAAAAATATCAAAGATGCGCAACAAAATTTTGCGTTCTGAAATCTCAAAGTGTATTTTTTTGCGTTGCATCAATAGGGTTGAAAATGAATCTGCAATTTAATAAATTATAGTAATAACCGGAAACTATTCCAACAACCTGACCCACTGCTGTTTGATCCGGTCAAAATCAAATCCGGCGACAAGCCTGGCTGCATTTTGCGCGAGCCCGGACGCCAAACCAGGTTCAGCAATCAGCCGCTGGAGCGCGCCCACCATCGCCGCGGCATCATCGTCGTCCACGAGCAAAGCCGTACGGCCGTGTTCGAGCAAAAACGGTATGCCGCCCACATTGGTCGACACCACGGGTAATCCGAGCGCCATTGCCTCAATGACGCTGACGGGCATGTTGTCAAAATGGGTGGTGTTGATGAACAGGTCATACGAAGCGGCCAGCGCAGTCCATTCGGGTTTGGAAAGTTTGCCCGTAAATGTAACGGAAAGCCCCTGCCTTTGCGCCGATTGCTTGATTTGGCCGAGGTAGCCGTTCTTATCCGGCCCAACCATACACAGCCGCGCATCGGGATACAATTGACGCATCGCGGCAAAAACGGTAAGTGCCATTTCCGGATTGTAAATTGCGGCAAAAGACCGCACCCACAACAACTTTGGACCCACTGAGGACCGCTCGCGAAACGGATATTTAGCGGTTTCGATCGAGTTCGGGATATGCACCAGGCGACTGAAACCGGCGTCGGCGAAAGCGTGAAATAAATACTGCGAAGGTGCCACGTTTGCATACGCATTCTTAAAGATCATCCGGCTGGTTCGCGGGCTGCGCCTCAATCGCGATGGCAATTCCCCGCCGCGCAGGATCGGGACATAGCGTACGCCCAGGACCCTGCACAATTGACTTACTGCAAATGCGTACCAGAAATTGGACGTACTATAGGTGTCGATCAGGACATAATCGGAACGGCGGCCATAGCGCAGCGTTTGAAAGAGCATGTCCAGAAGCCGCAGCGGCTTGTTCTTGACTTCAGAAGTATAGCGCATCACAAAACCTTCGCGCGCGAGCAACGGACCAAGCGTTTCAATACTCGTGGCGGTGAAGCCGTGTGCCGATAATTTATTCCCTACGTACAAGATTTTCTTCACCGTTGTATACTTTTAAAATGGATAGCGCATAAACGAAAGCAGGCACTGCCAGGCGCATCGCCGCGTGGTTGATCGTAAGCAGCCAGAACACCAAAAAACACAGCATATAGAGGTGCATCCGATTGTCAAGATACAGAATCAAAGGTGTGACAAACAACACGAGCATGGCCATGATCCCAAATGCGCCATGTTCGGCGAGCATGCGCGTGAGCTCGTTGTGGGACAGTGAGCTTTTGCCGATGATTTCCCCACGCATCCTAGGGCTTCGCGCCACCCCCACGCCAAAAACAGGGTTGGCCTTAAACATAATAATGTCCGACTCCATAATGTCTTCGCGCCCGGATAGCCGGCTTTCTTTGACACGCCCTGACGCATCCTGATTGGCATACCGCTTCTCGATCAGTCCGTCGGTTTCATTGATCGAATAAATCCAGATACCGGCCAAAAGCAAAAGAAAAAAGGAACCTACTATATGAAACTTGATTTTACCGCGGGTGTTAAGTTTAAAGTAAAGCACGACCATCAGCAAAAAAATCATCACAATGCTCGTAATCATTCCGCCGCGCGAAAAAGTAACCAGCCCGCGGTAAGCGATATTGAGAAACAGGAATAAATTTACGGCCAACACCAATTTTGACGACGAAAACAAAATCATGCGTACAAAGAAAATAAATACGCCGAGCCCGAGCATCGTGGCCACCTGATTAGGCCCGAAACCGCCCGATGTCTCGAAATTGGACGAAGTACCTGTGACGACATCCCTCACGCTGGGCGTATAAAAAATCAGGTAGGTCATCGTAGCAACAATGGGCAAGGCCAGCATCACCAGAATGTTGTTGAGCCGCTCAAACGAAATGCGCAGCCGGTACATGTAAAGCGACGCGATCCCAAGGCAAACCGGACCGGAAATGTTGAATGAGATCGATTTGCGAAGCCGCTCGTCGAAATCGATTACCTGCGTGGAAATGAGCAGCCCGGGAATCAACAAAACCAAAAACACCCAATACACAACAGCGTTTTTGGAAAACCCTTTGTAATACATGGCCACGAGCAAATACCCTATTACCACGTATTTTGAAAACTCATACATCGGATTGCCATCGGTCATTCTGAGCAAAACTTCGGCGCCCACCACATACGCGCACGCCTCCAGTACCTCGTGATTTTGGTTGCGCTTTCTGACAATGTAAATCAGTCCGCACAAAATGATCAGGTAACCGTAAATTTTGGACAAAAACGGCACCAAAAATATTAACCCGCCCAGTCCGAGGTGAACGGCGATCCAAAACAAATAGTTTCTATCTTCTTTATTTATCATCGCACTCGATCCATTGTAAATATTGCTGTATTACCGCTTTCTCGGAATATTGGCCCGATATGGTGTCCTTCAACGCACTACCCAACGCGACCCGCATGTCCCGGTTTCCAATCAGGCGGTGCAACGCCTGGTAAAACGGTTCCCAATCCGGACGCACCAATAAGCCGTTGACGCCATCCTGCACAATCGACGGAATTTGGCCTACCGCAGTGCAAACCACGGCTTTTTCATAAATCCCGTATTCGAGCAACGCCACCGGGAGCCCTTCGTATGTGGAGGCGATCACGGCAATTTCTGTTTGGGCGATGATGTGCGCCGTATCGGTACGCAGGCCGTAAAGATAAACGCTTTCGTGTAATTGGTGCTGTGTGATGAACGCTTTTAACGCGTCCGAATATCCGTCGGCGCGATCCTCTCCTACCAGATGCAACGTCCAATCCGGATGCGTGGTGCGCAGGTGTCGCGCCACTTCCAGCAACAGCAGGTGGTTTTTGGGATGCCGCAGATTGGCCAGACACAAAATGCGCTTGCCCGGCATCCCGCTTAAAATTGTCGTCCCGATAGCGGGCGATGCGACGATAAAATTAGGCAGGTAGATCGCACGCCGAACGCCAAGCGAACCCTTGCTCCAGGCCAGCAATTCGTGGTTGACGGCGATCACGCGGTCAAAAAACCGCGCACAAAGCCAAAGCATCCTGTTTTGCGCGACGGACTGGTTGCTGCGGTTGCCGTGGTGGTCATGCCAGATGATCTTCAGGCGCGGCATCAGGCACTTTGCGAGCGTCGCAGTAAAAAAAGAGGTACCGTGCGCATGGATGTATCCGATGTGGTGTTTTTTGCAATAAGTGCGCAACTGCCACAGTGCGCGCCAGTCAAATTTGCCCTTCTTATTTAAAAATACATACGTTACGCCACGATCGATCGTGGCTTTGAGCGGACCTTCCCTGCGTGTGGCGACCAGGCCCGAGAACGCTACGTGGCCGGCCAGCGCATTGGCGTATTGCACCGCCATTTTCTCAGCGCCGCCCATTTGGAGCGAATCGATCAATTGGACAATTCTCATGGCACGAGCATTTTTTGGATCGCCGATTCAAACCTTTCAAGCGTATACTGTCGGGACCAATCGAGCGCCAGGGATGCTTTTTCGCGATAGGCATCGGGATTTTGGACCAGCGATTCGAATTGGGCTACATCGCGATGCAGATCGGTGTGCAAAATGATGCCGCGCTTTCCCTTATCGAGCATAAACGAAACGCAGGAAACAGCAGTGGCCGCCGGAAGGCATCCCCAAAACATCGCCTCGGCAACGACTTTGGGCCAGCCTTCACTGCGCGAGGGCAACAGTAAAAAATGCGCGTTTTGGTATGCACTGCGCACCGTTTCCTCATGCTGGTTGCCGTGCAATTGCACCACATTTTCAAGTTTGTGATGGGCAATAAATGCCTCCAACGCAGCACGCTCCGGACCTTCGCCGTAAAAATCGAGTCGTATGTCATGGCCGCGAAGCCTGAGTTGATGGGCGAGTTCAAGGGCGTACACCGGCCTCTTGCCCGGGCTCAGCGTCCCGACAAATACCAATTTAAGCGTTTCGGTCAACGAACGCGGCGGTGTAGCGAGCTTGTCCTGTTCACGGTATGTTGCGGTAAAAAACGGAACGATATTTCGCGATTGGGCAGGCCATTGGCCATAAACGAGCACCTTCATGTTGCGCGTGAGCCACGTATGGGACAAAATGCGACGCTGCAGTTTGTATGTCCACGGCTGTTTGGCGTCCGGATCCCAATTTCCGGCGTATTTTGCTGTTTTGGGTTTGCGCGGAAACAGGATCTGGACGATGCACCCGATGAGTCCCATATTGCCCGGACAGCGCAAATGGATGTGGTCTGCCTGTCGCATGGTGTGAAAGACGCGCCAGAAAATCACCGGCATCAGCAGCGCGCTTCTCAAAATCCCCGATGCGGTCAGCAGATTGAATCGCGGTACGCTTTTGAACCCGATGCGTTGATGCGTATACGGCAAATGGATCGGATCCGGGGCAGTATCGGTGAGCGGCGCCACGATAATAACCTCTCCCGCATACTGGTTCCACAGGTTCATTTCGCGCACATACGGGCCGTAGGCAAAGTAACTCTGGTCGCTTTTGCCGTGGACAACATGTGTGATGATGGCTAATTTCACTCCAATATGGGTTTTAACTTGGTCATGCTTACAGCGACCGGTAAAATGCAATGTTTTCCTGAACCAGTGTTTCGACATTAAATTCAGAAAGGATCCGCGCGCGCGCGCTTGCTGCCATTTCCAACGCCTGGTCATAATGGTCAAAAATATAGCGGATTTTCGCAGCGATTTGTTCGGGTTCATGCGGATTGACCAGAAACCCGGTTTTTCCGTCCAAAACTGCTTCAGGCCCGGGCCCGGTGATACTTCCCAGAAATACCTTCCCCATCCCAAGTACTTCGAGCCACGCAATAGGCATTGCCTCCATGTGGCTCGGATAACAACACACCTGCGCCTTTTCAATGAACTCGGGGATTTCAGTATGTGGCACGACACCTAAAAATCGGATATGCGGTCTGGATTTGTCCGAGATCGCAGCCTCCAGTACAGGGCGGAACGATTGTTTGGTGCCCGGAATCGTTCCATCACGGCCGGCAATGTTCAATTGGATGTCCGGAAAATCATCTACGAGGAAATCTATGGCCTGAACCAACTGGCGGATGCCTTTTTTCTCAACGAGCGAACCTGCGAAAAAAATCGTATGCGGAATGATTTTCGTCGGATCTGCCTTGTAAAATCGGGTTGTATCGACCGGGTTATAAATCACCTTGATGTTGCGATCGCCCAGCTGCAGGAGTTCGCGCGTGGTTTCGGCTACATACCGGGAAACCGCTGCAACGGCATCTGCTTTGGCAAATGACCACTTTTCCTGCAAAACCTTTCGGGTTTCCAGCGGTCGTTTCTCGGCTTTTGCAAAATAATGGTGCCCGCCATGCATGCGGATGACGTATTTGATACCGGGAATTTTATTCAAAAATGCCAACCCGAGTTCTGGTGTTTCGACTACTGAAACAGGACGCTGCGCGTGGATTTTAGCGATGGTTTTGCGGATGCGCGCCGAATTCCACAAAAAGGCCAATGGCACGCCGCCGGATTTTGGAATCAAATACACACTCACGCCGTGGTCATCGGATACCGTTTCCTGTTTAACGGGGGCAAGTCTGATCACCGACACCTCAATTCCGTGCCGCGACAGTTCCCGCCCGATACTCTGCGTGAAGGTACCTACACCGCCATGCGGCTGGTTCGGAACAGGGTACTCAGAAGTAATAAAACAAATATGCATCATGATTTCACGGAACGATTTTCAAGTGAGCGCCTGATATTGGCCGACGCCGCAAACGGATCTCCTATTATTTTGGACTTCCACAACTCCATCGCGGGATTCGCGTTTGCCAAAAGCGCTTTCGCGATGGTTTCGACGATCGAATCGGCGCTATGGAGCCACCAAACAGCGCCGGGATCGGGCATGCTACGAAAGTGCTGGAAACGGTAAACGGTTTGAACCGACCATTCGGGGTTCGTTTTTACGCGTTGGTCGTAATGGATAAAAACAGCGGGCTTGCCGAACATGGAAAAATCAAAAGCCATGGTCGATCCTACATTAATCACCAGATCAGAATAAAAAACGGTGTTGACGAGCAAATCTACATCTTCTGTTTTAGCAAAGGTGTGCGTCCACCCCAATTGCGAGGTGTGCCACACCGGATCTGCGGTTTTGATCAGGTAGGGGTAATCTGCCACAACGGCGTCAAACCGCCCCGAAAAATCTACCGGACAGCGCCGCAGCAAAATTTGCCAGTGCGCGTCCATGCCGGCAGCCGTCACTGCGTGCGCAATATCGCGTAAATATTGCGGATCATCGGGCGAGGTTCGCAAATCATCGCCTGAAAAGCAAATGATTTTTTTGGCAGGGTCGAGCCCGAACTGCGTAAAAAAATGATCTTTTGCGATGATCCGCTTCGGTTGGCCGTAAAATTCAAATTGGGGCGTTCCGGTCACCATAACTTGTTGCTGAGCGATATCGGGGTAGAACAGCGCCATTTCGCTTTTCATGTGTTCGGACCACACCAGGTAGCGGTCCGCGCGTAAGGCGAGCCGGGCCTTGGGCAAATTGTCCCAGGAGAAAATCACGGTAGTGGTTGTAATTCCCATATCGCGCGCAGCGGCAAAAACAGGTGTTGCGACCAGTCCGCGCTGGTGCGTACAGAACAATTGTGCCGGGCGGTACTGCTGCAACAATTGCGTGACTTGCCCAAAGAACGGATTGCGCCGAACCTGGCGTTGGTAGCGGCGTTCGAGACGGTCCAGCGATCTGGCGCCAAAAAAGCGGGAAGCCAATTCCACTGCGCGGTAAAAAATCTTGTTCTTCGTGTTTTTATGCGAGCGGTTCCAATTGGAAAGCAATGTGGGGTTTTGTGTTTTGGCGGCGTTGACTTTCAATCGCACCAGGCAGTTGAGCTCGCGCAGAAATTTCTCAGCGGCGCCCTCGGAGAACCGCGGGAGCTTCAAATGGTTGGACAACCCCAGTTCTTCACTTAAATACGCAACAGTGCGGTCGTCAAAATCGTGAACAAGCGTCAAATCGTCGCGCATGGACTCAAAAACCTGCGAATACAAGTAATTCCTGATGCCGACACCGTCCGGTAAAATGACAAAAAGCTTATTAGCCTGCATTAAAATCCCTGAATTGCTTTTGGTGGTTGAGTTGCCAAATATCGGCATTTTTGAGCGAATCCAAAAACAACCGGGCACTATTCCCGCTGCCAAAATCATCCTGTGCCGGCCGGATCTCATGGGTATCGATC
>JAEWLN010000140.1 GCA_023457535.1 Bacteroidota bacterium
CCATCATTGAGAGTGCGGTCAAACGGCTTAACTTCAACATTTCGTATTTTACAGAAGGGCGCGTCATGGCCGTCGAGATGTATAAAGACATGCCCATCAGCCTGTCGGTCATTGCGATGCATCCGGATTTTTATGAAAAGCACGATTCATACAATTTAAAACCGGTGTCTTCCGGGCGATTTGAGCTGTTCAACGCCAGCGGGAGAAGCCTGGGGGAATTCGCTTATGGCGCCCTGATCAAGCTCAGATATTGCAGTGTGGTGATCAACAAGCAGTCCGTTAAGTCCACACGTGTCATGGACGACGTGAAGATTGCGATCCAGTTCAACAAATTGTCCGATGTGACCCAGCGTTACAAAAACAAGCTCACGATTGCCTCGATGGGCAAAAATACGAGCGTCGTGGAGCTCACGATGGTGGACCCGGTAAGGCGCAAGGCCGAAGACCTGCTCGATGCGATCGTACGGATCTACAACGAAGATGCAATCGCCGACAAAAACTTCATTTCGCAAAACACTGAAAAATTTATCGAGGAAAGGCTCAAGCTGATTTCCAACGAACTCGGCGACGTCGAAAAGCAGGGTGCGGCGTTCAAGCAGTCCAATAAAGTGACCGATATTGTATCTGAAGCAGGATTGTACCTGCAAAATTCGGCCTTGTACGAAAACCAGCTCATCGAGACTGAAACGCAGATCCGCATCGTCCAGTCGTTGGCCGACTACATGAAAAACATTGCGCAAGGCGATCTGGTCCCGATCAACATCATGCCTACAGAGGGCAATACCAGCGATTTGATCGACGAACACAACCGCATGGTACTTGAGCGTACGCGCCTGATCAAAACCGGAACCGTCAAAAACCCGGCAGTGGTCAACCTGGACCGCAAGATCGAGGAAATGAAGGAAAACATCCGCACGAGTTTGAATACGGCCCTGGCCACGCTCAGCATCCGCAAAGCCGACCTGCAGCGACAAAACAACAGGAATACGGGCAAAATTTCGCAGATTCCGCGTCAGGAAAGGGAATTTCGCGTCATTGGCCGTCAGCAGCAAATCAAGGAAGCGCTGTATTTGTACCTGATGCAAAAACGCGAGGAAATTGCCATTTCACTTGCCGTAACGCCGGCCAACGCCAAAGTGATCGATGTGGCCATGTCGTCCGATACGCCCGTAGCGCCCAGAAAGAACATTATTTATCTCGTGGCCCTTGCGCTCGGCTTGCTGATTCCGTTGCTGGTGATCTATGTCCTTGAACTGCTCGATACCAAGATCAAATCGCGGCACGATGTGGAAAGCAAGGTGTCGATTCCGTTTTTGGGTGACATTCCCAAATCGGAGACGCATGAGGAGATCATCAACACCAACAGCCGTTCGAGTTCGGCCGAAGCGATCCGCATCGTGCGTACCAACCTTGAATTTATGTTGGGCGGGGTGTCTGAAAAGCGCGCCAAAACCGTGTTTGTGACCTCGACGCTGCCCAAAGAAGGCAAGACGTTCGTTGCCGTGAACCTGGCTACGACCATTGCGCTGTCCAATAAAAAAGTGTTGCTGATCGGGTTGGACATCAGAAACCCCAAAATAGACCAATACATGAAGCTGCCTTCCACGGGGCTTACCAATTACATTTCCCAAAAGGACAAGGACATTCATGACTTTATTGTTAAAATGCCCCATTTCGAAAATATGTATGTGTTGCCGTCCGGGGTGATTCCGCCGAATCCGGTCGAATTGCTGATGAACCAGAAAATCGACACCTTGTTCGATCAGCTCAAGTCCGAATTTGAATACATCATTGTCGATACTGCGCCGGTAAGTGTGGTGACCGATACGTTGCTGATTGCCAAGAACGCCGATGCCTTTATTTATGTCATGCGTGCCAATTACCTCGACAAGCGTCTGCTTAAACTGGCCGAATCATTCTACCGCGAAAAGAAACTGCCTAACATGGCCGTGGTGCTCAACGATACACTGTGGATGAAAAGTACCGTCTTTGGCTATGGCTATGGGTACGGCTATGGCTACGGTTACGGCTACAGCAAAGAAGAAGAAAAAGTTCCATGGTACAAAAAATGGCTAAAGAAATAACCCTATAATCCCCGATTGGGGATTTTTTTATGGCCGGAACAGCTGGTTGTGCGCAAGTGCTTCGCTGATGGGTTGTACCTCGCGTGTGACGACGCGGTCTGAAAAGGCGGCAATGTGCTGGGCGTGATGCACATCCGACCCTGCAAAATCGATCAGGCCTTTTTCAAGCAATTTTACCGCTGTGCGCGCCACGGCGCTTCCGTAGTATCCTACGACGGAAAGCAGGTTCAGCTGAAACGCGCAGCCCGCATTTTTTAGTTTGGCATATTCCGGAAAGTTGGCGTGGTAGAACAAATAGCGCTCAGGATGCGCCAGAATGGGTTTGTATCCGGCCACCTGCAGTTCGAACAGGATTTCGTAAAGTTGGATGGGCGGGTTGAGATACGACATTTCGACCAATACGTAGTTGTCTTTGATGGTCAACAGCCGATTGTGCCTGAAATGTTCCACAAAGCTTCCGTCCATAAGGTATTCCGCAGCCGCACTGACCGGAATGGCAATGTTCTGGCTTTGCAGCGTTTGCCGGGTTTGTTCAAGTGTGGCCAGGATGCTCTGCTCGGTGTTGTCCCATACATTTTTCATCACATGCGGGGTGGTGATCAGCTGTGCGATGCGCAAGTCCTGCATTGCCCGGACCAGCGAAACCGTCGTACCGGCATTCTTTGCGCCATCGTCGATGCCGGGCAGTAAATGGGAATGGAAGTCGAGATGCCCATCGGGAATCAGGTCCTTCAGTATCTGTTTTTTGCTGAAAAAATGAAGCACGACAAAAGGTTAATGGCTGCAAAAGTACACATTATGACACGCGCCACGCATCGGACGATGAAATAAATCGCTTAGCGTGCCGTTTTGGCGCAAGGTAAAATAGTTATATTTGCGTGAGTTTTCAAACCGTCGCAATGATCAATGTAACCCGGACCTTTTTGCCACCCATCGACCAATACCAACTACAGGTTAAGCGCGCCTGGGATAACCAATGGCTTACCAATCGGGGTGAGCTCGTGCTTGAACTCGAAGAAAAGCTCAAAAGTCATCTGGGCGTGCCGCAGATCACAATCACTAACAACGGGACGCTTCCGCTCCAGATCGCGCTCAAATTGTTGGGCAAAGGCGGCGAGGTCATCACCACGCCCTTTTCCTACGTGGCCACCACGGCTGCGATCGTATGGGAGCAGTGCCAACCTGTTTTTGTCGACATTGATCCTGAATTCCTGACCATGGACGAAAACCTGATCGAAGCCGCCATTACACCCGCTACGACAGCCATCCTCGCCACGCATGTCTTTGGAAATCCGTGTGCCGTAGAAGCCATCGGGGCCATTGCGCAAAAACACAATCTGGCCGTTATTTACGATGCGGCGCATTGCTTTGGCGTGCAGTACAATGGTCGGTCGGTATTTAATTTCGGGGATGTCAGTACGTGTAGTTTTCACGCGACCAAATTGTTCCATACCGCAGAAGGCGGCGCGTTTTTCTGTCAGGATGAAGCGCTCGCGCACCAAATGTTTTACAGCCACAATTTTGGGCATAACGGCCCGCTCGATTTTCATGGGGTGGGCATCAACGGCAAAATGTCTGAACTGCAGGCTGCCATGGGTTTGAGTGTGCTGCCTTTTATGGATACGATTCTGGAGCGCCGTAAATGGGTCACGGATTTTTACGATGCGCACCTCGATTTTTCGGCCGTCCGGCGCCTCAAATTGCGGCCGGGTACGACCTGGAATTACAGCTATTACCCGATAATCTTCCAAACCGAAACGGCGTTGCTTGACACCCAGAAGCGCCTTAACGATAACGGGATTTTCCCGAGACGTTATTTTTACCCGTCGCTCAATATTGTTCCGTACACAAACGGAAAGCCCATGCCGGTTTCTGAGAACATAGCATCTTGCGTGCTGTGCCTGCCTTTGTACGTAGGGCTCGAACAGGATATTTTAGAAAAGATTTGTAAACTCGTCAATGCGTAATGGATATTTCAATCGGACAACAGGTTCAGGTCAGTCGCGTTTTTGATGCGGCGACGGTAAAGTCGTACGCGGAACTCACCGGTGATTTCAATCCGGTTCATTTCGATGCGGCCTATGCTGCACAAACCGTTTTTGGCAAACCCATTGTCCACGGCCCGTTGGTGCTGACGCTGATCACGACGTTGTTTGCCAATGAGTTGCCCGGCCCCGGAAGCGTGTATCTCGCCCATGAGATTCGATTCCTGTCGCCGGTCTATTACGACGATGAGATCACAGCCACACTAACGGTGACGGACATCACAGAAAGGCAGCACATTATGATCGAGACCAACGCCGTGAACCAACACGGCCAAACCGTTATTGCCGGTACGGCGCGCTTAAAAAAATACTAACGGACCCATTTTGGTATGATCCGCTTTTGCGGGATGAAGCCCCGTCAATACCGTCAAGCGAAAGCAGCAAAACCGCACGAATCTATCCCTTGACTTATACGTAGGAAAATTGCCGTCGGAGTTAATTAATTAAATTAATTGCTATATTTGCTGCGCAATAAAAATGCGCAAAACCCAAAACCGTTACCGATGGATAAAGAGCAGGACGACTGGGACCTTGTCATTAAAGGACACCGATCGCTTTTTGATTTAAATCTGCGGGACTTATGGCGTTACCGGGATTTGCTGCTGATGTTCGTCAAGCGGGACTTTGTAAGTTTTTACAAGCAAACCATCCTGGGCCCGTTGTGGTTTTTTATTCAGCCGATCTTCACTACGCTCGTTTTTACATTCGTCTTTGGCAACCTGGCCCAAATGGGTACTGATGGTTTGCCGCAAATGCTGTTTTACCTGTCCGGGATTACTGCCTGGAATTATTTTGCAGAATGCCTGACCAAGACCAGCACGGTTTTTAAAGACAACACCAATATTTTTGGTAAAGTATATTTCCCGCGACTAATCATGCCGCTGAGTATTGTGGTAAGCAATCTCGTGCGATTTGGGGTGCAGTTCCTGTTATTGCTGGGAATGATGGGTTATTTTGCGTTGAAGGGCGCAGCGTTCGAGGTTACGGGGGCCGTATTGTTCATACCGGCGGTGCTGGCTTTGATGGCGCTTCTCGGGCTTGGCATCGGATTGATCATTACGGCGATGACCACCAAGTACAAAGACCTTACGTTTCTGGTTACGTTTGGTGTCCAACTGCTGATGTATGGCACCACCGTGATTTATCCGCTCAGCGAAGCCAAGGTCAAATTTCGCGATTACGCATGGCTGATCGAACTCAATCCGATGACCGGTATTATTGAGGCGTTTCGCTACTGTCTGCTCGGCCGCGGCGAGTTTACCACATCGAGCATAGGTTATTCTGCCGTGGTAACGTTGATCATTTTGGCGTTGGGCGTTCTTATTTTTAACAAAACCGAGAAAAATTTCGTAGATACAATCTAATGGGGCAAACCGTCATCAAAGTAGAAGATCTTTCCAAGGCTTATCAGATCGGGCAAATTGGCACGGGTACCCTTTCGCGCGACCTCGAACGATTCTGGACAACACGCATCCGCGGCAAGGAAGATCCGTTTTTGCGCATCGGCGAAACCAACGACCGAAGCGTCAAAGGCACCAGCGACATCGTGTGGTCTTTGCGCGACGTCAATTTCGAGGTCAACCAGGGCGATGCCATAGGGATTATCGGGAAGAACGGCGCGGGCAAAAGTACGTTGCTCAAATTGCTTTCGCGCGTTACCGCTCCCACATCGGGGCAAATTAAGCTTAAAGGACGCGTGGCCAGTTTGCTCGAAGTAGGTACGGGCTTTCATCCGGAATTGTCGGGACGCGAAAATATTTACCTCAATGGTGCCATTTTAGGAATGCGCAAAAAAGAAATCACGCGCAAACTCGACGAAATTATTGATTTCTCGGGCGTGGCGCGTTATATAGATACGCCGGTAAAACGCTATAGCAGCGGAATGTACGTGCGTTTGGCATTTGCCGTGGCAGCGCATCTGGAAAGTGAGATTTTGATCGTCGACGAGGTTTTGGCCGTGGGTGACGCCGAATTCCAAAAAAAATGCCTTGGCAAAATGGGGGACATCAGCAAAGGACAAGGGCGCACAGTGTTGTTTGTGAGCCACAACATGGCGGCGGTAAAAAGCTTGTGTTCGAAGGCCATTGTGTTACAAAACGGAATGGTCAAAAAGGTGGGCAATGTCGAATCGGCGATCGGTTATTACCTGAGTGGCGAGATCGAATCGCAGAACCGGCGGATTTTTTCGCAGGCGTTCGACAAACCTGCGTTTACGTTGCATGAAATCAGCCTTAATCCGGTGGGAAAAACATCGGATGACGTGCTCGACGAATACCAGAAAATCGATTTCAACATCGACTTTACGCTTAAGGATACCAGCAAAAACCTTCACGTCACAATGGTGCTGTATAACGAATACGGCGAGGCGCTGTTTACGTTTTCCCACATCCACAGTAACGTTAAATTACACAGCGGGCTCAACAAGATAAAATGCTCGCTTCCGGAAGGTTTCCTCAATATAGGATCGTACTTTGTCTCGCTGTTTGTCATTGAAAACGCCAAGACGACATTGTTGGTCGAAAAAGACGCCATCTCGTTCAACATCCAGGAAGGCGAACGCCCGATTGGCGCGTGGATGGGCAAAGAACCGGGTTTTCTAAAACCCAAATTTGAATGGACTATCGCATAATATGAAAAAGATGATCAAAAAGGGCGTCAAACGCTTATTTTCGAATTTGGGCTACCGGATCGAAAAAAAAGCAGCGCAACCCATAGCCAGCCAAAGCAAAGATTATTTGCTGTTCCATTTTTTCAGCATCGTGAAACGTTTTGGTTTTTCGCCGCGGCATATCGTAGACGTGGGCGCCAATCATGGAACCTGGACGCGTGAAACCCTGCAATATTTTCCCGACGCCCATTACACGTTGCTCGAACCGCAAAGCTGGCTGCAAAGCTCGATGCAGGATTTGCTTGACGCCAATCCAAAAGTCCAATTTCACGCGGTGGGTGCCGGTGACAGCGAAGGATCTTTCAAATTTACGCTTGTTGACCGCGACGACAGCTGCTCGTTCCAATACACGGAAGAAGAGGCCAGGGCCAAAGGCTTCAAACAGGTTGATATTCCGGTGGTGACTCTCAATAATCTGATCGGAAAAAGTAACCTGCCGATTCCCGATATAATCAAGATTGATGCAGAAGGACTCGATATCGAAGTGCTCAATGGCGCAAGCGACTTTTTTGGCAAAACAGAAATTTTTATGGTTGAGGCGGGCGTCGTCAATAAAATGTACCGCAACAGCTTTCTTGAAATCACCAGGTTTATGGACCAAAAAGGGTACCGCCTGTTTGAGATCACCGATATGAATCGGCCGTTCCAACCGCGCGTATTGTGGCTCATCGAACTGGTGTTTGTCAAAAAAGGCGGCTTTATTGACTCGCAGGTAATAGGGGACGATAATCAACATCAATAAAAAACTATGGGCTATCTTTCCCAACATGAACTTGAAAAAATGGGTTTTGCCGAATTGGGCCGGAATGTTTTGATTTCAGACAAAGCGTCGCTCTACAATCCGTCTAAGATGCGGTTTGGATCACATGTGCGCATTGATGATTTTTGCATTATCTCGGCAGGCGATGACGGAATCGAATTTGGCGACTACGTACACATTGCGTGTTACGTGTCGTTGATTGGTATGGCGCGCATCCGCGTTGGGAACTATGTCGGGATCAGTTCCAAATCTGCGGTTTACTCCAGCAGCGATGATTATTCCGGCGCTTTTCTGGTCGGGCCGACCGTTCCGCCTGAATTTAAGAATGTCGACAATCGTCCGGTGATTTTTGAAGATTATTCGCTCGTGGGCGCCATGTGTGTCATTTTGCCGGGCGTGACGATAGGAGAAGGCACAGCCGTTGGTGCTTTATCACTGGTGGCCAAGAATCTCGAGGCGTGGGGCATTTACATCGGATCGCCCGTTAAATTCATCAAACCGCGCAAGCAAGACCTTGTCGAACACGCGCGGCAACTCCGGATAAAATATTCTTAAAGCCCAAGTTCATGCCCAAGGTCAGCGTCTGTATGGTTACTTACAATCACGGTGAAAAAATCCGTGAGGCTATTGACGGCGTGCTGATGCAGCAAACCAGTTTCGATATCGAGCTTGTCATTGGTAACGACTGCTCGACAGACCATACTGATGCCATCGTAAGCGAAATCCTGCAAAACCATCCCAAAGCCGGCCTTATCCGATACAGCAATCGCGAGAGAAATGAGGGTATGATGGCCAATTTTGCCGCGGTATTACAGCAGTGTTCCGGCCAATATGTTGCGATGTGCGACGGCGATGACTATTGGACCGATCCGCTCAAATTACAAAAACAAGTCGATTTTTTAGACGTCAACCCGGAATATGCGCTGTGTTTCCATCGCGCAAAGGTGCTCAAGCCTGACGGGCAGCTTTTGCCCGATTACATCACAAGCGTCCCCGATGCGCACGAAACGCTCGAGGATTTGGTGACCCGGGGCAATTACATCCATACCGCTACGGTGGTTTACCGGAATATTGTTCGCGAATTTCCCGCTGAATTTTTTCGCACTCCCATAGGCGATTATTTCATGCATATCCTAGTGGCGCGCCACGGCAAAATCAAATTTCTCGATGCCGAAATGGCGGTTTATCGTCAGGGGGTGGGCGTTTTATCGCAACAGCAAGACATTTCCGGGGCGTTTAATATGGTTAAATTTTACTCCTGCCTGCTGTCTTATTTCGACGACAGGCGGCTGCTCGAGATCGTGTATGGCCGGCAGCTGAATCTGCTTAACATTTACAACAGCAGCGCCCGGCACAAGTTCAGTTCCACAGCATATCTTGCCAAAAACAAGACATTTGTGGGTATTTTTAAGGTAATCGTCAAAAAAATAATCGGATGATGGAACTTTCAGTTGTCATTCTGGCCAAAACCGACAGCGCAGAGGCGTACGGCATGACGTCCGATTGCATCGCCTCTTTGGTGCGTTCCGAACCCAATGTGGCGATGGAAATTATCATCGTGGAATCGAACAAGCAGTTTGCCGTTTCAGGCTTTACCTATCCAGATTCCGTGCGTGTCATTATTCCGGAACAGGATTTTAACTTCCACCGTTATCTCAACATCGGGATCAGGGCCAGCACCGGCGCGTTTATCGCACTGTGCAACAACGACCTGATTTTTCAGCCTAAGTGGTTTTCCAAAATAGCGGAAATTGCCGCCGAACGTCGCGAAATTATGTCGTTCAGTCCGTCAGAGACGCCATTCAGCGGCGGCGAGCGGTTCAAAATCGGCTACAAGGTCATGCACGATCTCAAAGGGTGGTGTATCGTGGCGAGGACCGGGCTGTTTAAGCGGATTGGTCCACTGGACGAACGATTCGAATTCTATTACGCCGATAACGATTACGCCCTGACACTGCGTTACCACAATATCAAACATGCGCTGGTGTACGGTTCGCAAGTGATCCATCTTGAGCGCAGGACTGAAAAACGCGTTCCCGAGGTCTCTGATGACCCTTCGTTTGTAAGCAAGTACCACATCCCGGACTATTTGAAAGATCCCAAATACGACTGGGTGTTCACGCGCGAAAAATACCTTTCCGGCATCATTACTTACCACGCCAAATGGGGCAACCCGGACTGGTTGTACCGCAAGATCAGACTCGCTGATTTGTTGCTCAGATTCCATCTGGGTTGGCTTACCCGATTTTTTATAGGACTCAGGTTTTAGTCCCACGCGATTATTTTAGTACATTTGGCTTTTTCAACTAAGACCGAATGATCCAAACGATTCTGATGTCCCAGTTCCCGTTGCCGTATGCGCACATTGGCAGCTGGACCACGCTGTACCGCAATTACCTGGAAAGCGGGCAGAGCCTAATCGATATTATCATTTGCGAAAAGCCCCCACGTTTTTTTGATGGCGTCCAATACGTAATTGTGACCGACAATAAAGCCAAAAGGCTATCGCGCAAGTTGTCCAAAAATCCCCACGGACATTTTATCGCCGCGCTCGCCAAAGCTATCAGGCCGGGTCATCGGTACATTTTACAGGTGGTCGATAACCAGGGCCTGGCCCGTTCGGTACAGCGTTTCATTGCGCGTAACAATCTCGCGTCCCGGGTGTATCTGCAATTTTTCTATCACGGTTTTTCACCGTTTGGCAACGCTTCTTTTTTTGAAAAAACAAATGAAATCGTGTTTCTGACGCATGGGTCGTACAAAGCTTTTCAGTCCAGGATCAACGCATTGCCTGTGCTCTGCTCCGTTTTGCACAATGGGGTCGATACCCGTAAATTTTATAAGTTGGCGCTGCCCGAAAGCAATAGGTTGAGGTCAAAATTGGGTTTTGCCAAAGAAAGAATCTTTGTGTGGTGTTCGCAGGATCGGCCTAAAAAAGGGCTCGATTTCTTGTTGCAGGTTTGGAAGCGAATTGCACCCAATTATCCCGATGCGTTGTTGATGGTCATCGGATGCGAACCCAGAAACCCGCAGCAAGGCGTTCGGTTTATAGGCCGTGTTCCCAATGACGAGCTACCTCAATATTTTCAAATAGCAAACGTATATCTTTTTCCGACTTTGTGGCAGGAAGGATTTGGAATGAGCCTGATTGAAGCGCTGCATTGCGGCTGTCATGGGATCGCTTCGGCTTTGGGCGGGGTGCCGGAGGTATTGAAGGATGGAAAGTTAGGACGGTTGGTCAACAACCCGCATTTCATCGCCGAGTGGGTTGCAGCCATTGAGGAATACCTTTGTGGTCAGCACGTCCACGCTGAAATGCCGCCGGATCTATACACAACCCAAAACTGGAACAACGACATGACCCGCCTGATCACAGAAGCCAAAGTGAACCTCGGACCCGTATGAAAACAATTGCCATTATTCCCGCGCGCGGCGGATCCAAACGCTTGCCCGGAAAGAACGTGATGCCGCTGGGCGATCATCCATTGCTCGTACACAGCATCCGTTACGCGCAGGCGCATAGGGACATCATCGATGAGATCTACGTCACAACCGACAACGACGCGATCAAATCCCTCGCACGTGAAAACGGTGCCCGGGTCATTGACCGTCCGGAACATTTATCAGGCGATTTGGAACCAACAGCCAGCGCGCTCAAACACGTATTGCAAGTCGTGGGCGGTATCGATAACGTCGTGCTGCTGCAGCCTACCAACCCATTGCGCCCGCCAGGTTTGCTCGCCGAGGCGTTTTCAGTTTTCACCTCCGAAGATTGCACGAGCTTGTTCACGGTGACGCGCAATGAGCAAAAGTTCGGTAAAATCGTCCATCGGAAATTTGTGCCGTTCAATTATGAAATCGGGCAGCGCAGTCAGGATCTCGAGCCGTTGTATTTTGAGAACGGCTTACTTTACATCAGCCGCGCCGAATTGATCCTGAACGATAAAATTCTCGACGAAAATGCCTATCCAATGGTTGTAAACCATATTTTTGCCAGCGTGGATATCGACTCGCAGTCCGATTTCGAGTATGCAGCGTATCTTTGGTCAAAAAACAAATCATCACTATGAGTAATGCTCCTTATATCCAGATTGGCAACAGGCGAATCGGCCCGGAATTTCCGCCATTGGTCATCGCAGAGATCGGCATCAACCATGAGGGTTCGCTTGCCGTAGCCAAAGAAATGGTCGATGCGGCCCATCGCGCGGGGGTAGAGGTGGTCAAGCACCAAACGCACATTGTCGCCGATGAAATGAGCGGGGCGGCCAAAAAGGTCATTCCAGGAAACGCCGATGTTTCGATCTACGAGATCATGGAACGCTGCGCACTGGACGAAGCGGACGAACTCGAACTCAAAAATTACGTCGAAAGCAAAGGCATGATCTTCATCTCAACGCCGTTTTCGCGTGCAGCTGCCGAGCGGCTTAAGAAGTTCGACATTCCGGCTTATAAGATCGGATCCGGCGAGTGCAACAATTACCCGCTTTTGGAGCACATTGCCTCATTTAGGAAACCCGTCATTTTGAGCACGGGCATGAACACGATCGAGAGCATCCGAAAGGCGGTCGCTATCTTTGACAAACAAAATGTTCCCGTAGCGCTTTTGCATACGACGAATCTCTATCCTACGCCGATCCATCTGGTGCGTTTGGGCGCGATGATGGAAATGCACCAGGCGTTCCCCGATAAAGTTTTCGGGCTCAGCGACCACACGCTCAACAACAATGCATGCCTGGGCGCGGTGGCACTCGGGGCCAGCATTCTCGAACGCCATTTTACCGATCACATGCAGCGCACCGGGCCGGACATCGTATGCAGCATGGACGAAAGCGCGTGTCGCGAATTGATCATATCGAGCGCGGAAATCGCCCAAATGCGCGGTGGTACGAAAAAGCCCGCAGCCGAAGAACAAGTTACGATCGATTTTGCGTTCGCCACCGTATGCGCCATCGCCGACATCAAGCAAGGCGAGACGTTCACGCGCGATAACATCTGGGTCAAGCGCCCGGGTACCGGCGAGATTTTAGCCGATCGGTTCAACGGCATGCTCGGCAAAACTGCCACGCGGGATATTGCCAACGATGAGCAACTCAGGGTCAGCGATATCGGTCAGTAGCCTGGCCCGGATCGGAAATTTGACAGGCTTTCAACAATGAAAAAAATACTATTTCTTACCGGTACGCGCGCCGATTTTGGCAAGATCAAATCGCTGATTTCCATTCTGGAAGCCGAACCCGCGTTCGAAGTGTTTGTTTTTGTCACCGGGATGCACTTGCAAGAACAATATGGTTACACGCTGATCGAAATCGAGCGGTGTAATTTTACAAATGTCCACACGTTTGCCAACCATACGCACGAAACCACCATGGACCTCACGCTGGCCAAGACGATCGAGGGTTTGTCGGGATATGTCAAAACGTGCGATCCGGACATGATCGTGATCCACGGCGACCGCGTCGAAGCCTTGGCCGGGGCGATCGTCGGGTCGCTCAATAACATTCTGGTGGCGCACATCGAAGGCGGCGAAGTCTCGGGCACGATCGACGAACTGATCCGTCATTCGACCAGTAAAATGAGCCATGTGCATTTTGTTTCGAATGATCAGGCCAAAACCCGGCTCGTTCAGATGGGTGAATTGTCGGAATCTATTTTTACAATCGGCTCACCCGATGTCGATATTATGTTTTCTGACGATTTGCCAGATTGGGAAACTGCCCGCGATTACTACGGGATCCCTTACCACAATTATGCTGTTGCAATGTTTCATCCTGTAACTACAGAGGCGAAATTCATGCAGCAATACGCCGACTTGTTCGTCGATTCATTGCTGGCCGACGACCACAATTACATCGTCATTTACCCCAACAACGATTTGGGCAGCAACGCTATTTTAAAGGCCTATGAGCGTTTGAAGGCACATCCTCGTTTTTGCATTTTCCCCTCATTGCGGTTTGAATATTTTTTAACGCTGCTCAAAAAAGCGCTGTTCATCATTGGCAACAGCAGCGCCGGGATCCGCGAAGCACCGTATTACGGGATTCCGATCATCAACATCGGGACAAGGCAGCAAAACCGCGCACTTCATGCCGATATTCTCAACGTCGATTATGACCGGGATGCCATCGGGCAGGCGTTGCGCCAGATCGATACCCATGAGATCAGGCCGGCAC
>JAEWLN010000141.1 GCA_023457535.1 Bacteroidota bacterium
GATATCCGATGTCATGCCGTTTACAATACATCGATGCCCATACGAATGAAACCGTCGATACGCCTTATAGTGTTGAATATTACTACGAATAATAAAGCTTATGAAAAAACTTTTACCGATCTTCATCATCATTTTGCTGGTTTCCTGTTCAGACGACGATGCACCGATCGTCATCCCCGACAAAGTCGACGGAACGCTGCTCAAAAAAGCCGTCTACACCAATTCTGCGGGGCAGATCACAACGGCCGAGTACACATACGAAAACAACCGTTTGCTCAAGGTCGAGGCCAACAGCGGCTCCTCGACGACTTATGTGTATACGGGCAATCTGATCACGCGCATCAACACCAATTTCGGGTCGCTCAATACAGAAAGCCGCTGGCTCACATACAATAGTGCGGGCAGGCTCGAATCGGTCAAAAAAATGGTGCTCGACGACATGACGTATTCTGTCACCTACACCGATGACGATGCGCACACGGTCACGATCAGGGAATACAACGGCGATTTTTCAGCCGGCGCGCCCATGGTGGCACTCAGCAAGGCGTTTCTGGCCAACGACGGATCGGTCACGCGGCTCGAGAAATACAGCGGCAGCAACACGCTCACCTACCATTATACTTATGACGACAAAACGGTTCCAACAGCGGACATAATAGGATACGACAAACTGCGTTTTTACCAGGCGGGATCGACGTCGAATCCGCACAATATCGTTACCGTTTCCGGCTCCGACGAACTTACGATGATCAATACCCACAACACCCAGGGTTATTTGTCCACCGCGCAGGAAGGCCAGGACGGACCCAGCGTTAAATATTATTATTACTGAATATGAAAAAACTGCTTTTATTGCTGGCCATCGCCGTGGTTTCGTGCGACAGCGGCGCGGACACTACACCTTACGATCCCACTGCGACGCAAACCACGACGCTGCTTTCCAAAATCGTCGAGACCGATGACGCAGGCAACGACCTGACCACAAATTTCAATTACGACGGATATAAAATCGTCAATTTTACGTCCTCCGATGGCGGATCGGGCGTGTTTACGTATTCGGGCAACATCATCACCCAGATCAGGTATTACGACGGTACAACGCTCGAGCAAACCGATCTTTTTGCCTTTAATGCCGCGGGCCAGATCACATCGCACACCATGCTGGTACACGCGATCGATTACGCCACGCGCGAAGATTACACGCACAACGCCGATGGCACGATTTCGTTTTCCACCTGGTACGGCACGCTGGACGCACAGCCCAACGCCGACGTTACCGGGAAATTGTTTTTCAACAATGGCGAGGTCGTCAAAAAGGAAACGTACCTGAGCGGGTCGCTGGCTTCGTCTGAAACGTATACGTACGACGACAAGAACAACCCGCTGCGCAACGTCATCGGGCTCAACCAGGCGTTCATTTACCAGCTTGAGATTGGCGGCGTGTTGCGCAATTTGCTCCAAACCTCCGGGACGACCAATCCGGTGGACATTACCTATACGTACACTTTGAGCGGATTTCCGGAAACGAGCCAATCGGTCAGCGCGCTCGAAGGAGGCATTTTTACGCAATACTTTTATTGATCGTTGCAACTGCTTACTTCCATACTTACTGCCGACGGCGACCCGCGAATTGGTTATGATTCCACGATTGCGTCGTTCGGGTCGTGTTTTGCGGTCAACATCGCCGATAAATTCGCGCATTTCCAATTTCGCGCTACGTGCAACCCGTTTGGGATTCTGTTCCATCCGATGGCCATCGAAAGACTTTTCAGCTATGCCGTATCGAAGCGTCAATTTGTCGCGCCCGATGTGTTTTACCACAATGAGCGCTGGCACCATTTTGACGCCCATTCGGATCTGAGCGCTGCCAGCCAGGACGATTTGCTGGGCCGGCTCAATGCATCGGTTTTGGCCACGCGCGAAGCACTTTTATCGGCCACGCACATCATCATTACTTACGGGACTGCCTGGACTTACCGCGAGCGCGAAACACAGCGGCTTGTGGCCAATTGCCATAAAGTGCCGCAAAATGCGTTCGAAAAGGAACTGCTTACGGTGGCTGTCATTGCCGAATCGGTCGAAAATACCATTGCACTGATTCGAACGTTAAATGCGTCGGCGCCGATCATTTTCACGATTTCGCCCGTGCGCCACACCAAAGACGGGTTTGTCGGGAACCAGCGCAGCAAATCGCACCTGATCGCGGCTTTGCACGAAGTGTTGGATTCGTCCGCCAATTGTGCCTATTTTCCGGCTTATGAAATCATGATGGATGAACTGCGCGATTACCGGTTTTACGCCGCCGATATGATCCATCCGAGTGCGTTGGCAATCGACTACATCTGGGAAAAATTCGCGCACAGTTGGATTGACGGCAGCGCGCGGGTCGTGATGCAACGCGTCGACCATATCCGCAAGCGGCTTGCACACCGGCCGTTCAATGCGCAGGCAGAGGCGCACCGCAAATTTGCATCGGCACTCGCATCGGACATTGCGTCGGTCCAAAGCGAATTTCCGCACATGGTTTTTTGATATCCAAAAAAATACGTATTTCTTCGTATTGCCAGAAACGGCCAATCGGGTCAGATTTGCAGGGTAAAACTTTAACTCAAAAATCAGAACCATGAAATCAAAAATTACCCAATCTTTGCGTGTTGCTAAAATGAGCGTTGCCGCTGTTTGTTTATTCCTGACTGCGTGCAGCTCGGATGATGATAATAACACCTATGTTCCACCTGCAGGCGCACCTACCAATGACTCTTACGTTACCGGAAAAGTAGACGGTGCCGATTTTAGTTCGATTATCTTTGGCGCTTCTGCCGCAAGCTGCAATCGCGTGAGCTTTAACGATGGTCAAATGATTACCATTCTTGGCAGCGATCTTTCGGCAAATTCAATTACTGTTCAGCTTTGGAATGTAACTACAACTGGCGAGATTGCCGTGAACCGCAACACCGAATCCTTGTTGAGTTACAGCCCGGTTTCAGGCGGCTTGGCTTTTGCAACCTCTGCAGAATGCGACAATGCGGTAGGATCCATCAACGTAACGTACATTGACGATAGAAAAGTAGAGGGCACGTTTAACTTTACCGGAGTCAATACTGAAGATTGCGCCGGCGGCACCAAAACAGTTACGCAAGGTTCGTTCCGCGGCACCTTCCCTCAATAAGGACGGGCGGCTGATCTGCGGCCGCTTGTTTGGTTTAGTTCAGGAAAAATACGGCATCTGTCGTATTTTTCCATTTAAGCCTGTTTCCCAAATTTGTAATCTCAAACTGAAATCATGGTTGCGATCCTGAGTGCTGTCATTGCGTTGCTGATAGGAATAGTTTTCTATCTCAATGTGGCGTTTTACAACGAAAAAAGGCGGTTTCGCGCCAGGATCGAAGCCATGCACGCGGTGATCGCCGACATTACGCGCAAACAATCCGGGCAATCGGGCAAAATCCAATTGTCCGACGAACTTAACGAAACACTGCGGGCGCGCCAGCAAACGCTCAGCGAGTCGATCTTCAGGCTCAATTATGCGCTTTTTGATCTCGTGGCCAAAAATAATTCGGGTAAACCCTGACCGGTGAGAAATTTTGCTATTTTTATCTTCAATCTTTGGCGCAAATGAGAAACGTCCTGATGTGGTTTTGGCTGCTGCCGTGTTTTTTGTCGGCCCAACAAAAGCTTGACAGCTTGCGCGGGGTGGTACGGTCGGGTCCGCCGATGGCGAGGTTCAACGCGCTCAACGCCCTTTCGGATCATTACAGCGACAACAATCTGTCGCTTTCGATGCATTACGCCAAAGCCTCGCTGGTTGCCGCACGCGCTGTTAAAAGCGACTCGTGCACGGCACTTGCGTATAATTCCATCGCCAATGTCTACCAGTACCAAACCGCGCTTGATTCGGCGCTGAGGTATCACCAAAAGGCGCTCAGGATCCGAATGCGGCTCAAAGATTCGGCGGGCATGGCCGACAGCCACAACAACATCGGGATTGCGTACGACCAGCAGGCCCGGTTTCCGGAGGCATTGCGGCATTATTTTCACGCGCTTTCCTATTTCGATAAAAAACGGCTTGTGGCGCGCCAGGCCATGACGTACACCAACATCGGGATTGTTTACAAAGCACAGAAGCAGTGGGCAAAGGCGCTCGAATATTATCAAAAAGCGCATGCGGCATACGCTAAAACCAACGATGGTTTTGGCCAAACCGTATCGGCGGGCAATTTGGGGTCGATATTGATTCCGTTCGGTCGGTACGGCGAATCGCTGCGGTATTCGCAACGCGCGCTCGAAGGTTATCGCAAGATCGACGGTGGCCGGTTTACGGGTTATCCCATCGCGAACATGGCCATTGTGTATGACAGCCTGCGCCAGTTTGGGCGGGCCAACGCGCATTACACCCGTGCGATCGCTTTGCACGAGCAACACCACAACGATTTTGAAGTGGCCGAAAGCGGCAATGCGTACGCCGCGTCATTGATCCGACAAAAAAAGTATGCCCAAGCCATCGCCGCGTCGCAAAAAGCGCTTGCGTTTGCCCAAAAATCGGACGCGCCGCTCAATGTGGCCGTGGCGTGCCAGAATTTGTCCACGGCGCACGCGATGCTGGGTCAATACCCCGAAGCATACCGGTTTGCGACTTTGTACAACCAAGGCAGGGACCGCATCTTCCAAATCGAAAAAACACAGGCGATCGCAGACATGGCCACGCGCTACGAAACGCGTAAAAAGGAAGCTGAGATCCGCGCGCAAAAGGCCAATGTGCGCCGGCAGCAATTCGTATTGCTCGTGGTATCGTTGCTGGCAGTATTTGCAGTAGTGATCATTTGGTTGCTGTGGCGGCAGCAAAAATTAAAAAATGCGCAGCTGCGGCATGAACATGAACTCAAAACGGCTATTGCGCAGATTGAGACCCAAAGCAGATTGCAGCAACAGCGGCTCGAGATTTCGCGGGATTTGCACGATAACATCGGCGCGCAGCTCACTTTTATCATTTCATCGGTCGAAAATATCCGGCATGCGTTTGAGATCAGCCATCCTAAACTCGACGGCAAACTGGGCGAAATCAGCCATTTTGCGCAGTCGACGATCCGCGAATTGCGCGATACGATCTGGGCGATGAACAGCCAGGAAATCCTGTTCGACGATTTAAAGGCGCGTATCCTGAATTTTGTAGAAAAAGCGCAGTCGGCCACCGGTCAGATCGAATTTCAATTTGCGATAGACCCCACGCTGGCATCGGTCAAACTCAGTTCTGTAGCCGGAATGAACATTTACCGCACCATTCAGGAAGCGGTCAACAATGCCGTCAAGCATGCCCGGGCGCAACGGTTGTTGATCTGGGCGCACCGGTCCGATAGCGATATCGAATTGGTCATTGAGGATGACGGGGACGGATTTGACATCGTGAACGCCCCGCGCAGTAACGGATTGGCCAACATGGAAAAGCGCATTTCGGAGATTGGAGGAACGTTTTTATTGCGATCCGATTTAGGAAAAGGTACCAAAATTTCGATACTGTTACACCAAAAAGACCTTGTATGATACGAATCGCCATTGCCGACGACAATCCGTTCCTGATCCGATCGGCGCAGGAAAAACTCGCCTTTTTTGACGATCTGGCGCTGCGGTTCACGGCGCTGAACGGTGTGGAACTGCTTGAAAAACTATCGGCCAACCCGCACGTCGACCTGATCCTGATGGATATTGAAATGCCTAAAATGAATGGCGTGGAAGCCACCTGGCACGTCAAGCAAAAATATCCGCACATCAAGGTCATCATGCTGACGGTGTTCGACAATGACGAAAACATTTTCAAATCGATCAAGGCCGGTGCGGACGGGTATCTGCTCAAGGAAGTCAAACCCAGGGAGCTTCAGCAGGGAATTCTCGATACGATGAACGGCGGGGCGACGATGACCCCGTCTATCGCGCTCAGGACACTCAAGTTGCTGCGCCATCCCATCGAGCTCCAAACCCCTGAAGTTGCGATCGATGTACGGCTTACCACGCGCGAAACCGAAGTGCTCGAACAGCTCAGCAAAGGGTTGAAGTATGAGGCCATAGCGGTAAATTTATTTGTGTCGGCCGGGACAGTGCGCAAGCATGTTGAGAATATTTACGCCAAACTGCAGGTGCACAATAAACTTGAGGCCATTGAGAAGGCGAGGAATAATAAGTTGATTTAGGACGTTCCAGGTTCTAAGTATCAAGTTCCAGAAAACCAATTGCAGGCACCATTCCAATTCCAGATTCGAAATGCCGGATTTCCCAATTTAGCCACGGGGCGCCGCTTGTGGGCTAGTGTCATCCGACGCAAAATGCAGGCATTCCGGACTTAAAATTTACGAATTTCTGAAATGGGTCAGTTGCCCTATTGCCGCAACGTACCGATAGCTGCAAATTTGTCTCAACATAAACTCAAAATCAAATCTATTATGAAGACATTAAAAACAATCAGCATCGTTTTGTTGGCGACGGTATTTTTCACCTCGTGCAGTAAGGACGATGACAACAACGCCTGGGTGCCTGCAGCAGGATCAGGCGACTATTACATGAAAGGCAAAGTCGATGGAAGCCAGTACAGCAATTCGGCATTTTTTGCGCCATCGGCCACGCTCAACGCCGGAGTGTTGACGATCCAGAGCAGCACGGACGGCGGCAATTCGATGCAAATCCAGATCCCGAACTTCGACGGCGCAGGAACGTACCATTCGGGCGGCAATGTGCTGGCCAACGGCTACATCAATTACATGACGCTTTCGCCGCTCAGAACCTATACTTCGGTAAGGGGCAGCGGATCAGTGGAGGTAACCGAGGTGACCGAGACTTACATCAAGGGTACGTTTAGTGCGGTGGCTCCTGAAAACCAGGAAACCCCGACAGCTTCCGTGACCATTACCGAAGGCGATTTTAAAGTAAAACGTTAATTTTTGGTTTAGGTTTACTTTGGATACGGCTTCGGCCGTATTTTTTTTGGAGGCGTGATCTACCGCAAAAGCAGGTTGATTCGGGTTCTTGCCTGGCTTATGGGTACAATAACGTACTGGCACACCTCGTTGCGCGTTGCTAAAAAATTACCTTTAAAAAATACTTCTCCTATCTTGTATTTTTTATATTTACCTGATTTGAAACGGCTTTCCATGCATAAAAGACTCTTTTTGTTGCTGTGCGTTCTTACGATGGCGGCGCGCGCGCAATCCCCGGCGCAAAAAATCGTCGACAGTCTTAAAGTGCAGCTCGCGAAAAAACCCGGTCCGGAATTGCAGGCAAAGATCTTTGGCGATCTGGCGTGGTACTACAACATGATTTCGATCGATTCGGCGCTCGCCTATGGCGTTCGGTCGCTTAAAGCCGCGCGCGCACTCCAAAACGACAAAATGATCGCTCAGGCGCTCAGTGATTACGGTGCGATCCTGTACACCAAAGGCGATTACGATCTTGCGCTGGACCAATTGTTTCAGTGTCTGGCCCTGCGCAGGAAACTCAAGGATGCTGATGGTGTCGCATCGGTGCAGTTCAAGATCGGCAATGTCTATTTCAAGCAATTCGCGCTGCAAAAAGGGATGGATTTTTACCTCAGGGCGCTGCGGCACTATGAACGCACCGGGAACGAGCAGGTGGTAGGAACGCTTGAAACCAACATTGCGGCGGTCTATCACGCGCTGAAGAACTATCCCAAGGCGCTCGAATACCTGCATCGGTCACAACAATACCTCACGCGTACGGACCAAGAATCGGAGCTTGCCAATACGATCGTAGGCATCGGGAATGTTTATTTTTCTTCGCACGATACAGTACGTGCTTTCAGTTACTTTCAACGCGGCGCGGCATTGGCGGAGAAAACGCTCAATTATCCGGCGATGGGCACGGCATACAATAATCTGGGCTTGATCTATACCTATCGGAAGGAGCACGAAAAAGCTATCGGTTACATCAGCAAGTCGCTCGCGATCCGCAGGAAGATCAACCAGACCGCGGACATGGCCAGTTCCAAACTCACGTTGGCAATCAACTACAACAGCCTCGGTCAATTTGCAAAGGCCAAACCGCTGCTGCTGGAAAGTCTCAGGGTTTTTTCGAAGGACAGCATCCGCGATAAAATGGGCAATGTATATGTGCAGCTGATCCCGGTGTATGCGAGCCTGGGCAAAGTTGACAGCGTGAATTATTACACCAGCCTGCACCTGCGGCATGTCGAACAGGACCTGAACGCCAATGTGCTCAAAATTTCCAATGAGCTGGAAACCAGATACCAAACAGAGAAAAAAGAAAAACTGCTGCTGCAGCGCGAAGCCGACGGCAAACGAAAGGGTCTGCTGTTGATTTTAGTATCGGTGTTTGCGGGATTCATCGCGCTGACGGGGTATCTGATCTACCGGCAACAGCGGCTCAAAAACCGCCAGCAAAGGCAGGAACACGAGCTTAAAATGGCCATTTCGACGATTGAGACGCAAAGCAAATTACAACAGCAGCGGCTTTCCATTTCGCGCGATCTGCACGACAACATCGGGGCGCAGCTTACGTTTATCATTTCATCGGTGGACAATATCAAATACGCCTTTAAATCGCTCGATGCGGATCTTGCCGCAAAACTCGATCGCATCAGCAGCTTTGCCAAGTCGACCATTGTGGAATTGCGCGATACGATCTGGGCGATGAATGCAGAGGCGATCACATTCAAAGACCTCGAACTGCGCGTGATGAATTTTGTCGGAAAAGCAAAAGAGGCGCGTGGCCACATGGAATTTACGTTTGTTGCCGATGACGCGCTGAGCCATGTAGAATTGTCTTCGCTGGCCGGAATGAATGTGTACCGCACCATTCAGGAGGCTGTCCACAATGCGGTCAAATATTCGGGCGCGGCGCAAATTGCGATCCGGATCGCTGCGGAAAACGACGCGATCAAAATATCGGTCTCAGACGACGGCCAGGGTTTTGACACGCAAAATCACGGCGCGGGCAACGGTTTGTCCAATATGAAAAAACGCATTGCGGATTTGGGCGGAACATCGACGGTGGACACTGAAATAGGTAAAGGGACTACGATTACGATCCGTATTCCGATCAAAATGTAAGATAGGATGAAAAAACTCGCCATCGCCGATGACAATACGTTTTTGCAAAAAGCGATCTTGGAAAAACTCAGCTTTTTTGAGGACGTCAAATGCAAATTTTGTGCGTCCGACGGCCATGATCTGCTCGCCAGACTGCACGCCGACCGCAACATCGACCTGATCCTGATGGACATTGAAATGCCCGGCATGAACGGGATCCAGGCTACGCAGGCGGTCAAATCGCGCTATCCGCACATCAAGATCGTGATGCTGACGGTGTTTGACAACGACGAAAACATATTCAATGCGATCAAAGCCGGTGCCGACGGCTATCTGCTCAAGGATATCAACCCGCAGGAATTGTACGACGGTATTGTAGAAACGCTCAATGGCGGTGCGGCGATGAACCCGTCGATCGCGTTCAAGACACTTAAATTATTGCGCAACCCGATTGATTTCGCCGGCAGGGGCGAGGAACAAATCAAGCTCACCGCGCGCGAGATCGACGTGCTCGAACAGCTCAGCAAAGGACTCACCTATACCGTAATTGCGGCCAATCTATTCCTTTCGCCAAGTACGATCAGGCGCCACATTGAGAATATTTATACGAAATTGCAGGTGCATAATAAGTTGGAGGCGGTGGAGAAGGGGAGGAATAATAATTTGATTTGAGTCAACGTCCAACGTCGAACGTCAAATGTCCAATGAGAGACGCTTTTTTTTGGGGCGTGCCGGCGCATCAGCATCGTTTTTTTAGTTTACGATTGTGGCGCCGTCAGGCTGTCCGCTTTATCTTTTGCGCTCGTCCCTTCCGCAAAAGGATGCCGCTTCCATCCTTCACGCAAACCAATCTCGTTTGACATTTGACGTTTGACATTCAACAATTCTTACTACCTTTAACCAAAAACATGCTCCGCAAACGCATTTTCTATCTGATCCTGGCCGGGATTGCCGTGCTGCTGATGTTCAAGTATTGTCAATTCAAAAAGCAGGATGGATCTGAAATTTCTGCCGATACGAATCTGATC
>JAEWLN010000142.1 GCA_023457535.1 Bacteroidota bacterium
TGCGGGATTTTTACAATCGGACAAAAAAAACCCGCTGGTGAGCGGGCTGGTGATTTAAGCGTACATTTTTTTGCGCAATTCCTGGATTTTATCGTCTTCGATGTAATCGTCGAACGTCATATAACGATCGATTACCCCTTTGGGCGTCAGTTCAACCACGCGGTTACCCACCGTTTGCGCAAACTCGTGGTCATGTGTGGTAAAGATGACCGATCCTTTGAAATTCTTAAGCGAATTGTTGAACGCCGTGATCGACTCGAGATCGAGGTGGTTGGTAGGTTCGTCCAGCATCAATACGTTGGCGCGTTCCATCATCATGCGCGAGATCATACAGCGTACTTTTTCCCCTCCCGATAACACGCGCGCGGTTTTGAGCGCTTCTTCGCCGGAGAAGATCATCTTGCCCAAAAATCCCCGGATATTGACCTCTTCGCGCTCTTCCTCTGTTTTGGCCCATTGGCGCAACCAGTCCACCAGCGTCAGATCGTTGTCGAAATACTCGTGGTTCTCAGCCGGCAGATACGCCTGATTGGTCGTTACGCCCCAGTCGAACTTGCCCGCATCAGGGTTTTGCTTGCCGTTGATGATTTCGTAAAATGCCGTCGTGGCGCGCGAATCCTTCGAAAACAAGACAATTTTATCGCCTTTGGCCATGTTCAGGTCCACGCCGGTAAAAAGCGTTTCCCCATCGACCGACGCGGCAAGGCCTTCTACATTGAGTATCTGGTCGCCGGCCTCGCGCTCCTGATCGAAGATAATGGCGGGATAACGTCGGCTTGACGGCTTGATCTCTGAAATGTTGAGCTTTTCGATCATTTTTTTACGCGAAGTGGCCTGCTTGGATTTGGCTACGTTGGCAGAAAAACGACGGATGAATTCTTCGAGTTCGGCCTTTTTCTCCTCGGCTTTTTTGTTTTGCTGCGCGCGCTGCTTGGCCGCCAGCTGGCTCGACTCATACCAAAACGTATAATTGCCCGAATAATGGTTGATCTTTCCAAAGTCGATGTCCGATATATGCGTGCAAACGGCATCGAGGAAGTGTCGGTCGTGCGACACGACGATGACCGTATTTTCATAGTTGGCAAGGAAATTCTCAAGCCATGCGATGGTTTCAAAATCAAGGTCGTTCGTAGGTTCGTCCATGATCAAAACATCCGGGTTGCCAAATAACGCCTGCGCCAGGAGCACGCGCACTTTGAGCTTGGACTCGAGATCGCCCATGAGCGTATAATGAAATTCAGATCCGATGCCGAGGTTGGACAACATCGTAGCGGCATCGGACTCCGCATTCCAACCGTTCATTTCTTCGAACTGCACCTGCAGCTCCCCGATGCGGTCGGCATTTTTATCGTTGTAATCCAGATACAGCTCGTCCATCTCCTTTTTGACAGCGTACAATATTTTGTTGCCCATCAGTACGGTTTCCAGAACGGTGTGCTCATCGAACATGTTGTGGTTTTGGTTCAGCACAGACATGCGTTTGCCGGGCTCCAGGAATACATGCCCCGAGGTAGGGTCCATATCGCCGGCCAGAATTTTCAAAAATGTAGATTTGCCGGCTCCGTTGGCCCCGATGACCCCGTAGATGTTGCCATCGGAAAAAGTGGTATTGACTTCGTCGAACAATACGCGTTTGCCAAATTGGACCGATAAATTATTTACGTTTAACATGCTCAGATTGTCTTTTAAATGTGGTGCAAAAGTACAAAAAAATTCCACATTTTTGCGGCCTGATTCCCAATAAAATAAGCGTTTCTTATTTAACTATGCCTTAACAGTAATATTGGGGCCAACTAGATATTTTTGTTTACAATGATTTGGAATATGCACCCATTGAAGGCCCTTCACTATTTACTGTTTTGTGCTACTGCCGCCGGCCTGTGTTGCTCTTGCGGCAAAGGGTTTGAAAGCGATAATTACACTGCCTATTTTGGGGGAGAGGTCATTAATCCGACCAGTCCGTATGTCTTGTTTTGCAGGGATTCAGAGGTAATCGACAGTGTCGCACTCGATAAGAACAACCGCTTTTTTATCAAATTCGATTCACTTACCCCTGGCTTGTATTCATTTAAGAATCTGCCGGAGTACCAATATGTCTATTTTGATAAAAACGACAGCATCATGGTTCGGGTCAATGCGCGCGATTTCGACAATTCGGTATTCTTTTGCGGACGCGGCGATCGGAAAAATAACTTTTTGATGGAACTTTACCTCAAAAACGAGGATGACCGCAGCAAGATTTTCGAGGTGTTCGATTACGATGTGAACCGCTTTATGTCTTCGATCGATTCTTCCTATGCCGAGCGCAAAAAGTTCTACCAGTCCAAAAAAGAGGACATCCGATGGAGCGATGATTTCGACCAGTACGCCAGGGCCGCGCTTGATTTGCACCATTTTTCAAAAATGGAGATCTATCCGCAGGTGCATCAGATACGGACCGGCGAGGATGTCGTCGAAAAATTACCGGGCAACTATTACGATTTCAGGAAGTCGATCGATTTCAACAATGACAAATTGATCAGTTTCTCCCCGTTTGTGGCTTATTTGACGCACATGCTCAACAATATGGCCGCGATCAATTACCACAACCACTTCACTGAGGTCGATCTGGCGCTCAAGACCAACATCAACAAACTCCGCATCGCCGATACGTTGATTGGCAACGAAACGGTCAAAAACACCATTTTGAACAACATTGCTTTCACGTACCTTCTCGAGGACCAGAATATGGTCAACAACAAAAAATTTCTCGACACCTACCACCAATTTTCGACCGACAAAAGTAAAAAGAACGAAATCCTGAAAATAGGCCGCGCGATCCAGCAACTCACCGTCGGCAATCCGCTTCCGGAAGTCATGCTCGTCGATACGAACGGTCGAACGGTTTCATCGGCACAACTGGCCAACGGCAAGACGATTTGGTTTTTCTGGACGGAAAATCTGGTGTCGCATCTGCAGGCCGCCCATAAAAAAGTGCACGACTTGAAAAAGCGGTATCCCGGTTACCAGTTCGTGGCCGTATGTCTGGACAAAGACCAAAAAAAATGGACGGCGCTCCTCGACAAATACAAAACCGACGGCATTCTCGAGATGCGATGCAAAAATTTTGAAGACCTCAGGGCCAAATGGGCCATTACCAAAGTACACCGCACCATCGTCCTGGACGCCGATGGCAAGATCAAAAACGCCTTTACCAATCTTTTTGACGTTCAGTTTGAGGACGAGCTGAACGATGCGGCGCGATCACAGGTTCCCGTTCACGCGTTGGCGGCCAAATAAAATAAAAGCGGACTCAGGGTCCGCTCTTTTTTTGCTGCTCACTTTGGGCTTTTGCTTATTTATTTCCCTTTTCGAAATCTGCAATAAACTGCGCCAAACCAATATCGGTCAACGGATGCTTGAGCAAACCAAGAATAGCCGAGAGCGGTCCGGTCATTACATCAGCACCAATTTTAGCGCAATTCACGATATGCATCGTATGACGTACAGACGCTGCAAGGATTTGCGTTTCATATCCGTAATTGTCGTAAATCTCGCGGATTTCCTGGATCAGATTGAGTCCGTCGGTAGATACATCGTCAAGACGCCCGATAAACGGCGACACAAACGTTGCGCCTGCCTTTGCCGCGAGCAATGCCTGTCCGGCTGAAAACACCAGCGTTACATTGGTCCGGATTCCTTTTTCCGTAAAATATTTACACGCTTTGATGCCGTCTTTGGTCATTGGGATTTTGACCACGATTTGCTCGTGCAGCTCGGCAAGCTCTTCGCCTTCGCGGATCATGCCGTCGAAATCCGTAGCGATCACTTCTGCGCTGACATCGCCATCGACAATGTTGCAGATATCGACATAATGCTTCAGAATGTTGTTTTTCCCGGCGATGCCTTCTTTGGCCATCAGTGACGGATTGGTGGTCACGCCATCCAAAACCCCAAGTGCCTGCGCTTCGCGGATGTCGTTCAGGTTGGCCGTGTCAATAAAAAATTTCATGTGTTATAGTAATTAAGTTGTGTATTTATTTGCTGTCTTTGCGCGGCGAAAATACAACATTTCACCCGTCCGGGCAAACTGCGCTTTCCCATGTGGCAAATCAATGCCAGGTTAAGGTCCGGGCCCAGCGTTACGTCATGCGCTACTTTCCTAACCCATAGTGCTTCATCAACATGCGTTCATACTGCTTATCGGGTAAAAGGCGTTTGAGCACAATCGAAAACTTTGACAAAAACGGCCCGACTTTATAATGGGCATCAGGTTTGGGCGTATTGATGATCTTGTAGATGGCCTCGCCCATTTTAGACGGATCGTCGCCCGCACTGACCTGGTGGTTGATCTCGGCAACCGTCTTGCCGTACGCCTGGTACGCCGACGCTTTTGAAACCGGCACATGATAGCGGTGGTCCGCGATATTGGTCGCAAATTCGCCGGGTGCCACGTTGGTGATTTCGATATTGAACGGCTTGGTTTCCATTCGCAACGCTTCAGTGACGAGCTCGAGCGCGCCTTTGGACGCTGAATAAATGGAGCGGAAGGGCAGTCCCATGTAACCCGCAATCGAGGTGATATTGATAATAAGCCCGGATCGCTGTGCCCGCATGTATGGCAAAACGGCCTTCATGACTTCGATAGGACCAAACAGATTGGTCTCAAAATTATTGCGGATTTCATTGGCGGGGATCTCCTCCAACGGACCGATGATCCCGACACCTGCGTTGTTGATGACCACGTCGATGCGCCCCGAGATGCGGATGACTTCTGCGACGGCATGGGCAATACTTTCGGGATCGCGGACATCAAGCCTGAGCAACGGGAACAACGAGTTGGCAATTTTATCGGGATTCCGGCTCGTGCCGTATACGACAAAGCCTTTGTCGTGCAAAAACCCGCCTATGGCCTTACCGAGACCAGACGAAGCGCCGGTAATTAAGATCACTTTCATTCATTGGAAAATTTGGAAATTTGGACGCAGGCCCAAACTTTGAATTAGCTCCAAATTTACGCAAATTCCCCACAAATTTATTCGCCCGACAAGACAGGAAATTACCAAATTAAAATAACGCTTCAAACCGACAAACCCATCTCCAAATTTTCAAATCGCCAAATTCTTTACCGCGCCACAACCCCATTCCAAGTCTCCCCACCGACCCCCAATAAAAAAAGGCTTCATCCACCCACAAAACCCATTTCCAAATTTTCAAATTTCCAAATTCCCAAATTGCCAAATTGCCAAATTCCCTACCGCGCCACAACCCCATTCCAAGTCTCCCCACCG
>JAEWLN010000143.1 GCA_023457535.1 Bacteroidota bacterium
GTATGGCGCCGTTGTCCTATTTTATCACCGCTAAAGACGGCCAGCCGTTTTATGTCAGCAACGGATCGTCTAACGTTTTTACCGGACTCACACCCGGGGTTTACAATTTTCAGGTGCGCGACGTTTGCCAGAACATCGTCAACCGATTATTTGATTTTGGCTCGATTCCGCCGCCTTTGGTAACGCAGGGATTTTTGTGTGACGGCCAGCCCGGACAGTTGTCGGTCCAGGGGTTTGACTTTTTGAATTTCCAATGGTGGAATACCGCCAATCCGGGCGTGATTTTGAGCACGTCGAGCGCATTGTCGTTTGCCCCGTTTTCTGCTGCGGTGCATTCGGGTACGTACACCGTCAGGATCTATTCGACCGATCCCGGATTTTGTACGGACCAAACCATCTCCTACACAATTGCCGCACCGGGTACGCCGATTTCTGCCGGTGACGACACCAAAGTTGATTTGTGCGGAACCAACGGTGCCGTCAGCCTTTTTGATTATCTGGACGGCACTTACCAGGCGGGCGGCACCTGGCACGAAATCACTTCAAGCGGAATGCTTACCGGCCACACATGGCTGCCGGAGGGAATTCCGTATGGCACCTACCGTTTTCGTTACACGGTGGAAGGCTTGTGTGGGGCGAGCGATTCGGCTGAGGTTGCGTTCCATTTTAACCCCGTTCCCGAAACACCGGTTGCCGGATCCAATACGCCGGTTTGTGCGTCCGATACAATTGTGCTTACGGTGGATACGATTGCAGGGGCCACGTACCAATGGACAGGCCCGGATCATTTTGCCTCCGATTTGCAAAATCCAGAGATTCCAAATGCATCGGCCGGGCACAGCGGCGTGTATTGGGTAACGGCGAAAATTGGGGAGTGCGTTTCAGCTGCGGCCGCTGTTGAGGTGATCGTGAATCCATCGCCCGATTTTGAAGTGGTTGCCGGCTGTACGGGAAATGCCTATACGCTGACGGCGGCTTTTGGTGCGGGAACATTGGACGGCGGAACGGTCGAATGGGCGGGGCCCGACGGTTTTTTTGCTTCAGGGAATACGGTGGACGTCTCAGGTGGCGCGCGCGGAATGTATACCGTCACGGTAACGGCCAACGGTTGTGCGCGGTCCAGGCAGGTGGCCGTATCAAGCACCCAATGCGCGGTTCCGGCAGGCATTTCGCCCAACGCCGATGGCACCAACGAGCGTTTTGATTTGACGGGATTTGACGTCCTGACTTTCAAGATCTATAACCGCTACGGACGCATGGTGTTTGCGCAGGATGACTACACGAACCAATGGTTTGGGCAGGATTTCAATGGGAATTTATTGCCCGATGCGACCTATTATTATTACATCCGACAAAAAACCGGGGCGGAACGGACGGGTTGGGTGTATGTGACGCGGTAAAGTACCCGATCACGATTTGGCATTGGTGTTTTGCAAAATACGGATGTTTGTAAGAAACGCTGTTTGCGTGAGGGATGGAAGCAAGGTGCCGCGCACCGCGTACAGCCCGACGGCGGCCCAAAGCGTCAATCAGCGCCGCGGCGTTCGACCGCCGGCACGCCCAAAAAAATAGAAAGCGGCTTATTCCCTGAGCATGGCCTCGCGCACTTTTTTGAATAAATTGGAAGAGTATACAAAGTCAATGACGGCTGGGTTTTCTGCCTTGAAGATTGTTTCTTTGGTGCCTTTCCACTCGAGGATTCCGTTTTTGAGAAAGATGATGTTTTCGCCGATTTCCATGACCGAGTTCATGTCATGGGTGTTGATGACCGTGGTGATGTTGTATTCTTCCGTGATTTCCCGGATGAGGTTGTCGATCAGGATGGAAGTGTTAGGGTCCAGGCCCGAATTGGGTTCATCGCAAAAAAGGTATTGCGGATTGTTGACGATCGCACGCGCAATGGCCACCCGTTTTTGCATACCGCCCGAGATTTCTGACGGCATTTTTTGGTTGGCATCGATCAGGTTGACGCGCTTGAGTACAAAGTTGACACGGTCTTCCATTTCACTGCGGCTTTTGTGCGTGAACATTCGCAGCGGGAACATGACATTTTGCTCAACGGTCATGGAATCGAACAGCGCAGAGCCCTGGAATACCATACCGATCTCTGTCCTGAGCTCGCGTTTTTCGTCTTCGGTCATTTCCCAGTAACGGCGGCCGTCGTATTCCACGGTGCCTTGATCGGGCTTATGGATGCCGAGCAGCGTTTTCAATAGCACGGTTTTTCCTGAGCCGGATTGACCGATGATGAGGTTGGTCTTGCCGGTTTCGAACACCGTCGAAATGCCCTTTAACACCTCGACGCCATTGAACGATTTCTTAACGTTTTTTACTTCTATCATGAGGCGAGCAATAATTGGGTGAGGATGTAGTTCATCAAAATGATCGTGACCGATGTCCACACGAACGAAACCGTCGAGGCTTTCCCGACTTCGAGCGCGCCGCCTTTCATGTAATAGCCGTGAAAGCTCGGGACGGTGGCGAGGATCAGTGCAAATACAAATGTTTTGATGAACGCATAGGCAATGTGGAACGGTATGAATTCCTGCTGGATCCCGCCGATGAATTCTGCGCTTGAGCCAAATCCGCCATAGACCGCTGCGATCCATCCGCCTAAAATGCCAAGGAACATCGAAATGCCTATTACGAACGGGTAGAGCAGCAACGCCATCAGTTTTGGGAAGACCAGGTAGTTGAGCGAGTTGACGCCCATGACTTCGAGCGCATCGATTTGCTCTGTGACACGCATCGTCCCAATGCTCGAGGTGATGAACGAGCCCATTTTTCCGGCCATGACGATCGAGATGAAAGTAGGGGCGAACTCAAGGATAACCGACTGGCGCGTCGCAAAACCGATCAGGTATTTTGGAATCAAAGGATTGGTCAGGTTCAGCGCGGTTTGAATCGCAACAACCCCACCGACGAAAAACGAAATAAATGCCACGATGCCCAGTGAATCAATGATCAAATCGTCGATTTCCTTAAAGATCAAACCTTTCATTACGGACCACTTGGTTGGTTTTTTGAAGATTTCCCTCCACATTAAAAAGTACCGTCCGATTTGTGTGAGGTAACGAATGAGCATCATGGTTTTAAAATATACGCTAAGATAGTTATCAATTATGAGTTATGGGATATGCATGCGGAGTTTTTGGAAAATTTTATGGGCGCCCGTGGGGATTGGCGAATCGTTCAAGGAGTAGGCCGAAACAAAAGCGGGATGGGAAATATGGATTTCAGCAGGCTTTTTTTTTTGGACCTGGCTTCGCCCCACCCTGGCACAAAGCTACCCAACACCAAATTCCCCCCACTACAGAATTCCCTCATTTAACACCCAAAACCTTCGCTTTTATTTTCCTCCACCGATACCTTCTCACAAACGCCGCCTGCTCCGCACTAACCAGCATTTCCGCTCCGGCGCGTCTGGCTTTCCAGAAACCCCTCATATAGTCCAGAAACAACAGCGGTCTTTTTTTCATCAGCGCCAATTTCACCGACGCAATGGCCGTGATCCAAATCCCATAACCCAAACTGTAAAACGCTTCGCCTTGTTTGAATCGGGCGGCCTGGTTGTAGTTGGCGCCCGTCGGTTTGAGGTGTTTGACCTTGAGTTCAGGAATCGTTATGACCTTCCAGCGGTAAAATCGGGCGAGCAATTCATCGGCTGTGTCCCAACCCATGGCCGGTTTCAATTTGCCGATCTGTTCAAAGCAATTCTTCCGGTAGGCCTTGAATGCGCCGCGAATGTGGTCCTTATCGGTCAGGTTTTCGAGTTTCCAGTCGCCGTTTTGCTCGATGTAGGCGAATCCGCCCGCCATGCCCACATTCTCATCGGACCGGAACGTTTGAAGGACTTTTTCAAAATAGTCCGGCGGCAAGATCAAATCGGCGTCAAGCTTGACAATGATGTCATAATTGCCGTCAAGCGTCTCATAACCCTTGTGAAATGCGCGGATCACTTTGCTGCCGGGCAAATGCGCCGCATCGGACTCAGTTCTGACCACGGAAATCCAGTCGTGCGCCGTGGCAAAACCAGTGGCGATTTGCGCCGTATCGTCTGTTGAATGATCGTCCACGACCACAACTTTTGCGGGCAGAACCGTTTGCCGGGCCAACGATTGGAGCGTCAGCGCGATGTAGGCCGACTCGTTGTGCGCGGGGATGACAATGTAATAATTCATAGATTCCATACCAGGCTCCAGGCGCCATGATCGCGGCGTCCCGGCATTGGATTTACTTTTTTACAGCGTAAACGATATAATAGCGATTGGTAAAGTACCGCAACAACGGCCGCCAGCCGAATTTTTTGACCGGATTTGTCCATTTGGCGCGATCAACGATCTTCCAGCCCGTTTTTTCCAAAAGCCAATCGAGTTGCCAGTCTTCAAATTCGTGGTAATGGCGGTCCCATGGATCGGTTTTGCTGCGGTAGGCCGGCGCGAACCAGAGCCGCATCGGGATCGAAATCAGCAGCTTTTTGGCCGGAACCGATTGTAAAACGGTGTACGGATTGAGCAGATGTTCAAAAATCTCAAACGCCGTCACGACATCGGCATCCGACTTTTTAATGGCCGATTGGTCGTTGTCCAGGTCTTCGCCCGAGGTATTCGAAACTGAAAATCCTTGGCGCTTCATGATGTCCGAAAACGGATTTTGGACACCCAGATCAAGAATCGACTCCGATGGTGAAACGTGTTTTTGAAGAAATTCGAGCGTGTGCCTGAAGCGTTTGTTCGGAAAAGTATTTTCGTACATGGTTTTACCGCAAAGGTTTTGGCAAAGATAGCAAAGATTTCATCACCGTTTGCCGTGCGTCAGTACCGGTACACAAACGCATTGATGTTCATGCCCGAGCCCACCGATGCAAACAACACCACATCGCCTTTGGAAATACCATGCCCTGCAATTTCGCCACGTACAAGCAAATCGTACAGCGTCGGGACGGTCGCTACAGAACTGTTGCCCAGCAGGTGGATGCTCATCGGCATGATGCCGGGCGGCGGCGTTTTGCCGTACAATTTGTAAAAGCGTTCAATGATGGCTTCGTCCATTTTTTCGTTGGCCTGATGGATCAGGATTTTGTTGATCTGATCGATGCCTACACCGCTCGCATCGAGGCAATCTTTCATTGCAACGGGCACTTTGCTCAGCGCGAATTCGTAGATTTTGCGTCCCTGCATTTTGATATAGCGCACATCAGGATCGTGTGTTTTGTTGAATGATTCTCCAAAGTGAAGGTAGTATGCCTGGTCGTACGCATATGTCGCAGAGCTATGGGCCAGGATACCCGATGGCCCGTCTTCTAAATATTCAATAACCGACGCGCCCGCACCGTCCGAGTAAATCATGCTGTCGCGGTCGTGGCGGTCTACCACGCGCGATAAGGTTTCGGCGCCAATGACCAGGCAACGCTTGGCCATACCCGCCTTGATGAACGCATAGGCCTGGATCACGCCTTCGACCCAGCCCGGACAGCCGAACAAAATGTCATAAGCGACGCATTTTGGGTTTTTGATTCGCAGCCGGTGCTTGACGCGTGTGGAAAGGCTTGGCAAAATATCCGACTGGATGGCCCCGTGACGGACGTCGCCAAAATTGTGCGCAAGGATGATGTAATCGAGCGTTTCAGGATCAATGCCGGCATTTGCGATCGCTTTGACCGACGCCAGGTACGCGATATCGGACGTGAGCAAATCGTCACTCACATAACGCCGTTCCTCAATGCCGGTGATGTTCTTGAATTTGGAGGCAATTTCTTCGTTGGGTACCGCAAACGGCGTCCCGTCGTCGTTGAGGAAAACGTGTTTGGCGAAATCGCGGTTGGAGACGCGCACTTCGGGGATATAGCTTCCGATACCGGTAATGCTGACAGACATGGTAAAAATTTAGGTACGCTAATTTAACGATTATTACAGCGCGCGCCGTCAAAATAATATGCAAGCATAGCATTTTTGCCAATCTGCCAATAACACCTACCAAAAAAAACAGATACCGTAAACTTTAAGGCGCTTTCGCGATTTTAACCTGCATCACCG